>JAPPPF010000005.1:4283-9427 GCA_028817665.1 Magnetovibrio sp. | reverse complement strand
GGGCTAGGTAATAGGATTCCTTGGTTCGCTCGACGACGCTTTCCAGGGAGCCGTAGGGCACATAGCCATAGCCCGCCCGCAAAAGCAGGAGCGTCGTCAAAATGCGGGACAAGCGTCCGTTGCCGTCCTGGAACGGATGGATTTCCAAAAACACGACCACGAATACGGCGATCGCCAAGAGCGGATGGATGTCTCGATCGCTTAGATTTGGGCCTACCCAATCGACCAGTTCGGCCATGAGGCGAGGAGTATCGAAAGGCGATGCCGTCTCAAACACCACGCCCAGGCTCTCTCCATCCGGGCCGAACGCCTCGACATGGTTGGGGAGGGTTTTGTACTCGCCGCGATGGCGCTCGTCTTTGACGGAATATTTCAAGAGATCACGGTGGAGCTGCTTGATGTGGTTTTCGGTGAGATCAATCGCTTCCCAGTTCGAGAAGACCGTCTCCATGGCGTCGGCGTAACCGGCCACCTCCTGCTCGTCGCGCGACGCGAAGGATTTGATCTCGATATTTGACAACAGCTTTTCGACTTCGCGGTCGGTCAGCCTGGCGCCCTCGATACGAGTCGAGGAGCCGATGCTTTCGATGGTGGCGACGCGCTTGAGGCTGGTCAGCCGTTCGGGCGCAATCCGTCCGATCGCCCGCCATGCGCCTTTGAACTCGTCGATTTCCGAGATCAGCGATAAGATCTCGTTGGTGACCTCCAAAGTGGAGGTGTTGATCGCGGCACCCATTTTTCCATCCATTTCCATCCAATTAAAGAATGCCACATCGCCATCCGTTTGTCCATCCAATTCCATCCAATTAAAGCAGGCGGGGCGCGCCAAGGTTGGGGAGCCGGTCCGAGCCGTTGAACCCTGGCGCGCCCCGCATGATCGAGGATGGCCACCAGTTGGCCATTCCCGCAGTCAGCCCTATGGCGGCTGACCTGGTGGGCTCCGTGCGGGTTCGCCGCCATTCCCACCGCCGCCCTTGATCCGGCCATTGATGTTCCAGGCGCCGACGAAGCTCTCGCCGAGCACGGCCAGCACCTTTCCGTCGCCGTCATCGACGATGTCGCCGAGGTCCCGCTGCGCTTCCCCGTTTGCCGTCATGCCGCTTCCCTTCGCCCGAGCGCGTTCAAATTCGAACCTTGATCCCGATCCTAGCAAATCGCGCCGGAATTACAGGTCCGAAGTTGGCCGGACCGGGGGCCGGCCGGGGCCGCCATTTCACTGGCCGAACCGTTCGGTGCCGCGAATTTGCCGGACCCGTCCGGGCGTTCTAAACTCCGCCCCCGGCGGACGCCAGTGGTCCGCCGCAGGCGGGGCCGGAACCATGGAACTCTTCGATCTCAGCGGCAAGCGGGCGTTGATCACCGGGTCGTCGCGCGGCATCGGCAAGGCGATCGCCGAGGCGATGGCGGCGGCCGGCGCTCGTGTGGTGATCACCAGCCGCAAGATCGAGGCCTGCGAGGCGGCGGCGGCGGCCATCGAGGCGGCCGGCGGCGAGGCCATGGCGCGGGCCTGCAACGTCTCGGACCGCGACGCCTTGCGGGCGTTGGTCGACGACGTCATGGACGCCTGGGGCGGCATCGACATCCTGGTCTGCAACGCCGCCATCAACCCCTACTTCGGGCCCTTGAAGGACATCGACGAGGCGGCCTACGACAAGATCATGGAGACCAACGTCAAGAACCAGCTCTGGCTCTGCAACATGGTGATCCCGCAGATGGCCGAGCGCAAAGACGGCTCGGTGATCATCATTTCCTCCGTCGGCGCCTTCAAGGGCACCTACAACCTCGGCGCCTACTCGATCTCCAAGGGTGCCGACATCAACATCGCGCGCAACCTCGCCGTCGAGTGGGGGGAAAGCCAAGTCACCGTCAACTGCATCGCGCCGGCCCTGATCCGCACCGACATGGCGCGCGCGCTCTGGGAGGACCCGGAGCGCTACAGGCAGGCGGTCTCGATCTATCCGCTCGGCCGCATCGGCGAGCCCGACGAGGTCGCCGGCGCGGCGGTCTTCCTGGCCGGGCCCTCGGCGCGCTTCATCACCGGCCAGACGATCATCGTCGACGGCGGCGCCGACGCGGCGCGCGGCACCTACAGCTAGACAAGGAACCCGATCATCATGTCCGACAAGGCCGCCACGGCGGATCTCAGCACCGACGAACTCGTCAACGGCGTCATCGAATGGATCTCCATCGAGAGCCCCTCCATCGACGCCGCCGCCGTCAACCGCATGGTCGACCACGTCGCCCAGGAGTTCGAGGCCGTGGGCCTGGAGACCGAGCGCACCCCGGGCGAGGACGGCTGGGGCGATCTGATCCGCGGCCGCGCGCCCGGATCGTCGCGCGCCAACAAGGGCATCCTGGTGGTCTCGCATATCGACACCGTGCATCCCATCGGCACCAAGGAGAGCGGCAACCCGATCCGCATCGAGGGCGACCATCTCTACGGGCCCGGCACCTACGACATGAAGGCCGGGGCCTACATCGCCTACTACGCCTACAAGCGTCTTCTGGAGGAAGGCGGCGAGCCGAAGCTGCCGGTGACGTTCATGTACATCCCCGAGGAGGAGCGCGGCAGCCCGTACTCGCGCAAGTACATCGCCGAGGAGGCCAGGAAGGCGAAGTACGTGTTGGTCACCGAGCCGGCCCGCGACGGCGGCAAGGTCGTGGTCGAGCGCAAAGGCAGCGCGCGCTTCAAGGTCACCGCCACCGGCCGGCCGGCGCATTCGGGCTCCAAGCACGAGCACGGCCGCAGCGCCATCAAGGAGATCGCCAAGCAGATCTGCGATATCGAGTCCTGGACCGACTACGAGCGCGGCGTCACCTTCAACACCGGCATCATCTCCGGCGGCACCGGTGTCAACGTGATCCCGAAGGATTGCGTCATCGAGGTCGATCACCGCTTCGTCCGCCTCTCGGACGGCCAGGAGATGGAGGCCCGCATGCTCGGTCTCGAGCCCTACGATCCGGACGTCACGCTGGAGGTCAGCGGCGGCATCTCGCGCCCGCCCATGGAGGCCACCGACGGCATCCTCGATCTGTTCGAGAAGGCCCGCGCCTACTCGCTCGAGCACGGCCTCGACCTGCAATACACGGGCCGCACCGGCGGCGGTTCCGACGGCAACCTGACGGCGGCCGAGGGCGTGCCGACGCTTGACGGCCTCGGCGCCGACGGCTACGGCGCGCACCAATTGGACGAGCACATCTACATCTCGTCCCTGGAGCCCCGGGCGCGCACCTGGATGAAACTGTTCGAACGCCTGGATTAGGAGACCGAGCGCCATGAATTTCGAGCACTCCGACAAGACCAAGGACCTCCTGGACCGGGTCACGGCGTTCATGAACGACCACGTCGAGCCCAACGAGGCGCTCTACTACGCGCAATTGGACGAGGGCGAGACGCGCTGGCAGACGCCGCCGATCATGGAGGAACTGAAGGCCAAGGCGAGGGAGCAGGGGCTCTGGAACCTGTTCCTCCCCGAAAGCGAGTTGGGCGCCGGGCTGACCAACCTGGAATACGCGCCCTTGTGCGAGGTCATGGGCCGGGTCCATTGGGGGCCGGAGGTGTTCAACTGCTCGGCCCCCGACACCGGCAACATGGAGACGCTGGAGCGCTACGGCACCGACGCGCAGAAGGAGCGTTGGCTGAAACCCCTGCTGGCCGGCGAGATCCGCTCCGCCTTCGCCATGACCGAACCGAAGGTGGCGTCTTCCGACGCCACCAACATCGAGACCTCGATCAAGCGCGACGGCGCGGACTACGTGATCAACGGCCACAAGTGGTGGACCTCCGGGATCGGCGACGACCGCTGCGAGCTGCTGATCGTCATGGGCAAGACCGACCCCGACGCGGACACCTACACCCAGCAATCGATGATCCTGGTGCCGCGCGACGCGGCGGGGATCACCGTCACCCGGATGCTCAAGGTGATGGGCTTCGACGACGCGCCGCACGGCCACGGCGAGGTGATCTTCGACAACGTCCGGGTGCCCGCCGAGAACATGCTGCTGGGCGAGGGCCGGGGCTTCGAGATCGCGCAAGGGCGCCTCGGACCGGGCCGCATCCATCACTGCATGCGGATCATCGGCGTCGCCGAGCGGGCGCTCGAACTCCTGTGCCAGCGCGCCGCCGAACGCGTCACCTGGGGCAAGCCGGTGGCGGCGCGCGGCGTTACCCAGGAGCGCATCGCCGAATGCCGGATCGATATCGACATGTGCCGGCTCTTGGTCCTCAAGGCCGCCGACAAGATGGACCGGGCCGGCAACAAGGAGGCCCGCCAGGAGATCGCCATGATCAAGGTGGCGGCGCCGAACATGGCCTTGAAGGTGCTGGACTACGCCATGCAGGTGCACGGCGGCGGCGCCATGAGCCAGGAATTCCCGCTCGCCTACATGTGGTCGCGGATGCGCGCGCTGCGCTTCGCCGACGGTCCCGACGAGGTGCACCGCCGGCAGATCGCGCGCCTCGAACTCGGCCGCCAGGGCGCGCTGCCGAAGCGCTGAAGGCCCGGCGGCGGCCCGGTTTCACGGGCCTTTGATCAAATCTGATTGGCGATGTCCGGCGCGTCGATGCCAGAAAACCGCACGAATCGCATGCGTATCGTAGAGAACGAGTAAAACGGTTACGTGAAGCTCGAATTACGGTAGTATGTCGCGTGTTCAGGGAGGCAGGCCTGAAACATTGGTGATCCCGGCGCAATTCCCATGTTCGGCGCGGCGGGCTTGAGGAGTGTGTGGGAATGTCGAATCCGGTCGTCTCCCGGTTCCGTGACGCCGCGGACCGAGCCGATGCGGACCGCGTGCCGGCGGAGCGACCGCTCGATCACGATCCCGCGGCGGCCCTTAGGGAATACGCGAAGCGCTTCCACGACCTCGTCGACGGTTCGCTGCAAGGGATCATGGTGACCCACGGGCCGAAACCGATTTTCGCCAACGCCGCGTTCGCCGAGATGCTTGGCTACACCGCCGAAGAGATCGTCCGGTTGGACTCCTGGGAGCACCTGGTCGCGCCGGACGAGCGTCAGCGCGTGGTCGAGATCTGCCAGGACCGCGCCGCCGGCCGCGACGCGCCGGCGCGTTACGAATACAAGGCGCTCCGCAAGGACGGCGGGATCGTCTGGTTCGAGAACCTGTCGCGCCAAGTCATATGG
>JAPPPF010000005.1:2832-4273 GCA_028817665.1 Magnetovibrio sp. | reverse complement strand
ATATGGGACGGCCAGCCGGCGACCCAGGCGACGGTCATCGACATCACCGAACGCAAGACCATCGAGCTCGAGCTCAGGGACGCCATGTTGGCCGCGAACGAGGCGAATCGGACGAAGTCGGAGTTCCTGGCGACCATGAGCCACGAATTCCGGACCCCGTTGAACGCCATCCTCGGCTTCAGCGACATGATCCGCTCGCAGGCCTTCACGCCCGTCTACGACCAGGCCTACAAGGACTATGCCGAGGAGATCTACAAGGGCGGCCAATACATGCTGTCGCTGGTCAACGACGTCCTCGACATCGCCGCGATCGAATCGGGTAACCGCGAATTCAAGAAGGCATCCATATCGACCAACGCGCTGTTGAAGGAAGCGGTCAAGGTGATCGCCGTGGCCGCCGAGGAGAAGCGGATCGAACTGCGCCTGGATGTTCCGGACGGCCTGCCGGCGCTTCGGGCCGACGAGCGCGCGTGCACGCAGATCCTCCACAACCTGCTGTCCAACGCGGTCAAGTTCACCGATCCGGGCGGCGAGATCACCGTCGGCACGCGGGCCAACGGCAAGGCCTTGGAAATCACCGTCGCCGACACAGGCCGTGGCATCGCCCCGGATCAACTGGCGAGCGTCACCGAGCCGTTTTCGCAGGCGCATTCCGATCCGTTCCTCTCCGAGCAAGGCACCGGGCTCGGCCTCAGCATCGTCAAATCGTTGATCGAGGCGCACGACGGCGTCCTGGAGATCGAGAGCGAGGTCGACGCGGGCACCCGCGTGACCGTCCGCTTCCCGCTTTAGGCCGGCGCCGCCAGCTTCCAGGCCAAACCCGAGAACAACCGGCACGAATCCTTGCGCTTCAAGGCTTCCGGGCTGGACGCGTTGCCCTGCAGGCCACGGAAGTAGACGCCCTGGACGATGGCCGCGATCCGGAACAGCGACAAGACGACATAGAAGGTCCAGTCGGCGGCGGCGTCGCGCCCGGTGGCGGCGCCGTATGAGGCGACGTAGTCTTCCAGCGCCGGAATACCGCTCGCCGGGTCGCGCGCCGTCAGGTCGCCCCGGTTGGCGTCGGGCATGTAGTAGGGCAGGCAGTTGTAGGCCAGATCCGAGAGCGGATCGCCGAGGGTCGACAGTTCCCAGTCGACGACGGCCATGACCTTCGGTTCCGTTGGGTGGAAGATCATGTTCTCCAGGCGGAAGTCGCCGTGCACCAGGGTGGTTTCCGTGTCGGCGGGCACGTTCGCCGGCAACCATTCGATCAGACTGTCCATGTCGGGAAGGTCGTCGGTTTTCTGGGCCTCGTACTGTTTCGACCAGCGCGCCACCTGGCGCTCGGCGTAACCGCCCGGCTTGCCGAAGGTGTCGAGGCCGGCGGCGGTCCAGTCGACGCCGTGCAGCCGTGCCAGGGTGTCGCCCATGGCGGCGTAGATGGCGGCGCGTTCGCTGG
>JAPPPF010000005.1:0-2822 GCA_028817665.1 Magnetovibrio sp. | reverse complement strand
CGACCCCGCGAGCGCCGAAATGCCCCGGTACCCGCGCGCGACGGCGGGCGCCGACGGCAGCACCCCACCCGGCGGCTGCTTGCGCAGCACGTAGCGCCGGCCGCCGGCGTCGGTGACGACGAAGGTCGGATTTGACATGCCGCCCTGGCACTGGCCGAGATCGAGGGGCGCGCGAAATCCGGCGACCTCGGCACTCAGGAAATCCGCCAGCGCGAATTCATCGATGGCGTGCTGGGCGAGGACCGGCGAAACCTGTGATGTGGCGGTGACGGTCGGGCGGTCGCTCATGGTGATGTCCGGACAAGGGTGTCGAGGCCCGAACCATAACGCCTCGGCGCCGGACTGGAAATGCGTGTTGTTGGGAGACCGGCGCGGGGCTGGGATCGGCGTCGTTCGCCGTCGCGTCTTCCGGCAGACCGGCGGCGGTTCAGGTGGCGTGCAGGGGGCCCGGCGTGGCCCGCGAGAAATCGCGGAGCGCATCCGGGTTTTCGATGCGGATGTGGCGCCCCCGGTTGGTGACGCCGACGGCCTGCAGGTCCTTAAGCGCCCGCGACAGGCTTTCCGGCTCCATGCCGAGGTAGGCGGCGATCAGCGCTTTTTCGTAGGGCAGGGTCAACTCGGCGCACTTCGCCGGGTCGGTGACGAGACGCAGCAGGTAGTCGGCGAGCCGCTGCGCCGTCGGTTTCAGTTGGATGCGTTCCAACTGATCGGAGACCTGATGCAGCGACCGCGACAACAGCTTCAGCAATCCCGTGGCGAAGGCCGGATGGTTGGCGACGGCGTCGAGGAAGGCGTCGGCGCGGATTTCCAGGACCCGGCACGCGCTGACGGCTTCCGCCGTCGCGGCGTGGCGCTTCGCCTCGAGGACGTCCTCCACGCCGAAGCCGGCGCCGCGCTGCAGGACGCCGAGCACGGCGTGCTTGCCGGCGGCCTCGCCACGATAGACCTGCACCTTGCCGCGCAGGACCAGATAAACCCGGTTGGCCAGCCGGCCGGGCCTGAAGATCACTTGATGGTTTCTGTAGTCGCCGATCTCGGTATGCGCCAGCATGTCGTCGAGCGCCGCCTGAGGGGCGTCCCGGAACAGGGCGGAGCCCTGAACCGTCGCGAGATCATCCGCGTTGAGCATCATCTTCATGGTCATCGAAGCGGCATCTTTTCAGAAGCTTTTGCGTGGCGCCTTGATGGAAATCAATTCATCGAAAATCTGGATATGGCATCAAATCGACGACATTCGGCGCCGGCAGGGCCGGCAACCGCAGGCGACCATCATCATGGAAGCTCTGACATTCCTGGCCGTGGCAATCGGGCTCTATTTCGCCGCCGACAAGATCCTGGATCGGATCGAACAGGCGCGCGGCGCGCGTTTCGAGCAGCGCACGGTGATCTTCTTCTTTATCCTGTTGGCCGCGGCGTTGATCGTGTTCACGCTGATCGAGCGCCTGCAAGGCACGGCCTAGGCCGGCCCCTGGGGCGGTCCGGGAAGGCGTTCGGAAAGTCTTGGCGCTAGGCCGCTTGTTTCAACTCGAGGCGCTGCCACACTTCGACCAGCGCGGCGACCAACTGCTCCATCAACTCGTCCGTGTGAAACGGTGTCGGTGTGATCCGCAGACGTTCCGTGCCCTTCGGCACGGTCGGATAATTGATCGGCTGGATGTAGATGTTGTAGTCCTCAAGCAGCATGTCGGTGGCGCGTTTGCAGAGCACCGGGTCGCCGACCATGACGGGCACGATGTGGGTCACGGATTCCATCAGCGGCAGGCCGGCATCGGCGACCATCTGCTTCAGCTTCGCCGCCCGTTCCTGGTGTTTCTCGCGCAGTTCGTTGTGTTCGCGCACGTAACGGACGGAGGCGATCGCGCCGCCGATGACGGGCGGCGGCAGGGTCGTGGTGAAGATGAAGCCGGGCGCGTTCGAGCGGACCGCGTCGATCAACGCCGCGGAGCCGGTGATGTAGCCGCCGACCAGGCCAAACCCCTTGGCCAGCGTGCCTTCGATGACGGTCAATCGGTGCGCCAGGCCGTCGCGCTCGGTGATGCCGCCGCCGGTCTTGCCGTAGAGGCCGACGGCGTGGACCTCGTCGATGTAGGTCATCGCCCCGTATTTGTCGGCCAGGTCGCAGATCTCGGCGATCGGCGAAATGTCGCCGTCCATCGAGTAGACGGATTCGAAAGCGATCAGTTTCGGGCGGTCCGGATCGATGTCCTTGAGCAGGCTTTCCAGATGCGCCATGTCGCAATGGTTATAGATCTTCTTCTCGCAGCCGGAATGCCGGATGCCGGCGATCATCGAGGCGTGGTTCCAGGCGTCCGACAGGATCACGCAATCGGGCATCAACTGGGCGATGGTCGAGATCGCCGCGTCGTTCGAGACGTACCCCGACGTGAACAGCAACGCGGCTTCCTTGTTGTGGAGCGCCGCCAGTTCCTCTTCGAGAAGCACGTGCAGATGCGTGGTGCCGGAAATGTTACGGGTGCCGCCGGAGCCGCAACCCAGGCGCTCGGCGGCCTCGATCAGGGCCTCCAGGACGATCGGGTTCTGGCCCTGGCCGAGATAGTCGTTGGAGCACCAGACAACCACGTCTTCCGTCTGGCCGCCGCGCCGGTTGACGGCATGCGGATAATTTCCGCGCTGGCGCTCCAGATCGGCGAAAATGCGGTAGCGGTCCTCGGATTTGATCGCTTGGACGGATTTCTCGAAAAACGCTTCGTAATCCATGGCTTTCACTTGCTTCCTCTCGACGCGGGGCGCCGGGTTCATCCTCTCTGAACGTGTATCCTAAGGGGTAATGCCCGGCGCGCCTTGACGCAAATCAAATTCCA
>JAPPPF010000249.1 GCA_028817665.1 Magnetovibrio sp. | reverse complement strand
TGTTTAAGCGACAGTCGATGACGAGTAGATTTCCCGGACCTTGCTGGCCCACGCCCTCGATTACGCCGGGCTCGAGGCCGTCGGCACCGCCGGCGACGGCGCCGCGGGGATCGATCTGTTCAAGTCGGCGGCGCCGGACCTGACGCTTCTCGATATCCGAATGCCGGGCATGGACGGCCGCGAGGTTTTGGCGGAAATCCGGGCGGCCAATCCCGACGCCTACGTCCTGATGGTGTCTGTGAGCAAGGATTTGGAATCGATCAGCCAATCCATGTACCGCGGTGCCCAGGATTTCATCCGCAAGGACCGCCCCATGGAGCGCATCGTCAAGCGCCTCCAAGGGCATGCCGAGCGGTTCCGGGCCGGCGATCTGTCGACGATCGCCGAACGGGTGGCCGGGAACCTCTCGGATACGGAGGACTAGGGATGAGCACCGGGCGGCCCCTGCGGGCGATCATCGTCGATGACGAGAAACTCATCCGCGACATCATCAAGCCGGCGCTGACGACGCTCGGCTGCGACATCGTCGGCGAGGCGGAGAGCGGTCCCGACGGGATCCGGCTGTTCGAGGAAACGTCGCCGGATCTGGTTCTGCTCGATATCCGCATGCCCGACATGGATGGGGTCGAGGTCCTCGCGGCCCTGAAGGAAAGAACGCCCGAGGCCTACGTCGTCATGCTGACGGCCGTCGACGACACGGAGGTGATCGAGGATTGCATGATCGCCAGGGCCAAGGACTACCTGAGGAAAACCATTCCGGTCCAGGACATGATCAGCCGGCTGCAGCGCCACATCGACCGGCTCGGCGGTCCGGCCTGAGGCGCGTCCGGCTCACTGGAAATTTCGCGAGCGCAGGCGGAGGCCGGCCCGCGGGTCCGGCCCGTCGGCGCCGCTGAGGCGGCCGAGCAGGGGGGTCAGGTCCTCCAGGCGGTCGGTGACGACGTGAATGACCCGGCCCTCCTTCTGCACCTCGCCGCTGACGCCGAGCAGGTGCGCGCCGAGCGCCGGCCGGCGGTAGGTTTCGAACACCGCCGGCCAAACGATCAGGTTGGCGACCGCCGTTTCGTCCTCCATGGTCGCGAACATGACCCCCTTGGCGCTGCCCGGGCGCTGCCGGGCGGTGACCAACCCGGCGATCCGCACCCGCTTGCCGTTGGCCAGGCGCTCCAGGCAGGCCGACGGCTGATAGCCCTGCTCCAGCAGGTGGCCGCGCAGCAAGGCGAGGGGGTGCGCCTTCAGCGACAACGCCAGGGCACGGTAGTCGTCGGCGACCTGTTCGCCGAGCGGCATGGCGGGAAGGCTGACCTCGGATTCCGGCCGCGGCGCGTCCAAGGCGGCGAACAACGGCAATGGCGCGTCATCGAGGCCGCGTACCGCCCACAGCGCCGGACGCCGCTCCAGGCCGAGGGACCGGAAGGCGTCGGCCCGCGCCAGGCGTTCCAGCACCGCCTTGGTGAGGCCGGTGCGGCGCCACAGATCGGGGATCGAGTGGAACGGCGCGGCGTCCGTCAACGCCGCCATGTCGGCCTCCTTGATTCCCTTGACCTGACGGAAACCGAGCCTGAGCGCGACCTCGCCGCCAGGGCCATCGGCCCTTGGCACCAGCGCGCAATCCCAACCGCTTTCGTTGACGTCGGGGGCCAGCACCTCGACGCCGTGCTCGCGGGCGTCGCGGACGATCTGCGCCGGCGCGTAGAACCCCATGGGCTGGCTGTTCAGGAGCGCGCAGGCGAAGGCCGCCGGGTAATGGCATTTCAGCCACGAGGATACATAGACCAAGAGCGCGAAGCTGGCGGCGTGGGATTCGGGGAAGCCGTAGTCGGCGAAGCCCTCGATCTGGCGGAAGCAGCGTTCGGCGAAATCCGGCGCGTAACCGTTCTCCGCCATGCCCTTGAGGAAGCGTTCCTCGAACTTGTGGATGTCACCCATGCGCCGGAAGGTGGCGAGCGCCCGGCGCAACCCGTCGGCCTCCTCGGGCGTGAACCCGGCGGCGACGATGGCGATCTTCATGGCCTGCTCCTGGAACAGGGGAATGCCCAGCGTCTTGCCCAGGACCTGCCTGAGCGCGTCCGAGGGGTAGTCGACCGCTTCCTTGCCGTCGCGGCGGCGCAGGTAGGGATGCACCATGTCGCCCTGGATCGGGCCCGGACGGACGATCGCCACCTCGATCACCAGGTCGTAGAAGTTGCGCGGCCGCAAGCGCGGCAGCATGCTCATCTGGGCCCGGCTCTCGACCTGGAAGACGCCGACCGAATCGGCCTTGCAGAGCATGTCGTAGACCGCCGGGTCCTCCGGCGGGATGTTGGCCAATCCGACGTCCCGGCCGTGATGGACGCGGAGCAGGTCGAAGGCCTTGTGCACGCACGTCAGCATGCCGAGCGCCAGGATATCGATCTTCAGGATACCGAGCGCGTCGAGGTCGTCCTTGTCCCATTCGATGACCGTGCGCTCGTCCATGGCGGCGTTGGCGATGGGCACGACCTCCTCCAGCAACCCCTTGGTCATCACCATGCCGCCGGTGTGTTGCGACAGGTGCCTGGGAAAACCGCGCAGTAGCCCGGCCAGCGCCATGATCCGCTGCACCACCGGGTCTTCGGGGTCGACACCGGCCTCGAACAGCTGCTTCGGCCCGATCTCGTCCCAGGAACGCCGCCAGCCGGCGCCCTGCAGCGCGATGATGGTGTCCTCCGACACGCCCAGCGCCTTGCCGACCTCGCGGATGGCGCTCTTCGTCCGGTAGGAGATCACCGTCGCCGTCATGCCGGCCCGTTCGCGGCCGTATTTCCCGTAGACGTACTGGATCACTTCCTCGCGGCGGCCATTCTCGAAATCGACGTCGATGTCGGGCGGCTCGCCGCGCTCGGCGCTGACGAAGCGTTCGAACAGGAGATCGAGGCGGGCCGGGTCGACGGCGGTGATGCCGAGGCAATAGCAGACCGCCGAATTGGCCGCCGAGCCGCGGCCCTGGCAGAGAATGTCGCGCTCCCGGGCGAAGCGGACGATGTCGTGGACGGTCAGGAAGTAGGGGGCGAAGCCGAGGCCCTCGATCAGCGCCAGCTCGTGCTCGAGTTGGGCCCGGACCTTGTCCGGGGTGCCGCCGGGATAGCGCGCCTCGGCGCCGGCCCAGGTCAGGCGGGCCAGTTCGTCATGCGGCGTGCGGCCCTCGGGCACCGGATCGACGGGATATTCGTAGCGCAGTTCGTCCAGGCTGAAGGTGCAGGCATCGGCGATCTCGAGGCTCCGGGCGACGGCGTCCGGGTAGGCGGCGAACAGGCGCGCCATCTCGCCGGCGTCCTTCAGGTGACGTTCCGCGTTGGCGTGCAGCCGGTAGCCGGCGGCTTCCACGATGCAGCCCTCACGGATGCAACTCAGCACATCCTGCAGCGGCCGCCGGGCGGCGGCGTGGGCGTGCACGTCGCCGGTCGCCAGCAACGCCACGCCGGCCCGTTGGGCGATCTCCGCGAGGCCGGCGAGGCGTGGTTCGTCGATGCCGGAATATCGATAGGAAACAGCCAGATGAAGGCTTCCCTTGAATCTCCTGCTCAAGTCGCCGAGGTCCGCCTCGAAAGCCGCGTCCGGAAATCGGGGTGGGACCGCCGCGGCCATCTGCCCGGCGCCGCCGGCGAACACGCCGTCCGGGTCCAGGACGTCGGCCAGGGTCAGGTGGCATTCGCCCTTCGGGGCGCGGCGCTTGCCCAGCGTCAACAGCCGCGTCAACCGGCCGTAGGCGGCCCGGTCGGTGGGGTAGACCAGCAGGTCGGGGCCGCCGCCGATCTCCAGCCGGCAGCCGACGACCAGGCGAATGCCGGCCTGCTTGGCCGCCAAATGCGCCTTGACCAGGCCGGTGACGCTGCTCCGGTCGGTGATGGCGATGGCGCGGAGCCCCAGCGCCGCGGCGGTGATCACCAGTTCCTCGGGATGCGAGGCGCCGCGCAGGAAGCTGAAGTTGCTGGCCGCCTGCAGTTCGGCGTAGCCGCTCATGCGAAGAACCCGTGCAGGAACCAGTACGGCGGCCGATCGGGGCGGTAGAGGCCCTGGCGGTAGACCCAGAAGCGGGCCCCCGTCTCGTCCTCGATGCGGTAGTAGTCGCGGGCCTCGGCCTCGCCGCTGAACAAGGCGCTGGGATCCTCGCGCCACCATTCCGGGGCGATCCGCTCGGGCCCGTCGGCGCGGGCCACCCGGTAGGGGCGGTGGCGCCAGCGGAACAGCACCGGCGGCCGGTCGGGCACCGGCGCCATCACCTGGATGGGTTCCGGCGCCGGCAGCAGGCGCAGCGGCCGGGGCGCCGCCGGGCCACCGGCGCCGGACGGCAGCGAAGGCGGCCCATCCAGCGCCGAAACGGCTTTGGCGGCGTATTCCGGCAGGTGCCGCTCGCGGCCGGCGAGGCGCAACACCCGCTCCGGCCCGAGCCGGTTGCCGAGCCGGTCGAGCAGGTAGTCGAGGTCTTTCCCGGCCCCGCCATCGGCCGCCCGCAAGGGGGCTTGGACCGGCGCCAACGGATCGGTCCGGACGGCCGCCAGGACCGCGACCTCGATGCCGAACCCGGGATCGAACAGCTCGAGCTTCTCGCGGAACAGCTTCGCCAGGTGCCCGGGGTCGCGGACCGGGCGGCCCGTGCCGACGGCGATCTCGGCGACGCTGCCGTCGGTGCGGTACCCCATCAGCGCCAATCGCCGCGCGCCCTGGCGGGCGTCCGCCAGTTGCTTTGAAAGCGCCGCCAGCAGCCGGTCGAGAACGGCGTCGATGCCGCCCCGGTGATTGATCGGCTCGGCGAAGGCGAGACGCGCCCGGAAGGCCGCGGCCGGACGCCGGGGCTCGATGGTCTCCGGACGATGGCCGAGAGCCTGGTCGAGGCGATCCAGGACGACGGCTCCGAAACGCGCCGCCAAGGGCGCGCGCGGCAGCCCGATCAGATCGCCGATACGCCGCAGGCCCATGCGCTGGAGGCCCTCCAGAACCGCCGCCGGCAGGCGCAGCGCCGCCACCGGCAGGGCGGATAGAACTTTCGCCTGCCCATCGGCGGGCACCGAGGCGATGCCGGTCTCGGTCGTCATGAACCGGGCGGCGGCCCAGGCGGCGCCGGGCGTGTCGGCGACGGCCAGGCGGTGCGTATAGCCGAGCTGTTCCATGTAAGCCGCGAGGTCGGCGAGCAAGGTGGCCTCGCTGCCGAACAGGTGTCCGCACCCGCTGATGTCCAACCACACGCCACCGCTGCCCGGGCCGCCGGGCTCCGTGTCGACGGCGGTCCAAGGCGTGTAGCGGCCGCAACCGTCGGCGAGCGCGGCGAGCGCCCGGGCATCGCTGGCCGGATCGGCCTCGGCGGTTTCCAAATGCGGACACAGGGCGCGGGCGTCGGCCAGCGGTTGGCCGGGGCCGAGACCGGCGCCGGCGGCGGCTTCGCTGACCGCCGCCAGAACCTGACCGCCGCGCTCGGCAGCGACCGTCGCCAGCGGCCTAGACGGCCAGCCGTTCGGCTTCGGGGCGCCGTGGCCGGCCTGCCGCCGGGCGGCCCTGTCCGTGGCGAAGCGGTTCAGCCAAAGCGAGACGACCCGGCGCCCGGGGCGCCGCCGGCGCCCAGATACCGCCGGCGCCGCGGGGTCCGATGTTGTCGTTGGTATGTCGTTCATCACGCCACTCCACCAGCCAGGAAGCGGCCTCGCCGCCCCGGCACCGCAGAAGATCAAGTTGCCAGCAGGGCCGGCCGGGCCAGGGGCCCCGCGGATGCCGGCTCTCCGCCGCACGGACCCGCCAGCGGGTCGTCGCCGAACCGGCGGTCTCGCGTCCGGCATTCAACAAAAACCCCAGGGTGCCGCCGGTTTCCGCCGCCAACTGCAAGCGTCGTAGCGCCGTCGGCGGCAGCGCCCGGAGTTCGCCCAGGACCGCCGCCAGGGCGCCGCTCCTCAATCCTTCCTCCATCGCCCAGAGGATGTCCCGGCCATCGCCGCGGGCGACGATCAGGTTGTCCGGCGTCAAACCGAAAGGCGTGAGGCCCGGCGCATAGAGTTCGCGTCCGGACCGGCACCAAAGCACCGTGCCGCCTTGCTTGCGCACAGCCCGGCCGAGCAGCGCCGCGGCAAACCCGACGGCCGGCGTCGATGGTTGCGCCGCCCCGATCTCGTGCAAACAGGCCGGCGCCAGCCCGCCCCAGGGCAGGACCCCGTCGATCTCGGCGACGCCCAATTGCAAGGCATCGCCGGGGGCCGACTTGAGCAGGGCGGGGCGTTCCAGCTTGGCGACCCGATGACGCAGATCGCTTAGGGACACCGGTTCCGGCCGACCTTGCGGGTCGGTTATTCCATGCTTTTTGTGCATATTATAATCCGCTTATGTTCTTTTTATGTTCTAAACGAAGTGAACGCGTCCGTCAACCGCTTCAAACGCCGGGCGGGAAATTAAGGGAAATCGCGATCAGAAACTGAACCGGTCGGGGCCCAGGCCCCGCATGTCGATCCCGGCACCCCGGCCGCTGATCAGGTCGGCCAACAGCCGGCCGCTGCCGCAGGCCATGGTCCAACCCAAGGTGCCGTGGCCGGTGTTGATGTAGAGGTTCTCGAGGCGGCTCGGCCCGATGATCGGCACACTGTCCGGGGTCTACGGCCGCAACCCGGCCCAGAACTCGGCCGCGGCCGGGTCGGTGGCGTCCGGGAACAGGGCGGTGGCGGAATCCCGGATATACCCGGCCCGGGCCGCGTCGATATAGGTATCAAAGCCGCCAAGCTCGGCCATTCCGGCGACCCGCAAGGTCTCCCCAAGCCGGCTGTAGACATGCTTGCGCTCGTCGTCGATGAGCCCGCTCACCGGCGCCTTGGCGGCGTCCCGGAGCGGCAGGCTGACCGAATATCCCTTCGCCGGATAGACGGGTAAGCGGATGTCGGCCGTCTCGGCGATCAGCGGCGAGTAGCTGCCAAGGGCCAGGACATAGGCATCGGCCCGGAACGGCCCATCGGTGGTGCGCACGTCGACGACGCGGTTCCCGCGGCGGCTCAACATCGACACCGAGGTATCGAAGTAAAAACGCACGCCCAAATCGCGGCAGCGGTCCGCCAACGCCAAGGTGAACTTGTGGGCGTCACCGGTCTCGTCGTCGGGACAATGGAACCCGCCCGCCAGGGTCTCGGCGGCGTCCGCCAGCGCCGGCTCGATGGCGACGCATTCGTCGCGGCCGACCGCCAAGCGCGGGCAGCCGAGCGCCGTCACCCGCTCGGCCTGGCGCCGCGCCGCATCGAAGGCTTCTTGGGAGCGGAAGATATGGAGGATGCCCGATTCCCGCTGATCGTAGTCGATCCCTGTCGCCGCCCTAAGCTCGCGCAGGGTCTCCAGGCTGTAAAGCGCGACCCGCAGCATGCGCTCGGAATTGCGCTGAAACCGGGCACCCGTGCAGTTGGCCAGGAACCGCGCCGTCCACTCCCATAGCGCCGGCTCGCGGCGGAACCGGTAGAGCAGGGGCGCGTGCGGCTTGCCGATCCACCCGACGATCCTGACGAGCGCGGCTGGCGACGCCCAGGGGTCGGCGTGGCTCGGCGAAATCTGACCGCCGTTGGCGAAACTGGTTTCCTCGCCGGGTCCGACGCGGCGGTCGACGACCGTGACCTCATGGCCGTGCCCGGCCAGATAGTAGGCCGTGGAAACGCCAATCAGCCCGGCGCCGCAGACAAGCACGTGCATTTCGGTGCCCTCAAAGCCAGTCCTTACGAAAGATCATTCCAGGCGGCTCGGCAACCGACTATGATCCGACGTGCGGGAACCCAGGTGAGTTAGGCGAGTTGGCGGGAATCGGCAAGAACAATGCAGCCCCACGCACTCCTCGGCATCGATGAAATGTACCGCGCCGACGCAGCCGCGGTGGCCGCCGGCGTCGCCAGCATCGAGCTCATGGAAAACGCCGGCCAGGCCATCGCCGACGCCATCGAGGCGCGCTGGCGGCCGCGGCCGGCGAGCGTTCTCTGCGGGCCGGGCAACAACGGCGGCGACGGGTTCGTCGTCGCCCGGCTGCTGGCGAGCAGGGGCTGGCCGGTGCGCATCGGCCTGCTCGGCGACCGCGACAGTCTGAAGGGCGACGCGAAGATCAACGCGGACCGCTGGCAGGGCCCCGTCGAGG
This sequence comes from Magnetovibrio sp., assembly GCA_028817665.1. GTDB lineage: Bacteria > Pseudomonadota > Alphaproteobacteria > Rhodospirillales > Casp-alpha2 > UBA3470. The sequence continues at coordinate 1,421 of JAPPPF010000249.1, read as the reverse complement.
CGATCGCGGAGCTGCCGTTCGATGACGGACACCTGGTTGTCGATGCCTTGTTCGGCGCCGGCCTGGCGCGTCCCATCGAAGGCGCCGCCGCCGGCGTCATCGAAGCGGTCAACGCCCGGAAGATGGCGTGCGTGGCCGCCGACGTTCCGAGCGGCGTGCACGGCGACACCGGCGCGGTCATGTGCGCCGCGTTCCGCGCCGATCTGACGGTCACCTTCTTCCGCGGCAAGCCGGGACACCATCTCCTGCCCGGCAGGGCCCTCCGGGGCGAGTTGGTCGTCGCCGATATCGGCATCCCGGACGGCGTCCTCGAGGAGATCCGGCCCGGCGCGGTGGTCAACCACCCCGATACCTGGCTGCCCCGCTTCCCGTGGCCGCGGGAAGACGGACACAAGTACAATCGGGGCCACGCGGTCATCGCCGGCGGCGCCGAGATGACCGGGGCGGCGCGTCTCGCCGCGCTCAGCGCCCGCCGAATTGGCGCCGGCCTCGTGACCATCGCCGCGCCGGCCGCCGCGTTCGACGTCTACGCCGCCGGCGATCCCGGCAATCTCGTCACCGCGATCGAGAACGGCGGCTTCGGCGCGCTGATGGCGGACCCGCGCAAGAACGCGGTGTTGGTCGGACCCGGCGGCGGCCTCGGCGAGGAAACCCGGAGCCGGGTGAGCGCCGCGCTATCGGCGGACAAGGCCGTGGTCGTCGACGCCGACGCCCTGACCGCCTTCGCCGACGATCCCGACGCCTTGTTCGAATTATTGAACGAGAACGCCGTCCTGACGCCCCACGACGGCGAGTTTCGACGCCTGTTCGACCACCAGGGCGACAAGCTGACGCGGGCGCGCCGCGCCGCCGAGCAATGCGGCGCGTCGGTGCTGCTGAAGGGCGCCGATACGGTCGTCGCAGCGCCTGATGGCCGGGCGGCCATCAATCCGGCCGGCACGCCGTTCCTGGCGACCGCCGGCAGCGGCGACGTGCTGGCCGGCATCATCGCCGGCCTGATGGCCCAGGGCATGGATGGTTTCGATGCCGCCGCCGCGGCCGCCTGGGTGCATGGCCGCGCCGCGGAAATCATGGGCCCTGGATTGATCGCGGAGGATTTGCCGGACCTACTGCCGGACACCCTCGCCGAACTCCATGACGGCGCCAACTAAGCCTTGATTCACAGGCCCTTTGAACCGATCTTTCCCGTATGAGTGTGCAGACGAAAGCCGGCCTGCTCGACCGCACCTTGCGCAACCTGCGTCACGGCTGGCGCAACATTGCCGGCACCAACTACGACGCCGAGGCCGCGTCGCACCGCCCCGACCTTCCCGAAGACGACGTCCCGGCGCTCCGCGAGCAAATGGCGGCCTGCCTGGAAGGCAAGGGCGGCGAGGTCTCGGCCCGCGCCCGGGCCGCCGCGCTTGGCCACGTCTATCTGG
>JAPPPF010000296.1:8025-9565 GCA_028817665.1 Magnetovibrio sp. | reverse complement strand
CCACAGACCGCCCAACACCATGACGATCATGAGGTTTCCGACTGTTTGGAGCGCATTCCCTCGGTTTCCTCCCAAAGGGATGTAGAGATAATCCAGGAGAAATCGCGACAGGGAAATATGCCATCTCCGCCAAAACTCTGAGATGTTCAAGGACTTGTATGGGGAATAGAAGTTGATGGGAAGGCGTATGCCGAATAGGCGCGCCAAACCGATCGCCATATCCGAGTAACCAGAGAAATCGAAATAAATCTGAAATGTGAAAGCAAGCACCCCAACCCAACTATCAAGAAAATTCACGGATGCGCCGGTGGCCGCCGCGTCAAATACCGGATCGGCATAGTTTGCCAAGCCGTCACCAAGGATAGTTTTCTTGAATAGGCCAATCGTAAAAATAGTTACCCCCACGGCGATATCGAGAAGACGCGGCGATCGTTTCAGGCTTTTCGCCAATTGAGGAAAGAACTCGTCATGGCGGACGATGGGGCCCGCAATCAACTGTGGAAAAAACGCGACAAATAGAGCGTAATCAAAATAATTATCGACCGCTCGGGCGCCACGGTAGACGTCAACCAGATAGGCGATCTGCTGAAACGTGAAAAATGAAATCGCCAGCGGGAGGACTATGTCGACCCGCGGAATGGTCGTTTCTGTAATGGGGGTAATCGCTTCCAAAAAAAAATTCGAATATTTGAAATACACCAATAAAAAAATATTTAACGTCACACCAACGAATAAAAATACGCTATTCTTGTTTTTATAAATTAACCCACCGAAAATGAAATTAAATGAGATAGATCCAAGTAATAACCACATATATATTGGATTCCACCAAGCGTAAAAAAACAATGATGCTCCGAGCAACCAATAAACAGAGGCCCTCTGACTCTGGTTCTTGGTCAGAACAAATCCCAACATGATCACCGGGAGAAATACGGCAACGAAACTATATGAGCTGAAAATCAACGCCTGAACCCAATTTAAAAAAGTGAATTATTCGAAGTGCTTCTGACGATACAAAATGACAGTAATGTTAGCCGAGAAGATCGACGCAGAGAACAAGTCATCGGCGGATGCGACTTCCATAACACTCTACTCGGATCGGCATTTCTCCCGCGAGGCCCATTTCGTTCAAGTCGGCACTACGCCGCCGCGCTCGCCATTTGGTCGCCCAGGTCGAAATCGAACGAACTCCAGCGCTGGACTGTCAACGGGAGATCTTCAAGAGTTATGCTAGAATTGACCTGATCGCTTAGGCTCGAGTTACTGAATCGATCAATGGCCGACCCCGTTATCGCATGGAGTATCCTGATTTTCGGCTATCTGCTGCCGTTGGCGCACGTCGCCGTGACGCCCCAAGGCGGCCCTTGGCGGGCGCCGGAAGGCGGGCGTTGCCCGTTCAGCCCCAGGATCGGGTGGTTGGTGCTGGTGTTGCTGCTCGGGCCGATCGGCTGGCTGATGTTCATGCGCGGCCGGCGCCGCCGCGCGGCGCCGCCGGACCAGCCCTCTACGACTTGAACACGGCGTCGGCGCCGTCGCGGGC
>JAPPPF010000296.1:0-8015 GCA_028817665.1 Magnetovibrio sp. | reverse complement strand
CGATCATCTCCTCGGCGCGGACGATCTCCGCCTTCAACTCGTCGATATACTCGCCGAGCGCCTCGATGGACATGATCTCCAGGTCCTTCGGCTTCGGCTTCTCCGTCTGCGGCTCGAGATCTTTCCATTCCATGACCGGCGCCTCCTCCGCCCGCGGCCTTGCCGCTTGTCAGCCCTCAGCCAACATACTATTGACGGGGCGCGCCGATCAATCCGGCCCCATCGGATAAGACAAGGAGCCCCGCCATGGCCACGCCCGCCGAGATGACCTGCATCGAGATGACCGAACCCGGAGGCCCCGAGGTGTTGGCACCGGCGACCCGCGCGGTGCCGGAACCGGGCCCCGGCGAGATCCTGGTCGAGGTCGCGGCGGCCGGCGTCAACGGGCCGGACCTGATGCAGCGCCGCGGGCTGTACCCGGCGCCGAAGGGGGCGTCCGATCTCCTCGGCCTGGAGATCGCCGGCACCGTCGCGGCCCTCGGCGCCGATGTCTCCGGGTGGGCCGTCGGCGACGCCGTCTGCGGCCTCGCCAACGGCGGCGGCTACGCCGAGTACTGCGCCATCGACGCGACCCATTGCCTGCCCGTGCCGGCCGGCCTCGACGCCGTCCAGGCGGCGTCCCTGCCGGAGACCTATTTCACCATCTGGAGCAACATCTTCATGACCGCCGGGCTCAAGGAGGGCGAGGTCTACCTGGTCCACGGCGGCGCCGGCGGGCTCGGCACCACGTCGATCCAGTTGGGCAAGGCCTTCGGCGCCCGGGTCGCGGCCACCGACAGCCCGGCGGAGCGCTGCGCGATCTGCACCGAGTTGGGCGCCGATCGGGTCATCGATTACGAAGCCGAGGATTTCGTCGATGTCGTGCGCGACGAGTTCGGCGGCGCCCAGGTAATCCTCGACATCGTCGGCGGCCCCTATATCGCGCGCAACATCAAGGCGTCGCGCCACGACGCGCGGATCGTTCAGCTCGCCTTCGCGCTCGGCTCGAAGGTCGAGATCAACCTGATGCCGGTGATGCTGAAGCGCCTCACCTACACGGGCTCGACGCTCAGGAGCCGGCCCGAGGCCTACAAATCCCAGGTCGCCGCCGAGCTCCGTGAAAAGGTCTGGCCGTTGTTCGAGGCGGGTCAGCTCAAACCCGTGGTCGATACCGTGCTGCCGCTGGCCGACGCGGCGGACGCGCACCGGCTGATGGAGGGCGCCGGCCACAAGGGCAAGATCGTTCTCGAGACCTGACGGCGGCGTTCAGTCGATCCGGTCCTTCAGCCGCTCGAACATGAACCGCGCGATCTTCGCCGATCCGGCCGGGGTCGTGTGGAACAGGTCGTAGTGGTCGCCGGCGCCGAACGCCAAGTCCTCGGAAACGTCGACGCAGATGGCGCCTTCCTCGCGGCAGACCCGCATGGCGCGGCTGTTGTGCGCCATCAGGTTCACGTAGGGACCGATGTCGATCTCGCCCCGCTTCACGAACCGCTGCATCCAGACGTTCTCATGGTCCTTCTTGGCGATCCGGCCGTGGAGACGGCCGTCCCGCATCCGGTAATGGCCGGTGTGCTGGGTGACGATGATCGGCTTCGCGCCGAGCCCGCGGACGCGGCGGATCAGTTCGCGGACGCGGCCTTCGTAGCCATCCAGGTACGGCTTGATCCGAGCCGCCGCCGCGGCCACGTCAGGCGCCTCGGCGAGCGCCTTCCATTCGAAGGTTTCCGCCGGGGTCGAATGCACCAGCATCGCGTCGCGGGCCCTGATCATGCCCTTCGCGGTGCGATAGAGGCCATAGAGCGCGCTGTTGTTCTTCAGGTACTGCTTCACCGTCTTGTTGGCCTCGACCATGGCCTCCCACTTGTTCGGCGGCTTGCCGTCGATCAGGTGGCTCAAGTCGTTGATTCCGATGAAGGCCAGCACGTAGCGCGGCTTGAACCCGGGAATCTTCGGGAACCAGAGCTCGAACACCTTCAGGTGCCCGACCGTCGACTGGCCGTCGACGCCGGCGTTCGCCACCACCATCGGCCGGCCGGCCCGGGCGAACTCGAAGGCCAGGCGGTCCGACCAGGTCTTGCCCTCGTCGAGCAGGATCTCATTGGTGGTGCTGCCGCCCATGGTGACGATATCGATCTTCGAGGGATCCGGATACTGGCCGCGCAACCCGTGCTCGTCGCGGACATACCGGGTCTCGCCGCCGCCGTAGCGGTCGGTGGCGTCGAACCGCCGGCTGACGTTGCGGTCGACGACCAGGAGGCCGTAGTTCTCGCCGAAGAAGATGGAGCCGAAGGCGAGCTCGGCGACCACGGCCACCGCCATCAAAAGCCCGGCGTTGACGGAAATCACCTTGAGCCAGCGCTTCGGCTTTCCCCACTTCACTCCGTCGGCGGTCATCGGCCCGGCCCCCTGCTCGTCTGGTTGACGGCGTCGCGCTCCCCGCATAGCAAAATCGGCCAGGGCGCAAAAGCCATTGTTGCGGCTGAGTGACCGTCGCCGCGTGGTGTCCGTGATGTTTGACCGTTCCCCCGGCGGGGCGTTATAAAGGGCCGAATTTCCTTGGCCGGCGCCGGATTGGCGCCGGCGGAATTTTTTCGAAAGGGAACACGACGATGGCGCATCCCCTGATGCCGAAAGCAACGGCCGTTTGGCTGGTCGACAACACGGTCCTGACCTTCGAGCAGATCGCCGCGTTCTGCGGCCTCCACGATCTCGAGGTCCAGGCGCTGGCCGATGGCGAGGTGGCGCCGGGCATGCAGGGTCTCGACCCCATCGCCCGCGGTGAGCTGACCCAGGAGGAGCTCGACCGCTGCCAGGCGGATCCGGCGGCGCGCCTCGTGATGGCGGTTCCCGACGTGCCGCAGCCGAAGGCGCGGGCCAAGGGCGCGCGCTACACGCCGGTCTCGAAACGCGGCGACCGGCCGAACGCCATCGCCTGGCTGCTGAAGAACTACCCGGAACTGAGCGACGCGCAGATCTCCAAGCTGATCGGCACCACCAAGCCGACCATCAACGCCATCCGCGACCGCTCGCACTGGAACACGCCGAACATCAAGCCGCAGAACCCGGTCGGCCTGGGATTGTGCAGCGGCGCCGATCTGGAAAAGGTCATCGCCGTCGCCCGCGCGCGGGCCGGCAAGGTGCACGCCCCGGGCGCCGCGACGGCCCCGGACGGTTTCGTGCCGCCGCCCGAGGCGGCGCCGACGGCGCCGGCCGCGTCGCTGCCGCCGGCCATGGAGCCGACCGCTCCGGCCATGGCGCCGGCCGAGCCCGCCGCCGACGCCGACGCACCCAGCGTCGAATCGGTTTTCGGCGAACAGCCGAGCCCTGCGGAGACCGACGACAAGCCCGAACCCGGCGCCGCCTAGCGGCGCCCCGGCACCGGCGGCTCAGCCGCCGGCCGGCACCAGGTTGACCGCCCGGCCCTCTTCCTCGTCCTCGTGATCGCGGTAGGCGATGCAGGTCTCGCACGGCGTGCCGGTCACGTCCTTGTCGAGATTGGCCTGCCGGAGGGCCTTGAAGGTGCCGCTGTGCCAGGCTTCCATGAACGACATCTCGTTCAGATCCCCCATGTCGAAGCGGCCGTCGTGATCGAAGCAGCACGCCGCGAGCTTGCCGTCGTAGGTGATATGTCCCTCGGTGAACAGGGCCCAGCACGGCAGCGGATCGCGCATCGCGCCGGCGCGGCCGACGTTGCCGGCGACCGGCGTGGTGCCCCGCGCGCCGGCGGTCAAACCGGCCTGGCCGTAAAGCGGCAGCCAGTAGTGCTCGTCGACGGAATCCTCGATCAGCGCCACCGCCTCCTTCATCTTCTCCAACTGTTCGCCGTCGTACTCGATGGAGGACGCGTAAAGCCCGCACCGGTGTCCGGTCTCGGCCTCGACCTCGTCGCGCATCCGTCGCGCCGCGCGGATGTTGTCGATGATCTGGTCGAAGGCATCGACGCCGGTGACTTCCTTGCATTGCTCGGGGCCGGCGAAATTGAAGGAGAACTTGAGGCTGTCGAGGCCGGCGGCGAAGCAGGCCCGGGTCTTGCCCGGCAGCGCCATGCGGCCGTTGGTGGTCAGGAACAGATACGGGAACCCGACTTCCTGCTTGGCGTAGGCGATGGCCTCGGCGAGGTGCAGGTAGAGGAACGATTCGCCGAGATAGAACATGCCCAGTTCCTCGACCCCGGCTTCCCGCATTTCACGGGTGACCCGCTTGAAGAAGTCGAAGTCCATGTCCTGCTTACGCCGAAGCTTGAACGCCGAGGCGCAGAAGAAACACTGGAAATCGCAGCGCGCCGTCAGTTCGATCTTGACGCTCGGCGGCGCCGGCGGCGTCGCGGTCATGAAGTCGGGCGGGATGCGGGTGATGTTGTCGATGCGTTCGGTGATGGTCATGAAGGGCCCCGATGGTGGTGGCGTGTGGGGCCTTGATAGGCGGCGACCGGCGCCGCCGCATTGATTTCCGTCAATTCAGCCGCCCACCCGGCCCGCCTCAGCCGGCGTCCCGGAGCTTCGCCACGCAGGCCATCTCGACGCAGGTGCAGAAGGCCTCCATGGCGGCGCGGACCTCCTCGACGCTCGGCATGGTCGGCGCGAGGCGGATGTTGCGGTCGTTCGGGTCCTCGCCCAGCGGCCAGGTCGAGCCCGCCGGGGTCAGTTTGACGCCGGCCTCGCCGGCCAGCCGGATCACCTCGGCGGCACAGCCGTCGACGACGTCGACGCTGACGAAGTATCCGCCCTCGGGTTTCGTCCAGGTGGCGATGCCCTTGCCCGCCAGGCGCCGTTCCAGGGCCTCGTTCACGGCCTCGAACTTCGGTCCGATGATCGCCGCCTGCTTGTCCATGTGGGCCTGCAGTCCGGCCATGTCCTTGAAGAAGCGGACATGGCGGAGTTGGTTGATCTTGTCCGGCCCGATGGTCGAGAAGAACATCTTCTTCTTGGCGTCGGCGATGTTGGTCTCGGACGCCGCGATGACGGCGATGCCGGCGCCGGGATGCGTGACTTTCGACGTCGAGCCGAACATCAGCGCGCGCTCGGGGTTGCCGGCGTCCTTGCACGCCGCCAGCAGGTTCTTGACCCTGGCGGGGCCGGCGCCCAGGTGATGCATGTGATAGGCGTTGTCCCAGAAGACGCGGAAATCCGGCGCCGCCACGGGCATCGCCGCGAGCCGGTCGACGGTGGCGTCCGAATAGGTCTCGCCCGATGGGTTCGAGTATTTCGGCACGCACCACATGCCCTTGACCGCCGGGTCGGCGGCCAACGCCTCGACGGCGTCCACGTCGGGGCCGTCGGCGGTCATCGGCACCATCAGCATCTCCAGGCCCAGCCGCTCGCAGATCGCGAAGTGCCGGTCGTAACCGGGCACCGGGCAGATGAACTTGACCGGACCGGCGTCCTTCCAGGGGCCGTCGCCGCCGGGCATGCCGAACAGCATGCCGCCGGCCATGGCGTCGTACATCAGGGTGAGGCTGGAATTGCCGCCGACCACGATCTCCGACGTCGCGACCTCCATGTACTCGGCGAAGAACGCCTTGGCCTCGGGAATGCCTGCGAGGATGCCGTAGTTGCGGTAGTCGGTGCCGTCCTCGCCATGCGCCTCGCCGGGGCCGACGATGGTCAGGATCTCGTCGCTGAGGTCGAGCTGATCGGGCGCCGGCTTGCCGCGCGTCATGTCGAGCGCCAGGTTGCGGCCGCGCAGCGACTCGTAGGTCTGGTTGATCTCGTCGGCCGCCGCCGCCAATTCGTCCGGGCTTTGCTGGGTCAGGTCCATGATCGTCTCCTCAATCGGCCACCGGCACGGTGTAGTTGAGCCCCATGCGGCCGCCGTCCACGTAGATGGTCTCGCCGGTGATATAGCTGGAATCGTCGGACGCCAGGAACCCGGCCACGGACGCGACCTCGTCGGGCTCGCCCATGCGGCCCATGGGGGTGCGCGACATCACCTTGTGGCGGGCCGCCTCGTCCGACATCAACTGCTTCGCCATCTCGGTGCCGATGGTCCCGGGGCCGATGGCGTTGACGCGCACGCCCTTCGCCGCCAGCCCGAGCGCCATGGCCACCGTCAGCTGCTTCACGCCGCCCTTGCAAACGGCGTAGGAGAGGATTTCCGGGATCGTGATCACCGCCTGGATCGACGACATGTTGATGATCGAGCCCGCGCCCTGCGCCGCCATCTGCCGCGCCGCCGCCTGGTTGGTCAGGAAATACCCCTTCAGGTTGACCCGGACCACCCGGTCGAAATCCTCCTCCGAAAGCTCCAAGGGATCGGCGATATGCAGGACGGCGGCATTGGCGAGCGCCACGTCGAGCCGACCGTAGGCGGCAACCGCCGCCTCGACCATGGCATCGACCTCGGTCTTCTCGCCGACGTCGCACGTGACGGCCAGCGCGTCGCCGCCGGCGGCGCGGATGATCTCGGCGGTCTCCGAGGCGCCGTCGCCGTTGATATCGGAGACCACGACCCTGGCGCCCTCGCTGGCGAACCGCTCGGCGCAGGCCCGGCCCAACCCCTGGGCGGCGCCGGTGACGGCGCAGACCTTTCCGTCCAGTCGCATGAAATCTCTCCCTCGCCGATCCTCGCTGACCCAACCATGTTAACGCAGCCCGCCGCCAAGACCAGCGTCCAATGGCCCCCAGTAATCACTTCTCCGCCGCCCGGCTTCGTGCCATGGTGTGTCGGAGGACGATCTTTGCGATGATGTCCAAATCCATGCGTGACCCGCTTCCATTCGCAGCCCTTGTCGCCGCCGTCGCCCTGACCTTCGCCCCGGCCCGCGCCGGCGACTGGATCACCGATCCCAATGCCGCCTGCGCGGTCTGGAACCCGGCGCCCACGGACGGCGAGAAGATCGTCTACGAGGGCGAGTGCGAGAACGGCCGGGCGCACGGCACCGGCCGGGTGAAGTGGTTCGTGGACAACAAGCTCGCGAGCATTTACCGGGGTGAGTACCGGGGCGGTCGCATGCACGGCCGCGGCGTCCTGATGTTTCCCGACGGCTCGCGTTACGAAGGCGAGTTCCGCAGCGGCAACCGGCACGGGCGCGGCAGCCGGACCTGGCCGAACGGCGATTATTTCGTCGGCGAGTACCGGCGCGGCCGGCGCCACGGCCCCGGGGTCATGGACTACGGCGACGGTCTCCGCTTCGAGGGCGAGTATCGGGACGGCAAGCCGCACGGCGAGGGCGGCTGTTACACCCCGGCGCGCGGCCAATGGGCCTGCCGGTGGGAGAACGGCAAGCTCGTGGAGTGAGGCGGCTCCCGGGGCGGCCGCAGCGTGATGGCCGAACGTCGCGTGACACGGTATCTTCTCTGAATAGATCAACGGACGCGGAGGCGGATATGAGAATTGCCATCATGGCGACGGGGGGCGTCGGCGGGGTGTTCGGCGCCAAGCTGGCGGCGGCCGGCGAGGACGTTCACTTCATCGCCCGCGGCGCGCACCTGGAAGCGATCCGCCAGGCCGGCCTCCGGATCGAGACCGACGACGGGCCGGTCGTCGTCGCGGACGCCCAGGCGACGGACGACCCGGAAGCCATCGGGCCGGTCGACGTGGTGGTTTTCGCGGTGAAGCTCTGGGACACGGAGAGCGCCGCCGATATGTGCCGGCCCCTGCTCGGCCCGGAGACCGTGGTCATTCCGTTCCAGAACGGCGTCACCGCGACGGAGACCATCGCCGGCATCCTCGGTGAGGCGCACACGGGCGGCGGCGTTTCACGGGTGTCGTCCTATATCGAGGCCCCCGGCGTGATTCGCCAGGTGGGCGCCTTCGCGTCGCTGTCCTTCGCCGAGGCCGACGGCGGCCGCAGCCCGCGCATGGAGGCCTTCCTGGCGGCCTGCGAGAACGCCGGCATCGACGCCAACATCCCGAGCGACATCACCCGCGCGGTTTGGCAGAAGTTCATCTTCCTGGTCGCCCTGAGCGGCCTGACGACGGCGGCCCGAAGCCCGGTCAAGCTGGTCTTCGAGGGCCCGGAGGGCCTGTCGGCGCTGGAGAACTCCATGGCGGAAACCGCCGCCGTCGGCCGCGCCCCTGTGGCGTATACACAT
>JAPPPF010000252.1 GCA_028817665.1 Magnetovibrio sp. | reverse complement strand
GTGGTCAGCCGGTCCTCGAAGCCGTGCAGCTGGTCGGGGCCGATGAAGTGCATCTTCCCCGACAGCGTCGTCTGGTAGCCGAGCAGCCGCAGGTAATGCACGAAGGTCGGCAGGCTCGCCGGGAACTCGGCGCCGTTGTCGTAGGCGCCGGCCCGCGTCGCCAGCAGCCCCGACATCATCGAGAACCGGGACGGCGCGCAGAGCGGGTAGTTGCAGAAGGCGTGCTCGAAGACCACGCCTTCGTCGGCGAGCGCGTCCATGTGGGGCGTCTTCGCCACCGCGTTGCCGTAGGCCGGCAGCGCCCGGGCCGCCAGCTGGTCAGCCTGGATGAACAGGAAGTTCGGTTGCCGGGCCATCGGCTCAGCCCCGGGCGTAGATGGGGAACTGGGCGGTCAGCCGGGCGACCTCGCCGGCGACCCGGGCCTCCAGGCCATCCATGTCGTTGGCGCCGGCCTCGAGGCCGTCCAGGACGTCGGCGATCAGGTTGCCGACCTGCTCGAACTCGGCCCGGCCGAAGCCCCGGGTGGTGCCCGCCGAGACGCCGAAACGCAGCCCAGACGTCACCGTTGGCGGCTGGGTGTCGCCGGGGACGCCGTTCTTGTTGCAGGTCAGCCTGGCGCGCTCCAGGCTCTCCGAGGCTTCCGCCCCGCTCAGGCCCTTGGCGCGGAGGTCGACCAGCATCAAGGGCGTGTCGGTGCCGCCGGTGACGACGTCGACGCCGCGGTCCATGAGCGCCCGGGCGAGTGTCCGGGCGTTCGTCAGCACCGCTTCGGCGTATTCCTTGAACTCGGGGCGCAGCGCCTCGCCGAGGCAGACCGCCTTGGCGGCCACGGCGTTCAGGATGACCGAGCCCTGGACGCCCGGGAACACGGCCGAATTGAGCTTGCGCTCGAGGTCCGGGTCGTCGGCCAGGACCAGGCCGCCGCGCACGCCTCTGAGGTTCTTGTAGGTGGTCGCCGTGGAGACCTGGGCGTGGCCGATGGGGCTCGGGTGGGCGCCGCCGGCGACGAGGCCGGCGAAGTGCGCCATGTCGGCGAGCAGCACCCCGCCGACGCTGTCGGCGACCTCGCGGAACTGCGCGAAGTCGAGGGCCCGGGGATAGGCGGAGCCGCCGCAGATGATCATCTTCGGGCGGTGCGCCTCGGCGAGCCGCTGGACGTCCGCCATGTCGATCCGGCCGTCGTCGTCGCGGACCCCGTAGTGCACGATGTCGAACCACTTGCCGGTCAGGTTGGCCTTCGACCCGTGGCTCAGGTGCCCGCCGGCCGAGAGGTCCATGGAGAGCACCGTGTCGCCGGGCTTCAGGTAGGCCAGGAAGACGGCCAGGTTGGCTTGGCTGCCGGAATGCGGCTGCACGTTGGCGTAGGCGCAGCCGAACAGCTCGCGGGCGCGCTCGATGGCGAGGCCCTCGATGGCGTCGGCGTGCGCCGCGCCGCCGTAGTAGCGGCGTCCGGGATAGCCCTCGACGGTCTTGTTGACCATCGCGGTGCCGAGGGCCTCCAGGGTGGCGCGGCTGACGATGTTCTCCGACGCGATCAGCTCGACGCCGTCGTTCTGGCGGTCCTCCTCGGCGGTGAGCGCGGCGTGCACGGCGGGGTCGATGGCGGCCAGGCCCTGGTCGAAGTAGCCGGCGTGATGGGTGGGCGGCATGGGTCTCTCCAATAGGTCACGGGACCCCGGCAGTCTCCCCGGTTGACAGCAGCCGGACAAACCATAATACCTAGCCGTTGGCTTAGAAAAACTTAGCCATGAGAGGGACGAGGATGGGCCGCGTGCTGCCGCCGCTGAACTGGGTCCGCGCCTTCGAGGCGGCGGCCCGCCATGAGGGTTTCCTGAAGGCCGGCGAGGAGCTCGGCGTCAGCGCCGGCGCGGTCTCGCAGCAGGTCAAGCAGCTGGAGGGCCGCCTCGGCGTCCGGCTGTTCGAGCGCCATCCGCGCGGCGTTCGGCTGACCGAGGCGGGCGCCACCTACCGCGACGCGCTGGGCCCGGCCCTCGACCGCATCGC
>JAPPPF010000050.1 GCA_028817665.1 Magnetovibrio sp. | reverse complement strand
GGTCGGAAGCGTGCGCGTAGAGGCCCAGCGCCGGCGCGCCGGCGACCGCGAGCGCGTGCATGGGGCCAGTGTCGTTGCCGAGCGCCAGCTCGGCGCCGCGGCCGAGCGCGGCCAGTTCCAGCAACGACGTGCGGCCGGCCAGGTTGACGCTGCCGGGTGCCGCGGCGGCGATCTCGCCGAGTAGTTCGGCTTCGTCGGCGCCGCCGATCAGCACCGGCTGGACGTCCGATCCAGCCAGGTGGCGGGCGACTTCGGCGAACCGTGGCGCCGGCCAGCGCTTGCCGGGCCGGTGGCGGGCGCCGCCGGGCGCCAGCAGGGCGTAGGGCGCGTCGAGGCCGAACCCGGCCAGCTCCGCCTCCGCCCAGTCAAGGTTCGGCGCCGGCACCGCGTCGATGCCCGCCATGGCGAGCTGCTCGCGCTGGCGTTCGATGGTGTGCATGAGATCACGGCCGGGGTTGGCGTGGGGGTGCGAGCAGCCGGCGGCGATGCCGGACCATTCGGGCCGGGGGCCGGGCCAGAACAGGCGGTAATAGGCGGAACTCCGATCCGAGGTCTGCAGGTCGTAGATCCGCTGGAAGCCGCCGGCCCGGAGCCGCCGGCGCAGATCGAGCCATAAATCCAGGCGCAGCCCCGAGGGTCGGCTGTCGATCCAAACCTCGTCGGCCAGGCCGGACGCCTGGGCGAACTCGCGGAACGGCTCGGTGGTCAGCAGGACGATGCGGGCGCCGTCATGGTGGCGGCGGATCGCCGCCATCGGGCCCAGCGCCTGGACGAAATCGCCAAGCGCGCCGAGCTTGATGACCAATACGGATGACGTCATCGCGCCGCCGCCGGATTAATCGCGGGCCGCGGCTTCAAGCACCTCGTTATAGACGTCGAGGGTCTTCGCGCACATGGTCTGCTTGGAGAAATGCTCGCTGGCGTTGGTGATCGCCGCATCGGAAAGCGCGGCGCGGGCGCCGGCGTCCATGGCCAGGACCTTTTCCATGGCGGCGGCCAGGGCCCCTGGGTCGCCCGGCGGCACCAGCCAGCCGGTCTCGTCGACGATCACCGTTTCGCGCGCGCCGCCGTGATCGGTGGCGACCACCGGCCGGCCGAGGGCCTGCGCCTCGACGACGATCCGCCCGAAGGCCTCCGGGTCGGTCGAGGCCGAGACGACGACGTCGGAAAGCATGTAGGCGGCGGGCATGTCGCCGCAGTGGTCGACGATCCGGACGACCTCGCCCAGATCGTGCCGCTCGACCAGGGATTCGAGCTCGCGGCGGTATTCGCCGCGGCCCTGGTCGCCGCCGACGATGAGGCAGCGGATGTCGCGCCGCTTCAGTTGTGCGACCGCCTCGATGAACACGATCTGTCCCTTCCAGCGGGTCAGCCGCCCGGGCAGCATGATCACCGGATAGCCGTCCGTCAGGCGCCAGTCGTTGGCCAGTTGCACGACCCGCTCGGCCGACACCTTCTGCGGATCGAACCGGTAGGTATCGACGCCCCGGTGGATGATCCTGAGCCGGCTCGCGGGCACGCCGTAGATCCGGCGGATGTGCTCGGCGATGAACTGGGAAATGGCGATCACCCTCTCGCCGCGCGTCATCACCGAGTTGTAGTGGCGCTTCAGGAAGTTGCCGGTGTTGTAGGTGCCGTGGAAGGTGGTGACGAACGGCCGACCGGCGCGTCTGGCCGCGTAATAGGCGCTCCACGCCGGCGCCCGGGAGCGCGCGTGGATGAGATCGACGTTGTGGTCGCGGATCATCTGGGCGAGGCGCCCGATGTTGGCGTACATGACCCAGGGATTCTTCGAATCGACTGGCAGCGTGATGTGTTCGGCCCGAACCCGCGCCAGCTCGTGGACCTGGGCGCCGCCGGCGGAGACCACGATGGCGCGGCCGCCGGCCTCGACGATGGCCTCGGCGATCTCCACGGTGCCGCGCTCGACGCCGCCGCCGGACCCCAGCGCCGGGATCACCTGGAGGATGGTCGCCAGGCGTCCGTCCTCGCGCCCCGCGGGCAGCGGGTCCGCCGCCGGTTCGGGCGATTGCGGCGCTTTGGCAATGTCCGTTTGATCGTTCATAATCCCCCTGAACCACGGCAATCGAGGTTACAGCAGCCATGGATGAGGCACACCCGGCACCCCAAATATTAACACGGGATGATGGTGCGACTATCGCTTACCACCAAACCGCTGGCAAGCATCCCGGCGTCGTCTTCCTGACCGGCTTCAAGTCCGACATGACCGGCGGCAAGGCCATGGAACTGGAAGCCTTCTGCCGCGAGCGGGGCCAGGCTTTCCTACGCTTCGACTATTTCGGGCACGGCCAATCGTCGGGCGAATTCGAGGACGGGACCATCGGCCGGTGGGCCGACGACGCGGTCTTCGCCATCGACGGACTGACCGAGGGTCCGCAGATCCTGGTCGGTTCCTCCATGGGCGGATGGATCATGTTGCTGGCGGCATTGGCGCGGCCCGACCGGATCGCCGGGCTGGTCGGCATCGCCGCGGCGCCGGACTTCACCGAGGATCTGATTCCGGCCGCCCTGGACGACGGGCAGAAGCGCGCCCTGGAGCGCGACGGCGTGGTCGACATCCCCAACTGCTACGACGACCTGGAGCCCTACCGGATCCGCAAGCGCTTCCTCGACGAGGGGCGCGACCACCTCTTGCTGCGCGGCGAGATCGCCATCAATTGCCCGGTCCGCCTGATCCACGGCCGCGAGGACGAGGACGTGCCCTGG
Organism: Magnetovibrio sp.; assembly: GCA_028817665.1. GTDB lineage: Bacteria > Pseudomonadota > Alphaproteobacteria > Rhodospirillales > Casp-alpha2 > UBA3470. The sequence continues at coordinate 7,043 of JAPPPF010000050.1, read as the reverse complement.
GAGACCAGCCACCGGTTGATGGAGCGCCTCGCCAGCGCCGACGTCGAGGTGCAGTTGGTGAAGGCCGGCGACCACCGGCTGTCGGAACCGCACGACCTGACGCGGCTCAGGCGGACGCTGGGCGGATTGCTCGACGGTCTCGGTTGATCAGTCGCCGGACTCGGTCTCCAGCAAGGCGCGCAGGCCCTCCCGGTAGGTCGGGTAGAGCCACTCGACGCCAAGCTCCTTCTTGACCTTGGAATTGTCGACGCGGCGGTTGTCCTGCCAGAACGTCAATCCCATGGGCGACATGGCCTTCGCCGCCTCCTCGAAACTCAGCGGGTCGGGCGGTTCGATGCCGAGGAGCTCGCAGGCGAACGTCGTCACCGCCGCCGGTTCCGCCGGCTCGTCGTCGCAGACGTTGTAGATGGCGCCGGTGTTGGGCTGGGCGATGGAGGCTTCCAGCACCTGCACGATGTCGTCGACGTGGGTCCGGCTGAATTGGTGGCCGGGCTTGTCGATGCGGCGCGCCTTGCCGGCCCGCGCCTGGCGGAGAACGTTGCGGCCGGGACCGTAAATGCCGGCGAGGCGGAAGATGTGCAACGGCAGCCCATGGCTTTCGGCCAGCCCCTGCCAGGCGCGTTCGGCCTCGACCCGGCTTTGGCTGCGCTTCACGTTGGGTTGCACCGGCGCGGTCTCGTCGACCATCCGTCCGTCGGTGTTGCCGTAGACGCCGGTGGTCGACAGGTAGCCGGCCCACGCGATCCCGCCGGCCGCGCCGAGCGCCGGGCCGAAGTCGCGGATCACCGGATCGCCCCCGGTCCCCGGCGGCACGGAAATCAAGAGATGCGTGGTTCCCTCTAACCATTTGACGGCGTCCGCCGGCGGGCCGCCGCCGTCATAGGGGAACAGGGTCACGCCGGGGAGGTCTTCGCGCGGGCCGGCGGCGCCGTCGCGCCGCGTTCCGGCGACGCGCCAGCCGGCCGCCGCCAGCCGGGCGGCGAGCCGGGTCGCCGTGTAGCCGAGGCCGAAACAGAACAGTCGGCGGTCGCCGGAGGCCGTCATCGTCGGGTTCCTTCCATCGCTTGCCATTTGCCTTAGCGCGCCGCAGATTGATGCGCAATGACGCCGAGCAGATTTCTTTCGCGCCGATTTCCGGCCGCCTGCGCCGTCGCCGCCGTTGCGCTGGCGGTTGCCGTCCATGCGGCGGCTTCCGACGACATGCCGCCGTCCATGCGCTACGCCAAGTGCCTCGAGAAGGCCGGGACGTTTCCCAAGGACGCGTTCTCCGACGCCCTGGCCTGGCGCGACATGGGCGGCGGGCCGGCGGCCGAGCACTGCGCGGCCTCGGCGCTGATCACGCTCGAGCTCTACGACGACGCGGCCGGGCGCCTCGAAGACCTGGCCCAGCGAATCAAGGAAAACCCCGCGTTCCGGGCCCGGATCCTGGGCCAGGCCGGACAGGCCTGGCTGCTTGCCGGCAAGGCGGCGCGGGCCGAGGCGGTCGCCTCGGCGGCCCTGTCGCTGGCCCCCGGGCGGGCCGAGTTGATGGTCGACCGGGCCCAGGCGCGCGCCGCGCTCGGCGATTACCGCGCCGCGCTCGGCGATCTCGACGCGGCCCTCGGGCGGTTGCCGCCGGCCGGGCCGGCGCGGGCCGACGCCCTGGTCTTCCGGGCCGCGGCGAAACGCTTCCTCGGCGACGACGCCGGCGCCATGGCCGACGCCGAGGCGGCGCTCGGGCTCGACGCCGATCATCCGGACGGCCTGTTGGAACGCGGTATCCTGAAACGCCTCAAGCAAGATCACGCCGGCGCGCGGCGCGATTGGCTCCGCGTGCTGGAGACGGCGCCGGCGTCGGAAGCGGCCCGCGCGGCCCGCGCCAATCTCGAGAAGATGGACGTCCAGGCGCGCTGAGCGGCGCCTAGAAATCCAAATCGGCGTAGTGCTTGGCCGGCGCCGCGCCGGGGATGTGGTCGTCGAGCAGGGGCCGGAAGCAGGGCCGCGACTTCACCCGGGCGTACCAGTCCTTGGCCGTCGGATGGTCCTCCCAGGGCACGTCGCCCAGGTAGTCGACGGCGGAGATGTGCGCCGCGGCGGCCAGGTCGGCCAGGCTGAGGTCGTCGCCGGCCAGCCACTTCCGACGATCGATGAGGAAGGACACGTACTCCAGGTGATGGTGGATGTTGGCGTGGCCGGCGCGGATCACCCTCGATTCCGGCTCGCCGAGGCCGAGGAAGCGCTTCATGATCTTCTCGCCGACCAGGGGCTGGCTGACCTCGTCGTTGAACTTGTGATCGAACCAGTAGACCAGGCGGCGGGTTTCGGCGCGCTGCAGCGCCTGGCCGCCGAGCAAAGGCGGTTCGGCGTGGACCTCGTCGAGAAACTCACAGATGGCGTCGCTGCCCGACAGGGCCGAGCCATCGGCCTCGACCAGCACCGGTACCTCGCCGGTCGGGTTGAGGGCGAGGAAGGCCTCGCGCCGCTCCCATACGGCCTCGGACTTCATCTGAAACTCGAGGCGTTTTTCCTGAAGGACCAATCTCACCTTGCGGCAGAACGGCGAGAGCCACAGGTGGTAGAGGGTGCGCATGGGATTCTTATAACCCGCGCCGTCGGCGCCGACAATCAACGGAATCGCCCCTTTCGCGCCGCCGCCATTCACCCTTATATCGCAATATTGTGATATAAGCGTGGGCAGTGAGGCCCTTACTTTTCGCCTGAAGGCGCGTATTTTCGGGTCAGTGGCCATCCCAGTTGAAGGAACGATCATGCTGATCCGCACGCCTCGGAAATCCGACGTCCTCTCCTCCGAGATCACCCCCCATTCGGTGTTCCTGCGCCGCCGCGAGTTTCTCCGCGCCGCCTCCGCGACGAGCGCAACCGCGGCCCTCGGCCCGTTCATGCTGAGCGATCCCGCCTTCGCCGGCGCCAAGCTGCCGAACGTCAAGAAAACCAAGTGGACGGCCGAGAGCCTGGGCGAGAACGACAAGCCGACGCCTTACGAGGACGTGACGTCCTACAACAACTTCTATGAGTTCGGCACCGGCAAGGGCGACCCGAAGCGCAAGGCCGGCAGCTTGAAGACGAAGCCCTGGACGGTGGTCGTCGACGGCCATTGCGAGAACCCGGGCCGCTACGACTTCGACGACCTGATCAAGGTTCACGCGCTGGAGGAACGGGTCTACCGGTTCCGCTGCGTCGAGGCCTGGTCGATGGTGATCCCCTGGGTCGGCGTGCCGCTGGCCGACATCATCAAGCGCATGGGCCCGACCGCCGACGCCAAGTACGTGTCCTTCGAGACCCTGGTCGATCCCGAGCAGATGCCGGGCCAGAAATTCGCCATCCTCAAGTGGCCGTACCGCGAGGGGCTGCGCATGGACGAGGCCATGAACCCGCTGACCCTGATGGCCGTCGGGCTCTACGGCGAGGAAATGCCGAACCAGAACGGCGCGCCGATCCGCCTAGTGACGCCGTGGAAGTACGGGTTCAAGTCGATCAAGTCGATCGTCCGCATCAGCTTCACCGACAAGCAGCCGCCGACGTCTTGGAACCTGTCGGCGCCGCGCGAATACGGCTTCTATTCGAACGTCAACCCGCTGGTCAATCACCCGCGCTGGAGCCAGGCCAAGGAGCGCCGGCTCGGCGGACCGACCAATGTGTTCGGGTTCGTCCAAAAACGCCCGACGTTGATGTTCAACGGCTACGAGGAAGAGGTCGCGGCCATGTACAAGGACATGGACCTGGCCCGCTACTACTGAGCCGGAAACGGCCGATGGACCGATGACGCCGAACGACCGCATCCGCTGGATCGCCAAACCCGCCGTCTGGCTGCTCTGCCTGATGCCGCTGATGTGGCTCGGCTGGCGCATCGCCAACCAGGACCTGACCGCCAACCCGGCCGAGTTCATGAACCGCTACCTCGGCGACTGGGCGCTCCGCATGCTGTGGACCGCGCTCGCCGTGACGCCGCTGATGATCGTCACCGGATGGAAGCCCGCGCTTCGGTTCCGGCGCCTGCTTGGGCTGTTCGCCTTCTTCTACGTGGCCCTGCACGTCGCCAGCTATGTCGTCGCCGACCAGTATTTCGACTGGCTGGCCATCTGGAACGACATCGTCAAGCGCACCTACATCACGCTCGGCATGGCGGCGCTGCTGATCCTGGTTCCGCTCGCCGCGACCTCGACCAACGGCATGGTGCGCCGCATCGGCGGCAAGACCTGGACACGGCTGCACCGCGGCGTCTACGTCGCCGCCATCTGCGCGGCCATCCACTTCATCATGATGCGCAAGGGATTTCAGTTGGAGCCGCTGATCTACGCCGGCATCCTGGCGGCGCTCCTCGGCGCCAGGCTGGCGCCGGCGTGGAAGAAACGCGCCCGGGCGAAGGCCGAGGTTCAGCCGGCGCGCTGAGCCAGGCCGGGCTCGATCATCATCGCGATGTTATCGCCTTCCGCGCGCACCGACTTGGCGGCCTGGCGCGGGATCGGGATTCCGGTCTCGCGGCAATAGCCGATCAACGCGTCGCCCAGTTGCCGGCGGTCGAGGCGAAGTTCGTCGGAACCGAGGCCGGTGCCGAAGCGCAATCGAATGGCGCTGCCCGGATCGGTGCCGACGGTGACCGCGCCGACCGCGCCCTCAGGCACGGTAATGCCGTGGCGGCGGCAATGGGTGAGCGCGGCGGTTTCCAATTCGGCGGCGCCGAACAGCAGTTTGCGGGTTTCGCGGGGCATGGCGTGGGTCCTCCGTTCTGGACGACTGGGATGACAATTCTTCTGGGCGGAATTATGGCGCCGGCGCGGTTAATTTAGGGTTACCGGGCGCGCCGCGCCGCCGCACCGATCACGAAATCACCGCAAAGATACCGTCATTCGGCCAAACCGCGCCGTCATTGTCGCGACCGTTGGATCAACGCATTGACGGAGGACCGCATCATGGTCGCCCTTATCCTCGCCGCCGTCACCGGCCTCTGGACGGCCGACAACCACCAATTCCTGCGCAAGGTCACCGACGCCGCGTGGGAATACGTGGGGCTTCAGGAGCGCCAGCCGGGCCGCCAGGCCGACGGCGCCGAGGCCGTCACCCTGGAGGCCGACGGCCGCACCTTCATCCTGTTCAAGCAAATGCCGCCGGAGGCGGAAGCGGCCGCCCAGGAACCGCCCGTCGTCGTCGCCGCCCGCGCCAACTAGAACCGGGTGCCCTCGTAGGCGGCGATGATCCGCTGGCTCTCGTGGTAGTCCTGCAGGAACTCGACCAGCGAGACCACGTGGCGGGCGGCGCCGTCCGCGCCGGTCAGCGGCATCCGGACGATTCGCTGGAAGCCCTGGGTGTCGAGCCGCGGGCCGCGCTGAAACTCCGACATCATGGCGATCGGTCGGCGTTCGTCGATGACCCGCCGGGTCGCCTGGCGGACGGGGTCGCGGATTTCCTCTGGCTGCAGTTCGGCGAATCTCATGCGGGTGCCGTCGTAGCCAAAGTGATTGCGGAAGCCGCTGCCCCAGAACCGGAACTCGAACTCGGCACCGTCTTCGGTCAAATCGGCGATGTGGGTGGTCGGCAGGGATTCCGGCGGCAGGTTCAACAGGTCGAACTCGGTGAACGGCGGCACGCCGCCGCCGGCGAGGCGGCGCCAGTAGGCGAGACCGTCGCGCTGCCGCTCCGACAGCCCGTCCTCGGGAATCTCCCATTGCCGGTAGGTCACGGCGCCGCGTCCGGCGGTGGAAACGTCACGGCTTCGACCTTGTTGCCGTCTGGATCGAGGATGAAGGCGCCGTAGTAGGCGGTCATCTCGCCCTGGCGCGGTCCCGGCGCGCCGCCGCAGCGACCGCCTCCGGCCAGCGCCGCGGCGTGGAAGCGTTGGACGGCGCCCTCGGAGCGGCAGCGCAGGCAGACGTGATGGCCGCTGTCCGCCGGCATCTCCAGCCCGGCGCGCAGGTTCAGCCAGAACTCGGGGTACCTGGAGCCGAAGCCGATGGTGCGCGGGCGCTCCGCCAGCCGCCGCATGCCGAGCGGTTCCAGCACCGCGTCGTAGAACGCCGCCGCCGCCGCCAGGTCGCGGACCGGGATGGAGGCGTGGTCGATCATGACGGGCCGCCGGCCGGCAGGTCCGCCACCGCCACCGACCAGGCCGGGTCCACGTGCTTGGCCCAATAGAGATCGGTCAGCCGCCGGGTCAGCGGCCCCGGCGCGCCGGCGCCAATCGGATCGACATCGATGCGGCCGATCGGCATGATGCCGCCCGCCGTCGAGGTGATGAACGCCTCGTCGGCCGCCTTCAACTCGGCGACGCCGAGGGGCGCGGCCCGCGCCTCGACGCCCATCTCGGCCAGCAACTCGAGCGCCGTGCGCCGCGTGATGCCCTCGAGCACGCCCCGGTCCGGCGTCGTCACCCGGCCGCCTGTGACGGCGAAGACGTTGAACCCGGGCCCCTCGCTGATGCGTCCGGCGGCATCGACCAGGATGACGTTCTCGGCGCCCGAATCGTAGGCCGCGTAGAGCCCGGCGACCAGATCGAGCCAGTGATAGTTCTTGACCGTCGGATCGACGCTCTCCGGCGCGATGCGTTGAACGTTGGAGATGTGCAGGTCGAGGCCGCGGGCCATCTGCTCGTCGTTGGCCACCGAGCCCAGCGGCACGGCGAAGGCGATGAAGGTGTTGACCGCGTCGCGCGGGTCGCGGCTGAAGGTCGGCGAGACGCCGCGGGTCAGGATCATCTCCACGTAGGCGTCGTCGAGGCCCGAGCGCCGGACGCATTCGGCGAGGACGCCGGTCAGCTTGCCGTCGCTCATGGAGAGCTGCATGCGCAGCTTCCCGATGCCGGCCCGGAACCGCGCCACATGGGCGTCGAGGCGGAAGAACCGGCCCTTCCAGACGTGGACCACGTCGTAGGTGGCGTCGGAGCGCAAAAGGCCCCAGTCGAGGACCGAGATCTTGGCCTCCGCCATGGGCACGTAGCGCCCGTCGATGTAGGCGCAGCCCGGCGGATATTGCAGCGTATCGGCCATTGTCGGTCAGCCCCCCCACCCAGGCCCCCCGCCCGCAACCGCCCGCCGGCGCCGGCGACGCCG
>JAPPPF010000034.1 GCA_028817665.1 Magnetovibrio sp. | reverse complement strand
ATCTGGTACCGCAGCGTCAGCCTGCATCAACTGGCCTGGACCCGGAAGTCGTCGGGGGAGTTCAAGCTCGCCGCCGCGAACGCCGACGAGAGCGTCCGCCTGGCCGAGGCTTGCGCCAATCACCACGTGCGCGCCAAGTCCCTCGAATTGGCCGCCGATCTGTTGATCTGCCGGGGGCGGTTCGACGCCGGCCGCGACATGCTGGGCGAGGCGCGGGCGGCGTGGCGCGACATGGACGACCAGGTTTTCCGTACGGCGAAGACCCTGCTCCGCGAGGACGCCGCGATCGCCTGCCAACTGGCGCTTTGGACCGGCGACGCGGCGGCGGCGCGCCGCCACGCCGCCGAGGCTCTGAGCCTGGCCCGCGCCGACAATGACCAGCCGTCGATGATCGCGGCGAAGGTGCTCGAGGCGCAGGCCGCCCTGGCCGCGGCCGAACCCGGCGGCGAGCTGACGGCGGTGGGCCGGAAACTCGATCCCATCCTCGACGACAGTCGGCGCCTCGGCCTGACGTCGCTGACCGCGAAGGCACGGTTGGTTCGGGCGCGTTATCTACGGGCGAGCGGCGACCCGGAGGCCGCCCGCGTCGAGGCCGAGGAATTGCGCAGCGATTCCCGGCGCCGCGACCTCAGGCTGCATACGGCGGACACCGAGGTCCTGCTGGCCGAGATCGCCTTGGGGCAAGGGGAGCGCGAGGTGGCAGATACCTACGCCCGAGCGGCCCAGGCGAGCGCCGAGTGCGACGGCGAGGGCTGGCGGTATCAACCGGCCTGGGACCGGGCCGCCGAAATCCTGGACGGCGGCGCCTAGGCGAGCAGGTCGCGGAAGTAGGCGATGGTCTTCTTGAGACCGTCGGCGAGAGGGATCCCCGGGGACCAGTCCAGTTTTTCCTTGGCCAAGGAAATGTCGGGGCAGCGCTGCAGCGGGTCGTCCTCGGGCAGCGGCCGGTAGACGACCTCCGATCCGGTGCCGGTCTCGGCGATGACCTGTTCGGCCAGTTGCTTGATGGTGAACTCACCGGGATTGCCGAGGTTGACCGGGCCGGTGACGGCCTCGTCCGATTCCATCAATCGGATCAACCCGTCCACCAAGTCGTCGACGTAACAGAACGAGCGCGTCTGGCTGCCGTCGCCGTAGACGGTGATCGGATCGCCCTGCAACGCCTGGACGATGAAGTTCGAGACCACCCGGCCGTCGTTGGGATGCATGTTCGGGCCGTAGGTGTTGAAGATTCGCGCCACCTTGATGCTCATGCCGTGTTGGCGCCGGTAATCGAAGAACAGCGTCTCGGCGCACCGCTTGCCCTCGTCGTAGCAGGACCGCGGGCCGATGGGATTGACGTTGCCGTTGTAGCTTTCCGTCTGCGGATGAACCTCCGGGTCGCCGTAAACCTCGCTGGTGGAGGCTTGCAGGATTCGCGCGCCTGTGCGCTTCGCCAGGCCCAGCATGTTGATGGCGCCGTGCACGCTGGTCTTCGTCGTTTGCACCGGGTCGTGCTGGTAGTGAACCGGCGACGCCGGGCAGGCGAGGTTGTAGATCTGGTCGATCTCGACGAACAGCGGGAAGGTCACGTCGTGACGCATCAACTCGAACCGCGGGTCGCTCAGGAGCCCTTCGATGTTGTCCTTGGTGCCGGTGAAGAAATTGTCGACGCAAAGGACGTCGTTGCCCTCACTGACCAATCGCCGGCAGAGGTGCGTCCCGATGAATCCGGCGCCGCCGGTGACCAGGATTCTCTTGCGTTCGTGCATGGTGTCTCGGTTCCCCCGTCACGGAAGCGTGCCGAACCTATCACCCCGAATCCGGCGGAGCAATTGGGAAAGCCGGCGCTTAGGTATGCAGGAACGTCCGTTTGGCGCCTTCCAGCACGAGACAGGTCAAGGTGCCGCTGGCGTAGGCGTGGGTGTCGATGCAGACCCGGTTGGGCCGGACCACCGGGGCGAAGGACGGCGTGTGGCCATGGACGACGACGCAGCCGAAATCCTCGTCGGCGCCGAGGAAGGGCTCGCGGATCCAAACCAGGTCCTTCTCGGTCTGCTGGTCCAGCGGCACCCCGGGCCGGAGGCCGGCGTGAACGAACAGATAATCGCCCTCGCGATGGGTCAGCGAGAGGCCGCCGAGGAACGCCCAATGGCTCGCCGGCAGGGCGTTTTCGAGCTCCCGCCGCAGCGTCGGAAGATCGGCGCCGGCGCCGAAATGACCGAACCCGTCGAGGCCGTAGCTGGTCAAGGTCGCTCCGCCGCCATTGAACAGCCAGGTCTCGCCGTATTCGCCATGCTCGATGAACCTGAGCATGAGATCCTCGTGATTACCCTTCAGGTGGACGATTTCGAAGCTTGGCAACGGCTCGTGGACCAGGGCGTCGATCACCTCGAAGGACTGGCCGCCGCGATCGACGTAATCGCCGAGGTATACCAGCATCAGGCGCTTGCCGGCATGCCGGACCGCGTCGTCGGTGATCACCTCATGCAGCTCGCGCAGCAGGTCGAGGCAGCCGTGGATGTCGCCGACCGCGTAGATCCTGCTGCCCGCGGGAACTTCCGCGGCTTTTCGCGCATCGTCGTCGCGGGTCGCGGTGGCGAACCATTTCATCGGGCCATTATGCCGGCAACGCGGCCGCCGTGACGAGCCTTTCGTAATCGGATTTTAATGGTTCGTCTCTAGCTTATATGGCAGGCTAGAAAACGTGTGGACACTCGGAACTCTCAGGAATCGCGGATTGATTGATGGCTGAATGGGGAACGGCCACGGCGAGCAACGATAGCCTCGACACGACCGAGGTATCGCTGCTTCTCGAGCGTCTCAACCGGATCGAATTGAACGCGTCCGGCTATTTCGCCGTGCACCTGCACCTGTCTGGCCTGCGCCAGCCGCACAAACAGCCGCATTTCATCGAGATCGCGTCGCGCACCTTCGACATCATCGTCGAATCGAACGACGCGACGCTGTTCGGCCTGACCAACAAGGACTTGGTGCTGATCTGCCGTAACGTCGACGTCGACGACGTCGACAGCGTGATCGAGAAGGTCCGCGGCCTGTTCAGCGAGGACCCGCTCACCGAACTCGACGACAACGCCTTCGAGGACAGGTTCTCGACCTGGTACGACCTCTCCAATCCCGAGGACTTCGCGGCGTTCTTCGCGGTGCTGACGGATCTCGCCGTCGAGGCCGAACAGCGCCTCGAGGAGGAGGCCCGCCTCCTCGACCAGCAGCAGCAACTGGGCGAACCGCTGGAGCCCGGCAATCTCTCGGAGATCAACAAGAAGCTGCAGGGCATGCGCGTCGCCGACATGATCAAGCGCCAGGCCTGTCTGAAGGTCAGCCAGGGCGGCGGCGGCGAGTTGGTCTTCTTCGAACTGTTCATTTCCATGGGCGACGTGAAGGAACGGATCGCGCCGGACGTCAATCTGTTCGCCAGTCCCTGGCTGTTCCAGTACCTGACGGAAACCCTCGACCGGCGGCTGCTGGCGGTGCTCGTCGATGACGATTTCGAGGAACTGGCCGAACCACTCAGCATCAACCTCAACGTGTCGACGGTCTTGTCCCGGGATTTCCAGAATTTCCACCGCGCCGTCGATGGCAACACGTCGAAGATCGTCGTCGAGTTTCAGATCATCGATATCTTCGCCGACATGAAGAGCTACGCCTACGCCCGCGATTCCTTGCAGGAGCGGGGCTATCGGGTCGCCGTCAACGGTCTCAATCCGCTGTCCCTGCAGTACTTCGAGCCGGCCGACCTGGCGTCCGACTTCATCAAGATATCCTGGGGGCCCGAGTTTACCGGCGACGAGGAGGAAAGCCGCATGATCGAGATGCGCGAGGTCATCGCCAAGGCCGGCCGCGAAAGCATGATCCTGGGGCGGGTCGATTCGGAGAAGGCGGTGAAGTGGGGCCTCGGCCTCGGCATCAGCCGGTTCCAGGGATTCTTCATCGAAAAGTTGGTGCAGGTCATCGGCCGGGGCCGCGGCGGCGGCGCCAAGTCGGCGTAGGGAAGCAGGGAAACGCGATGGCCGACAACGCCGAACAGAAGAAGCGCCTTCCCAGTCAGGAGAACCTGCTCCTCGACTATGTGCGCCGCCTGGAGAAACACAAAAAAGGGCGCGGCGTCGTCATCATGCATCTGTCGGCGCTTCGAACGTTCAACCGCCGCGACCAGCACATCCGCGCCGCGGCCCGCAACTTCGAGCCGCTGATTTCGTCGATGACGGGTCAGTTGTTCACCATGAAGAACGCCGACGTCTTCTTCATCTTCAAGAACGAGGCCAAGGCCGAGACCGAAACCATCGTGCAGAAGGTGAAGTTCCTGTTCGACGACGACCCCCTGGTCGCCGAGGAGGGTAAGCATCCGCAGCCCTTCGCCACCTGGTACGACGCCAACGCCGACTACGACACGCTCTTGCAGTTGGTCCAGGGCATGGCCCAGGCCGAGCAGGAGCGGGCCACGGCGGTGCGCGCCCGCATGGACGCGCGCGCCGCGCTGAAGGCGAAGCAGCAGCAGGGCGAGCCGTTGACGCCGGAAGTTCTGGCCCGGGTCGAATCCGCCCTGGTCCGCGCCGACCTCTCGAACCTGGTGCGCCGCCAGTTCGTCTGCGAGGTCGACGCCAAGCTGGTGCCGATCCAGAGCTTCTCGGAATTGTTCATCTCGATCGCCGATCTCCGCGAGACCCTGCTGCCCGGCGTCAACCTGGTCGCCAACCGCTGGCTGTTCCAGCACCTGACCGAGACCCTGGACCGCCGGATGTTGTCGATGCTGACCAAGACCGACAGCATCTCGATTTCCGGCGAGATCAGTTTCAACGTCAACGTGGCGACGCTGCTGTCGAAGGACTTCCAGGTCTTCGACGACAACATCGCCGCGTCCCGGCGCGGCCAGATGATCATCGAGCTGCAGAAGGAGGACATCTTCTCCAACCTGTCGTCCTATCTGTTCGCCCGCGAATTCGTCCAGGACAAGGGCTACCGGGTCTGCCTCGACGGAATCACCCTGGAAACCCTGAACATGCTGAACCGCGAACGCCTCGGCATCGACATGACCAAGCTGGTCTGGAACCCGGAACTGGTCGACGGCGGCGACGAGGTGCATTCGATGATCCGCGACATCGTCAAGCGCGAGGGCGACGACAAGCTGATTCTGATCCGCTGCGACAACCGCGAGGCCATCGATTTCGGCAAGTCCGTCGGCCTGACCATGTTCCAGGGCCGCGTCGTCGAGAACCTGATCGCCGAGGACGGTCGGCGCCGCGAGCTGCTGCGCCTGAAGCGCCGCATCGAACGGAATTGAGTCCCGGCGGCTCGTCCGCCCGCTCCGAAAAACTAATGTGCCGCCCCACCGCCGCCGGTGAACTGGTTGTAGACCAACACCAGGAAGGCCGCGGCGATGATCACGAACAGGACGCCGATGGTTCGTTCCACGGTGCGTGCCGGGATGACGCCTTGCAGGCGCGGCCCGATCTGGCCGCCGGTGATCACCGCCGGCACCGTATAGACGACCAGGTTCCAGGGAATGGCGTTGATGCCCCCTTTGTTGAGGAGCCCGATGATCTGCGAGAACGAGGCCGACATGACGGTGACGATGACGACGAAGATCGACGTCGCCGCGGCGACCGCGACGGGCACCCGGTAGCGCCGCACCAGGAGCGGGATGGTCACTTCGCCGATACCGACGCCGACCAGCCCGGTCAGGAAGCCGCCGAGGCCGAGCGGCAGGATGCCCCAGCGCGGCGCGTGGAACCGGTAGGTGTGCACGGTGCCGGTGTTGTCGGTGACCGCGCGTTCGGCACCGTCGCGCTCGGGCAGCCTGATCCGGCCGCCTGAGCCGGGCCCGTCGTGGCCGCCGAGCAAAAGGTAGGCGACGAACACCATCATCAGGCCGTAGATCAATTGCAGCCAGACCGCGGCGAAGACGTCGAGGATCAGCAACACGGCGCCGGCCACCGCCACCGGCACGGTGTACTTCAGGAACGCCCAACCCATGCCGAAGTCGATCAGCCGGCGGCGGTGATAGCCGACGAAGCCAGACGAGAAGCCGAACACCTCGGTGAACAGCGCCACGGCGATCACTTGCGCCGGTTCCAAGGCGTAGCGCGCGCCGCTCACGGCAGGGAAGTGGGTGTCGAGGATCGGGAAGATGATCCAGAAGATGGGGACGAAATAGGCGGCGCCGCCGATGCCGCTCAGCATCGCCGTGGTGGCGACCAGGATGGAGACCGGAAACATGAACCAATACAGGGTCCAGTCGACGACCGCCGCTTCCATGGAATTCCCCCGAATCTCGAAAGCCCTCGAACCGGCGGCATCATTCCAGGCCGGGGCCGGCCCTGTACACTGACATTTTCGAGAGCGGGAGGTTAGGCGCCGTCCTTGCCGCTGACCCCGGCCTCGGCGAAGGTCGCCATGCCGGCGTGGGTCTCGGCGGCGGCGCGCACCAGGTTGACCGCGAGCGCCGCGCCCGAGGCCTCGCCGAGACGCATGCCGAGATCGAGGAGCGGCGCCATCTTCAACTCCTCCAAAAGCCGCCGGTGGCCGGGCTCGGCCGAGACGTGCGCCGCCAGGCAGTGATCGAGGGCGCCGGGCGCCGCCACCTCCAGAGCCGCCGCGGCGGCGCCGGCGACGAAACCGTCGAGAAGCACGGGCACGCGCTGGCGCCGCGCCGCGACGATGGCGCCGGCCATGGCCGCGAGTTCGCGGCCGCCGAGCCGGCGCAGCACCTCAAGGCCGTCGGCGAGGTCGGCGGCGTGATGGCGGATGCCAAGGCTGACCGTCCGCACCTTGAGATCGAAGGCGTCGCCGGTGACGCCGGTCCCCGGCCCGGTCCAGTCGTGGGCGTCGCCGCCGTAGAGCCCCATGGCGACGGCGGCGGCGCTGGTCGTGTTGCCGATTCCCATCTCGCCGACGCACAGCAGATCAATGCCCTCGGGCACGGCCGCCATGCCCCGGCCGACGGCGGCGAGGAACTCCGCCTCGTCCATGGCCGGGCCCTCGGTGAAATCGGCGGTCGGCCGGTCGAGCTCGAGGGCGATGACTTCCAGTTCGGCGCCGGCGGACCGGCTGAGCTGGTTGATGGCGGCGCCGCCGGCCTCGAAGTTGGCGACCATCTGGACCGTCACCTCGGCGGGGTAGGCGGAGACGCCGCGCGCCACCACGCCGTGATTGCCGGCGAACACCCGGACCGCGACGGTCTCCAGCGTCGGCGGATGGCGGCCCTGCCATTGCGACAGCCAGCGGACGACGCCCTCCATCCGGCCCAGCGATCCCGGCGGCTTGGTCAGTTCCGGTTCGCGCGCCTCGGCGGCGGCCCGGGCGTCGCGGTCCGGTCCCGGCAGGTTGGCGAGGGTCGCGTGGAATGCTTCCAGCGTGTTGGGATTGGCGGCGGATGTCATCGTGCGAGCATGGGCGCCGGTGGCCCCATCGGTCAAGGACCATGCCGTGGGCGACACCGGCCGGCGATCACGAGAAATACCTGAGATACAGGTAAAGTTGCGCGATCGCGACGCTGAGCAGCATCAGCGGCAGGCCGATCTTCAGGAACTTGGCGAAACTGATGGGATGGCCGGCCCGCTCGCCGAGGCCCGAAACCATGACGTTGGCGGCCGCGCCGATCAGCGAGCCGTTGCCGCCGAGGCAGGCGCCCAAAGCCAGCGACCACCAGACGACCTCAAGCGCTTCCGCGCCGCCGAGCGCGGCTTCGATGGTCTCGATCAGCGGGATCATGGTGGCGACGAAGGGAATGTTGTCGACGGCCGCCGAGACCACCGCCGACAGCCACAGCGTGGCATAGGAAGTCAGCGCCGCGTCACCGCCGGTGAAGTCGATCAACGCGGCCCCGAGGATGTTCAAAAGCCCGGCGTGCTCGACCCCGGTGACGATCACGAACAAGCCCATGAAGAAGAACAGGGCGCTCCATTCGACTTCGATGAAAGCGGCGTGCAGGCGTTCCGCCTGGGCTTCGTCCCTCTCACCGATCATGGTCAGCAGGAGAAGGACAGACGCGCCGAACATGGCCGTCGTGCCCGGGCGGATGTGGTAGTGCTCGCCGATGACGAAGCCGGCGACCACCAGCGCGAGGACGCCCAGGGACTTCTTCAGGAGAACCATGTCGGTGATGCAGTCGGCCTCGCGGAAACGCATCACCCGTTGGCGGCGTTCTTCCGTTGCGACCAGTTCCTTGCCCCAAAGCCACTTGAAGATCGGGACGAATACGATCAGCACCATCAACGCGACGGGACCGAGGTGAAACAGGAACTGGACGAAAGTCAGGCCGGTCGCGGAACCGATCAAGATGTTGGGCGGATCGCCGATCAGGGTCGCCGTGCCGCCGATATTCGACGCCAGGATTTGGGAATAGAGGAAGGGATAGGGAGAGACATCGAGCTTCTCGACGATCAACAGCGCGATCGGCACGACAAGCAGTACGGTCGTCAGATTGTCGAGGAAGGCGGAGAACACCGCCGTCACGACGGAGAGCACGACCAGGATTCCGATCGGGTCGGCTTTCACCTTTTTGGCCGACCAGATGGCGACGAATTCGAACACGCCGGAGACGCGTGTGACGGCGACGATGATCATCATCCCGGTGAGCAGCGCGATCGTGTTGAAGTCGATGCCGGCGAAGGCCTGGGATTGGGAAACGACGCCGGTGACGATGGCCGCGCAGGCGCCGAGCAGGGCGACCACGGTCCGATTGACCTTCTCGCTCAACAATACCGCGTAGGAGACGATCAGGATGACGGTGCTCAGCCACAAGGGATCGAAGCCGAAGATCACCGTCTTTTCGATGACCTCGGCGGCGCCATGGGCGCTGGAGGCCGCGGCCGCGCTCATTCGTCGACCTCCCGGCGTTCCGCCTTGGCGCGTTCGCGCTCGGCCCGTTCCCGGGCCTTGGCCGCGGCCGCCTCATCGCGGTCGTAGACCTCTCGCAGCGCGTAGAGGACCGAGAAGAAGGAGATCGCGCCGAGCAGCTTGCGCTCGTCGTCGAGCACCGGCACCACGTATTGGCGGTCCTTGATCATCATCAGCGCGTCGATGAGCGGCGTCTCCGGTCCGACCACGTCGACGTCCGGATCGACCAGGTCGCCGATGGTCTTCTCGCGGAGCGCCTCGAGGCGCTCATGCATCTCGGTCGCCGATTCGTTCAGGTAACTGGCCCGGGTCAGGCCGCGGGTGCCCGCGGCCATGGTCGTCAGGGCGCGAGGCAACAGGAAGCCCATCATCTGATCGCCGCTGATCAGGCCGGCGAAGGTGCCGTCGCGATGAATGACCGGAACCAGGCCCATGTGCTTCTCGACCATGAAGTCAATGGCCGTCGCCGCCGGATCGTCGGCGAACAGGCTGGTCTTCATCGGCGCCATCACCGTCAGGCAATCCATGGATGACCATCCTCCGTTCCGTCTGGATGGCGGCCGGCGGTTCCCCCGGCCGATGATCAATTCTAGCCGGCGGCGCGGGATCACGGATGAACCAAGGTCAAGTGGCCGCGGATGGTCCGTGCGGGCTCTCTCGGCCGACGAAGGGTTTTTCCTTTCCAGGGCGTTCCTCTAATCTGTTTCGCCGTTCTCCATGGGATGAAGCGCGTGTCGGATAAACTTGCCCGTCAAGACCTGCTCGAACGTCTGTTCACCGGCTGGGGCCGCGACATCGCGGTCGCCGGTGCCTTCCTGACGCGCCTGCCATTCCGTCCCAAGGGGCCGACCGGCATGGCCGACCTGGGCCCGGCGTCGCGCGCCTTCCCGCTGATCGGGTTGATCGTCGGCGGCCTCGCCGGCGGCCGCATGTGGCTGGCCGCGGCGGCCGCCCTGCATCCGCTGGCCTGCGGGGTCGTCGGT
>JAPPPF010000056.1 GCA_028817665.1 Magnetovibrio sp. | reverse complement strand
ACCCCCTCGAGGCCGCTTTCCGAACCGCGCACCTTATAAGTGATGGTGGTGCCGTCGATGGTGACGCTGTAGGTGTCGCCGGCCTCGCCCGAGCCGTGCGTGCCGGCGAGCGTCACCGTGTCGACCTGGGCGCCGGCGGTCGCCGCCTGGGTGGCCTGAGTGAAGGCGGTGATCGGCGTTGTTTCGCCTGGGCCGCGCTCCCAGGAAAGGCTCGAGGTGAAGCTGCCGCCCGCCGTGTCGCTGGTGATGGTGATTGCCGTCGGCGCGACGCCGTTGCTGTCGACTCTCGCCGCCGTGACCAACGGGCCGACGGTGGAGTCATTGTTGATCGCGTCGACGAACGCGGTCATGAACGTGCCGATGCCGACGTCGCCGACGTCGGCGACGATCAGGCTCACCGGGGTGCCGTTGACGGTGATGGAGAACTCGTCGAACAGGGTGATGTCGTCGGTGAAGGTGAAGGTATCAACCTGGGGCGCGGCGCTCCCCGCCGGGCTCGAACTGACGCTGGCCGCGTTGTCGTCGGCGCCGGCGTTCTCGTCGGCGATGGTGTAGGTGATGGTGTCGGTGAGGCTCTCGCCCTGGGCCAGGGCCTCCAAGCTGCCGAGCCCGGTGATGTCGTAGGTGATGGCGTCGCCGGGCGTGTTCTCGGTGGTCGTCTCGACCTCGGCGCTGTTGTCCTCGGTGCTGGACGCGGTGAACGCGTCGAGGCCCTCGACCACCGTCTCGAAGGCGGTGCCGGCGACCTTCGCGGTCAGGGTGATTTCGCCGTCCGCCGTGCCGGCGGCGGCCAGCACGGTGCCGCCGACGCCTGCCGTATCCGCGTTGATGGCGTTGACCACGGCGTCGCGGACGGCGGCCAGATCGGCTTCCGATCCGGTGACCACGTACTCGACGGTGTTGCCGTCGACCTCGATGAGGTAGAGGTCGCCCGCCTCCGCCGCCCCCGTGGTGCCGGCGATGGTGACCGTGTCCACCTGCGCCGCCGGGGTCGACGACAGGCCGATGGTGGCGCCCAGCGACGAGGTCGCGCTGGTCACCGTGATGGCGTCGCCGTCGACGTCGGTGTCGTTGGCCAGGAGGTCGATGGAGATGGTGTCGTCGCCGTCGTCCAAGAGCGTGATCGAGTTCTCCGAGCCCTCGGCCGCCGCGTTGCCGGCGACCTTGGTGCCGCGGATACCGATGGTCGCGACCGGCGTGGTCACCGACATGGCGTCGGTGTCGGACTTGGCGATCTGGCCGGAAATGAACGAGAAGGTGCCCTGGACCAGGGAGACGCCGAAGGAGTTGTTGTCGCCGCCCGGGTCGTAGACCATCTCGTCCAAGGTCATGCGGCCGTTGTCGCCGAGCGAGAAGGTGGTCTCGTCGGCGAACTCGATGCCCACGGCGCTGTCGCCGCCAGTCTCCAGCACGTCGCCCTGGAAGACCGGGTCGCCTTCCTTCAGCAAGACCTGGGTGCCGTCGGCGCGGGTCGCCTGGACCTTGCCCTCGACCGTGGTCACCTTGCCGATCGGATCACCGGCGCCCGCCGGGGCGGCCTGGGCGTATTGGCCCGGCGCCAGGGGACCGGCAAGCTTGATGGCGAGCTCAGCGCTGATCAGCTGGCCGCCTTCGGTGATCAGATCGGGGGGATCGGGAAGCCGGAAGAAATCACGGAGCAGAACCTGCTGACCGTCGGGACCGGTCAGCATCAGGTCGGAGCCCTGACGCACGAACTGCGCCTTCAGGATCCACGCGCCACCCGGCACGACTTGCGTCGTGCCCGCCTGTGCTTCAATGACAGAAATTCCGCCCGCGGCGGCGGCGGTCGTGGAAGCCCCAGTCCCTTGTTTGCCCGACGGCCCCTCGTAGTTCAAAGGGTCCCTCTTTCTCCAGCTTCGATTCTTTCCTCTCGCCCCTCAAGAGCGTTCCGGATGGAATTCTTCCTCCGCAGAGTCTGCCGGTTAGAGGAGAAGGCTTATTATTAGGGTAGCTATACTAGTTAAATGGAGCTTCGAAATCCAAATATTTCGCCGGCCGTCGGGAAAATTGTAAGAAAATTACAAGCCCAAATTCACGAATGTTCACATACGCGGTGAATTTCCGATTCCCATTTGTTATCAATATTCTAAGCCACCCGCGACAGCATGATTCCGAATCGGAATCGGCGACTCGGCTCAAATGGCGATCCACTAATGGTGGTCGGGCGGCACCGGCGCGGCGCCTAGCGGAGGAGAACTGGCGCCGACACCGTCTCGGCGAAATCGACGCGCATCCCCTCGCCGGCGTCGGAAACAGCGCCGAGCGGACGCACCTGGCCGCTGCCGAGGTCGATGTACTCGCGCGGCCGGGCCTCCGCCGAACCGGCGATCTCCAAGGACGCCAGCGGCGCCTCCGGGAGCACCAATCGCGGCCCCGCCTCGAAGGCGACGACGCGCGCCCCCGGCGCCGCCTCGAGGCCGGTCGGACGGGGCGCCGGATCGCCGCCGTTCAACCAGGCGTTCAGGTGTTTGACGACGTGGAAGCCGAGCCGCGGGTTGCACAACCGGTCGACGACGCCGTTGCGGACGAGGTAGCCGCGGTCGAAGTCGGCGAAGGTGTCCGCGAAGACGCAGAGGTTCTCGGTCAGGGTGGCGGCCGCCATCGCCTCGGCGAGCCGGTTGGCGCTGAGGAGGTCGTCGGTGGTCGCCTCCGCCGGGTTGCCGCCACACATCCGCAGATGCACCGAGGCGCCGACGCCCATGTCGGCGGCGAGCCCGGCGGCGGTCTCGATGGTCCGCCACGGCTCGGCGTCGAGGGTCAGGCGGAACACGAACCCGGCGACGGCGCCGGCGAGCTCGTCGCGCGCCAGCAGCCCGCGCATCTGCGCCGCGTCGTCGGCCAGGAAGCCCTGGTTGATGACATGGTAGTAGCGTCCGGCCTCGGCCCGCAGTTCGTCGATCGAGCGCAACCGGGTCAGGTAAACCGGAATTTCGGTCTGCCGGGCAACCTCGCCGATGCCGCCGACGACCCGCTCCAGCACATCCCAGTTCACGCCGATCTCCCAGGCGGAGAAGATATCCTGGTTCTCTAAAATAAGTTGTCGCGCCCGGGCGTCGGGATCACCGAAGGTGAACAGCGTGAACTCGTGACCGTGGCGCTTCAACGTCCGCATCCGCTCGACGTTGTCGGCGACCATCAGGTCGCGGTAGGGCACCCGCAGCTTCCGGATCCCCATTTCCCAGCAGGCCATCAACGGATAGTCGTTGCGGACCTCCTTGCGGTCGAACTCGTCGAGGCCGCCGGTCGGCGGAATTTCCACCTGCTCCATCCAGTTCTGCCGCATGTCGAAACCCAGCGGCACCCTTGCGTTGAGATGCGGGTGAATGAACCCGACGGGCGACGACCGCGGCCCGTCTCCGCCTCCGTCTCCCGCCTCGGCGGTTTCGCCGTAGGTCCGGACGACTTCGCAGAGGTGTCCGCCCTCGTGGACATGGACGACGAAATAACCGAGCTTCGGGCGGTCGTTGCGGCCGGCTTCGTCATCGGGGCCGGGCGCGATGCGGTACATCTCCGCGTAGTCCTGACGGACGAACGCCGTCGACGGCAGCAGATAGCAATCGGTGTCGGCGTAGAGATTATACCAGAAGTTGTGGACGTGACCGATCAGCAGGGCCTCCACCTGGTAGGCCTCGAGCAGATCGAGCATCCAGGTTCGGCCGGGTTCGCCGATGTTGTCGTAGTTCTCTTCCTCGCCGGGCCGGGTGAAGTAGGGCGGATAGTGGCTGTGCATGAATATCCGCCTGCCCCGGTTGGCCTCCAGGTCGGCCTCCAGCCAGGCCCGCTGCTCGGCCTCGGCGGCGAGGCCCGAATTGATGATCTGGGCGTTGATGATGATGAAGTGGCAGCCCGCGTGGTCGAAGGATTGGTACTGGGCGCCGAAATGCTTCTCCCAGAGCGCGATATAGTCGTCGCAGATGCCGGCCACCGGCGCCCAATCGTTCGGCTTGTCGCCGATGTCGTGGTTGCCCGGTGTCAGGTAGAGATCGTGCTCGAGCTCGGCCACCTGCTCGTGGAACCGCGCCGCCGCCGCCGCATAGAGGTCGGGCAGCGCCGGCACCGGATGGATGAGGTCGCCGACGTTGATGACGAAGGCCAGGTCCCGGGCGTTCAGATCCCGTATCACATGACGCATCCGCCCGTTCGCCAGCATGTTGACCTCGAAGGGCGAACTGCATTCGGCCTCGGCCTGGTTGAGATGCGTGTCGGTGATCACCCCGAAACTAAAGAGACGGGCGCCCAGGGCGCCGCCTGAGGAAGCGTTGGTCGTCATGATTTTGTCCTTTATTCGACTGCCGGTGGCCGGCCGTCCGCGGATCGCCGCGCGGCGGCGGGCACCCCCGCCACCGCGCGGCTTCTCGGCCCGATGCGCCTCGATGAACGCGTACCTCACCGGGATTCTCTGGCGAAGTACGCGGTCGCCTTTTTTAGGATGTCGCGCTCCTCGGTCACCCGCGCCAGCTCGCGCTTCATGCGACGCAGTTCCGATGCGAGCGCCGCCTCATCATCGCGAACAGTCGCCGGCTTCGAAAACTGAGCCTTCCATGTGTAAAGCGACTTCGTGCTGATCCCCAACCGCTCGGCAACGTCCCGCACCGAATAACCCCGCTCGACAACCTGCGAAACCGCGTCCCGCTTGAACGCCTCGTTAAATCTGATCCGTCCCGACATGATAGCTCTCCCTTGCTTCCAAAATTACCAAGCAAGGCGTCTACAAATCTAGGGGCACCTCATTGATTAAGGATTGTTGATGATCCAGCCATTCCGCAATCGTCGGGCCTTCATAGTCTTTTAGTAAGAAATCCATTGATATCCCCTTCAACATCGACGAGAGAGCAGACAAAACCGTCCACTGATCGCACACGTCACCAGCAATACTTCGGTAAATTGATGCTTTCCCGCGCTGCCGCTGTCTCGACTGCCCTATACCTCCCGCCCGAAAACCTAAGGCAGTCCCGCGCCAGACCGGCATCGATGACCGCCGCGCCGATGTCCTTGCCTTCAAGGTAGCAGATACCAGCGAACCTATCGTAGGTCTTCGACCCGTCGAGGACGCACCGCACCCGCTTGCCCATCACCAGATCGACCATGAACTTCTTCGACTGCTGGCCCAGCGGCTCGTCGAGTTCCGGCGCGGAGACGCCAATCAAGCGGATCGGGATGCGTCCAACTTCGATGGTGTCGCCGTCTCGGACCTTAGTGACGTTGCCGGTCAAGACCGTTGGTTCCCCCGCGACGGCGGACCCGGCTATGCCCAGTAGAGTAACGAACGTAGCGGCTCTCATCGCGAGACTTTAGCATGTCTACATGCCAGTTGTAGAAGGCCACGGGACAGAGCCTCACTTTAGCGGTCGTCCGCGCAGAGGTGCGGATGGCTGATGAGATCGATGCGGGCCAGGAGAGAGGCGAGTTGACAACTGGTGGCGGCACCGTTGGGAGAGGCAACGGTGAGCAATCGACAATCGCTGATCTTGGGCTGCGGCGGGACCAAGTCCATGACTTCCGCAAGATCAGAGATGCTGGCATCGATGCTGTCGAGGAGATCATCCTGAGTGAAAACCTCTCGCCCTAACTTCTTACAAAATGACATTGACTGGATGATTTTTGAAATTTGAAAAAATTGTGTGTGAGAGGAGGACAACACCCCCCGGATTAGTCGCGCCTCTTGGGGGTGGGGGGACTTGCTCACAGGCCTGGATGAGATGCGTGAAAAACCTTGAGCCATACGGCCCGAAAACCTAGCCAAACTCGCCGCGACTGGATGGCAAAACATGCCTGCGGCCGAAAGGTGAGATTAGTAAACTTTCACCGTCCTGAGATCGCATGGCAGGTGCTCGGCCACGAATGATGGGGATCGCTGTTTCATGGCGTAAACGTTAGCCCAGTTGTTAGCCTGGTGATAAATGCAAAGGCGACGGCCCAAGGATTATTGGCATAACTTATTGATATAATTGGCGCGCCCGGGAGGACTCGAACCCCCAACCTCCTGATCCGTAGTCAGACGCTCTATCCAATTGAGCTACGGGCGCAGGCCTCAAGCGTGAGGCGAGCGGAACCTACCCGGTTCGCCGGACCATGGCAAGACCATCTGGCAGCCGTTCGCGGGCGCCGGCGCCGCACCCCGACCGATCCCGCCGAAGCGCCGAAAATCGATGAAAAAATAGGAACTTGTCGCATCCACGGCCTTTGAGTAGTATCACCTTCAAAGCATAAGGGGATCAACGCTTCCAGAGGCCCGTTAAGAGAAAATAAAGGCGGTGAGAAGCATAAGGAAGCGCGAACCGGGGTACCGTAATTAAAAGGCTATCACGCAGGATGAATTTCAAAGGATTCCGGACATTGTTGGTGGGCTCGGCGCTGTTGCTGCCGGCGTGCTCTTTCACCGACAGCTCGCTCTGGCCGTCGCTGACCGGCGAAGACCCGGCCGGCGGCGAAAAACAAACCGCCGAAGCGCCGGCGCAGCCCGCTCAGAAGGCCGCGGCGCCGTCGGCCGCGCCCCAGCAGGGCGCGGCGACCGGCCAACCGCCCCTCGGCACCGGCAATTTCGAGCCCACCGGCGTCACCGCCGGCGCCCCCACCGGCACCTTCACCGGCAAGAAGGTGGTCGAGTTGCGCGAGGAGCTGCGGCGCCTGCAGGGCAATATCTCGTCCCAGAACGGCCAGCTGCAGAAACTGCGCGGCCAACTGGTCGGCAACTCGCAGCGCTACCACGGCACCATCGCCGCGGTGAACGCACGCCTCCAGGTCGGCACCACGCCCGGCAACCCGATCCTGGTGCAACAGTTTAAGAGCGCCCAGTCGGACCTCGACCGCCTCGCCCAGGACGTGGCGTCCATGAACACGCTGCAGGGCTCGATCGCCAATTCGGCGACCATGTCTTCGTTCCTGTCCGAATCGGCGAAGGCCGCCTTCTCGATCTCCGGCGCCATCGACGAGGACCACCGCCAGCTGGCGATCCTCGAGGACGAGGTCAACCGCACCGACGTGTTGATCGACCGTCTGTTCAAGGAAGTCACCAACGACGTGCGCCGCCAGACCAACTACGTCTCCACCGAGCGCGCCAACCTCAACCTGATGTCGGCCGGCATCAAGGCCGGCGAGATCTACGGCGGCAGCCTGCTCAACGTCGCCATGGCCGGTGCCGGCGGCGGCGTCCAGGTCTCGGCCGGCGCGCCGCTATCGACGGCGGGCCGCCGGCCCTTGGTCGTGGTCCGCTTCGACCGCCAGGACGTGCCCTATCAGCAGGCCCTCTACAACGCCGTCAGCCGGGTCCTCGAACAGCGTCCCGACGCGGTCTTCGACCTCGTCGCCGTGGCGCCGTCGTCGGGCGGCCAGGCGCGCGTCGCGCTGAACTCGAACAAGGCGCGGCGCCACGCGGAAGGCGTGCTGCGCTCCTTGATCGAAATGGGATTGCCGCCGGCCCGCGTCGCGGTTTCGGCGAAGACCGCCGCCTCGGCGCGCAACAACGAGGTGCACCTGTACCTGCGCTGACCGGTGGATCGATGAATTCTCGAGCCGGCGCCCTCGGGCGCCGGTTTTCGTTTGCGCCCGAATTGCCTCGGCCATGGGGATGCGCTTAAATCGTCGGCGGAAAGGGGCGAGGAGAACGGCGTGGTCCAATTGCGAGACGACATCGAAAGCCGCTCGGTCACCTGGGCCGACGTGCACCGAGACACCAAGGCGCTGGTCCGGAAGCTCTTGGGCCTCGGCCCCTGGGAGGGCATCGTCGCGCTGACCCGGGGTGGGCTGGTGCCGGCGGCCATCGTGGCGCGCGAGATGGAGATCCGGGTCGTCGACACGCTCTGCATCACCAGCTACGACGAGCAGGTGCAGGGAAACCTCAACGTCCTCAAGGTGCCGGAACGCGCCGTCGCCGCCGAGGGCGCGGGCTGGCTCCTGCTCGACGACCTCGTCGACACCGGCTCGACCGCCAAGGCAGCGCGCGAGATCCTGCCCAAGGCGCATTTCGCCACCGTCTACGCGAAACCCCAGGGTCTCGCCCACGTCGACACCTTCGTCCACGAGGTGGCGCAGGAGGTCTGGGTGTTCTTCCCCTGGGACACGGAACCCCAGTACGTGCGCCCGTTGGCCGGGGACGGCTGATGCGCCGCCTCCTCGGCCTCGCCGCCGCGCTCGGCTGGCTGACGCTGGCGCCCGCCCCGGCGGCGGCCCAGGGCGGCGATCCGCTGGCCCGCATCAATCTCCCAGACGGCTTCAAGATCGAGCTTTATGCCCGGGTGCCGAAGGCCCGCACCATGGTTCTGTTGGAGGACTGGGGGGTGATCCTGGTCGGCAGCCGCGGCCCGGTGATCCACGCCGTCATCGACGAGGACAGGGACGGCCGCGCCGACGCCGTCGGCGTCTTGTTCGACGGCCTCAAGCTGGCCAACGGCATCGACTGGAAGGACGGCTGGTTCTACGTCGCCGAACAGCACCGGCTGGTCCGCTACCGCGCACCCGACCTGCAGACGCTGGCGCAGGCCAAGCCGGAAGTCCTCTACGACAAACTGGTCGACGATCCCTGGCACGGCTGGCGCTACGCGCGCTTCGGCCCGGACGGGATGCTGTATGTCGCCATCGGCGTGCCTTGCAACATCTGCGAAGTCAGCGGCCTGGAAGGCACCATCGTGCGCTTCAAACCGACCGGCGGCGCGCCCGAGATCTACGCGTCCGGCATCCGCAACTCCGTCGGCTTCGCCTTCCAGCCCGGCACGGGCGAGCTCTATTTCACCGACAACGGCGCCGACAACATGGGTGACGACAGCCCGCCCGACGAGTTCAATTACGCGCCCCGGAAGGGCCTCTGGTTCGGCTTCCCCTGGTACGGCGGCGGCAAGGACCGCACGCCGGACTTCCGCGGCCGCCCGGTGCCGAGGAAGGCCACCTTCCCGGTGGTCAACTTCGGCGCCCACGTGGCGGCCTTGGGCGTGAGCTTCTACACCGGCAGCCAGTTCCCGCCCCAGTACCGGGGCGACGCCTTCGTCGCCCAGCACGGATCGTGGAACCGGAGCATCCCCGACGGCTACCGCGTCACCCGGGTGAAGTTCGACAAGAAGACGAAGAAGGCCATCGGCCGGGAGATTTTTGCCGAAGGCTGGCTCGGCCCCGACGGCGAAGCCTGGGGCCGGCCCGTCGACGTCAAGGAGATGCGTGACGGCTCGCTCCTGGTCTCCGACGACCGGGCAGGCGCCATCTATCGGATCCGATACGTCGGCAAGTAATCATTGATGGAAATTGAAATCAGAAATTCCCCTCTCTAAGGTTATATCTCACGAGAGAGGGTGATGGATGAACAGGGTCCCTGAACTGGTCAAGTTGCCGGTCTGGCGTATCGTCAGAGCATCGTATCTAGTCTTTGTTTACAATCCGAAGCTATCGCTCAAGTTGGTAGCAATTCCCCTGGCTGCGTTCATATTCCAAGTGCCAATGCTTCGGTGGATGACCGACTCTATCGATCTTCAATCTGGTATTTTCACATGGCAAGTTGCCGTTGTGGCGGCCTACTCGTTGCTTGTTAGTGCTCTGACTATCCCGATGATCACTGCGTGGCACCGCTTGGTCTTGTATGGTCACGGGCATCCTGAAGCTCGGCTCACTTACAGCATTTACTCCACCGAGTGGTCGTATCTATGGAAAATAGTTTTGTATTCTTTCGTCATTTTCGGACTGGCCATCGTGGTAGCAATCGGTCTAACCCCGTTCGGCATGATTGGCGCTTCCCTGGTTGGTGAAGTCGGCGACAGGACAGGCACGCTAGATGGTTCGCCTGAATCTAACCGTAAGATTTTTAAATTTGCCGAGGCTGCGACAAAATTCGTCATTTGGGGCG
>JAPPPF010000068.1 GCA_028817665.1 Magnetovibrio sp. | reverse complement strand
CGGCGGCCTGCGGCGCCGCCGTCGGACTGATCCCCGGCCTCGGGGTCGCGACCACGCTGACCTTCGCGCCGATCTGCCTGCTGCCGCTGCTGTTGCCCGGCGCGCGCCGCATGGCGCTCGCCTATCTGGCAGCGGCGGCCCTGGCCTTCCTGATCTTCATGCTGCCGGCGGCAGGGGCCTGGGCCGAGTTCATCGACTGGATGACGCGGGTCGCCGTCGGCGCCGGCGATTACGATTCCGGTCCGAAGACGGTGATCGACCCGGAGGCCTATCCGCAGTCCTTCCTGAAGATCCTCAAGCGGCCGAGCCTGAAGGTGCCCATGGCCCTGGCCCTGGTGACGCTGGGGGTCGGCTTTTGGCGGCGCCGCGACGCCAGCGAGGCGGATGTCCGCGAGACCCGGGTGCTGTTCGCGGTGACGGCGGCGCAGCTGGCGCAGGTCGTCCTCGTCGCCAAGCAGCCGGTGGCCTTCTACATGATCCCGGCCTACATGCTGAGCGCGCTCTCGGTGCTGCTCTCCGTCCGCCTGCTGTGGCGTCTGGCGACGCGCCGCTGGTCGCCGCCGTTCGGCGCCGCCGGCGCCGCCGCCGTGGCCTTGGCGGCGGTCGCGGCGGTGCAGGCGGCGGGCGTGCTGCGCCTCGACGACCACCTGACGACCCGCCAGGCGTTGGCCGCGTCCGTTGACGCGCGGCCGTTCGGACGGTGCGCCCAGATCTACATCTATTCGGCCAGCCATCCGGTCTACGCGCTCAGCCTCGGCGACCGGGTCACCGGCTTCCGGTTCACCGGGCGCCTGAAGGCGGTGACGCCGCCGAACGTCTACTGGATCGACGACTGGAACCAGCGGCGCCCGCCGGTGCTCCGCAACCACGACGGGCCGGTCGCCCTGTCGGCCCTCCGCGATGCCTATCCCTGCCTGTATTTCCGGGGCAACCGACCGAACGCCATCGCCAAGTTCCTCGCGGCCGAGGCGCCCGGCCTGACCACCACGGCGGCGTGCTCGACCGCCGACGAGCCGATCGTCGCCGCCGGCGTCGATTGCCGCGGCCGGCCGACCAAGTAGCCGGGCGGCGGCTCACCGCCGCTGGATGCGGGCTTCCATCTCGGCGGCGACCAGGTCTGCCTCCGGCGCGCCCGAGCCGCGCACCCCGTCGGCCGCGCCCAGGGCATCGGCCGCCGGGCGGTTCTGGCTCATCTTGAACTTGCCCTCGAGGCGCTCGATGGGCATTTCGAAGCCGACGATGCCTTTGATCTGCGCCTCGACCTGTTTCGAGCTTAGCCGGTCCATGGACCAGTTGCCGGTGGCGTCGGACTCGTAGTCGCCGACGAGCCGCCACAGGAGATCGACCAGTTTTCCCGAATCCTCGATGGCGCGCGGCCGGCCGTAGGCGTGAATGGTGGCGTAGTTCCAGGTGGGCACCAGGTTGTCGGCCTCGTACCAGTTCGGCGAGATGTAGGCGTGCGGACCCTGGAACACCGCCATCGCCTCGGTGGCGCCGTCGAAGTGGCGCCAGTGGTCGTTGGCGCGGGCGACGTGGCCGAGCAGAACGCTGTTGCCGCCGTCGTCCTCCAGGTGCAGGGGAATGTGCGTGCCCAGGGGCGTTTCGCCCTTGGCCGTGACCAGCAGGGCGAATCCGTATCGCCGCATCAGTCCGGACAGCACGGCCGGGTCGGTCTCGGTGAAGTGCTTCGGCATGTACATATTCGGTCCTCCTTCGCCAGGGCCGGCGTCGTCTCCATTGCCCGGCCGCCGCGTCGTCCCTATAGTCGGGGCCGCGCCCGGTCGGGTCGGAATCTACGGTTCAAGCGGCCCTATGAAAAGGGCCGATTCAAAGAATTATGGGAGGCCATTTTGGACGAAGACGTTTTCAACATGCAGGTGCGGAAGTTCCTCAAGCAGGTCGGCGTGACCTCGCAGCGCGAGATCGAGGCGGCGGTCCGCGCCGCCGTCGAGGACGGGCGCCTTGGCGGCGACGGATCGGTCAACGCCAAGGTGACGTTGAGCATCGAGGAACTGGGATTGAGCACCGACATCGACGGCAAGATCGATCTCGCCTGAGCCGCGTCGCCGGCCCGCTAAAGCCGCTGGAACACGGCCTCCTTGATCTTGCCGATGGCCTGCCCGGGATTGAGGCTCTTCGGGCAGGTGTTGGTGCAGTTCATGATCGTGTGGCAGCGGAACAGGCGGAAGCCGTCGTTCAGGCTGTCCAAGCGCTTGCCCGTCGCCTCGTCGCGCGAATCGGCGATCCAGCGGTAGGCCTGCAGCAGGATCGCCGGGCCCATGTAGCGGTCGCCGTTCCACCAGTAGCTCGGGCAACTGGTCTGGCAGCAGAAGCACAGGATGCATTCCCAGAGCCCGTCCAGCTTGGCCCGGTCGTCGCGGCTCTGCAGCCGTTCGCGGTTCGGCGCCGGGGTGTCGGCCTGCAGCCACGGTTCGATCGCCCGGTACTGGGCATAGGGGCCGTTGAGGTCGGGGACCAGATCCTTGATCACCGGCATGTGCGGCAACGGATAGATCTTCACGTCGCCGCTGATCTCCGAGATCGGCTTGGTGCAGGCGAGCGTGTTGGCGCCGTCGATGTTGAAGGCGCAGGACCCGCACACGCCCTCGCGGCACGAGCGCCGGAAGGTGAGGGTCGAATCGACCTCGTTCTTGATCTTGATCAGCGCGTCGAGGACCATCGGCCCGCACTTGTCGAGGTCGACCTCGAAGCTGTCGATGCGCGGGTTGTCGCCGCTGTCCGGGTCGTAGCGGTAAACCTTGAAGGTCTTGACGTTGCTGGCGCCGGCCTCGGCCGGGAACGACTTACCCTCGGTGGGTCGCGAATTGGCGGGGAGTGTCAGTTCGACCATGGTGCTGCGGTTCCCTTAGTAGACCCGTTCCTTGGGTTCGATGTAGTCGACCTCGTCGGTCAGCGTGTAGGCGTGAACCGGGCGGTAATCCATCTTCACGGTGCCCTTGTCGTCGATCGTGGCGAGGGAGTGCTTCATCCAGTTCTCGTCGTCGCGGTCCGGATAGTCCTCGTGGGCGTGCGCGCCCCGGCTCTCCTTGCGGGCCTCGGCCGAGTACATGGTGGTCATGGCGTTGATCATCAGGTTCTCGAGCTCCAGGCTCTCGACCAGGTCCGAGTTCCAGATCATCGACTGGTCGGTGACGTGGATGTCCTCGAGACCGGTCCAGACGTCGTTCATCAACTGGACGCCCTCGCTCAGCACCTCAGAGGTGCGGAACACGGCGGCGTTGTTCTGCATGATCCGCTGCATCCGCAGGCGCAGTTCCGCCGTCTTGGTGCCGCCCTTGGCGAAGCGCATCTTGTCGAGGCGCGACAAGGCCGCGTCGGCGCAGCCCTCGCGGAAGGGGCGCAACGGTTCGCCCGGTTTGACCAGCTCGCGGGCGCGGATCGCCGCGGCGCGGCCGAACACGACCAGGTCGAGCAAGGAGTTGGTGCCGAGGCGGTTGGCGCCGTGAACCGAGGCGCAGGCGCATTCGCCGATGGCCATCAGGCCCGGCGCCACGGCGTCCGGGTCGTCGGCCGTCGGGCGCAGCACCTCGGTCATGTGGTTGGTCGGGATGCCGCCCATGTTGTAGTGCACGGTGGGCAGCACCGGGATCGGTTCGCGGGTCGCGTCGACGCCGGCGAAGATGCGCGCCGACTCGGTGATCCCCGGCAACCGCTCGTGCAGCAGGTCGGCGTCCAGGTGCTCGAGATGCAGGTCGATGTGATCGCCCTCGGCGCCGACGCCGCGCTTCTCGCGGATCTCGACGGTCATCGAGCGCGAGACCACGTCGCGGCTGGCCAGGTCCTTGGCCGTCGGCGCGTAGCGTTCCATGAAGCGCTCGCCCTCGGAGTTGGTGAGGTAGCCGCCTTCGCCGCGCGCGCCTTCGGTGATCAGGCAGCCCGAGCCGTAAATGCCGGTCGGGTGGAACTGCACGAACTCCTGGTCCTGCAGCGGCAGGCCGGCCCGCGCGATCATCCCGTGGCCGTCGCCGGTGCAGGTGTGCGCCGACGTGCACGAGAAGTACGACCGCCCGTAGCCGCCGGTGGCGAACACCACCAGGTGGCCGCGGAAGGCGTGGATGGTGCCGTCGTCCAGGTTCCAGGCGATGACCCCCTCGCAGGTGCCGTCCGACCCCATGATCAGGTCGAGGGCGATGTATTCGACGTAGAACTCGGCCTCGTGCTTCAGGGATTGCTGGTAGAGCGTGTGCAGCATGGCGTGGCCGGTGCGGTCGGCGGCGGCGCAGGCGCGCTGCACCGGGTCCTCGCCGAAGTTGCGCATGTGGCCGCCGAAGGGCCGTTGGTAGATCTTGCCTTCCTCGGTGCGCGAGAACGGCATGCCGAAGTGCTCGAGCTCGATGATCGCCGGCACGGCTTCCCGGCACATGTATTCGATGGCGTCCTGGTCGCCGAGCCAGTCAGCGCCCTTGACGGTGTCGTACATGTGCCATTCCCAGTGGTCCTCGGCCATGTTGCCGAGCGCCGCGGAAATGCCGCCCTGGGCGGCCACCGTGTGCGAGCGCGTCGGGAACACCTTGGTGATGCAGGCGGTCTTCAAGCCGGCCGCGGCCATGCCGATGGTGGCGCGCAACCCGGCGCCGCCGGCGCCGACGACGACGACTTCGTATTTGTGATCGATGACTTCGTATGCCTTGGTCATGGGGCGTCAGCCTCCGAAAGTCAGTCTGAGAACGGCGAAGGCCGAGCAGGCGCCGAGCAGCACGGCGGATAATTTGACGAGGATCAGCAGCGCCACCTTGGTGCTTTCCGTATGGACGTAGTCCTCGATCACCACCTGCAGGCCGAGCTGGCCGTGGTGGAACAGGCAGACGATCAGGAGGATCAACAGCGCCGGGTTGTAGTGACTGCCGACCCAGGCCTTGACGGTGGCCAGGTCGGCGCTGGCGAGGGCCACGCCGTAGAACACGAACCACAGGACCAGCGGTACCAAGGCGATGCCGGTGAGCCGCTGCACCCACCAGTGATGGATGCCGTCGTTCGACGAACCGAGGCCGCGGACGCGGGAAAGCGGGGAGCGCATGTCCATGCTCAGCCTCCCGCCGCCGCGTAGGCGACGACCAGCGTCAACACGGTCATGGCGACGGCGAAGACGACGGTCAGCCAGCCGCTGGTCCGGAGCTTGTCGAGTTCGTAACCCCAGCCGATGTCCCAGCCGAGATGCCGGATGCCGTTGCCGAGATGGAAGAACAGCGAGAAGACCATGCCCCACAGCACCAGTTGGCCGAACCACGATCCGAATACCGCCTGCGCCCTGGCGAAGGCTTCCGGTCCGTAGGTGGCGGCCATGATCCAATAGGAAAACAGCACCGCGCCGCCGGTCAGGGCGACGCCAGTAATCCGGTGGGTGATCGATAGAATGGACGTGATTTGCGGCCGGTAGACCTGCAGGTGCGGCGAGAGCGGCCGGTTCGTGTTTGCCATGGCCGAGCCTCTTTCAATGGACAACCCTGTCCGCCTCGTGGGGCGGCCCTGAACCCATACGTAAAGGCAGGTTCCGGGCAAGTCAATGTCGCCACCGGCTCAAGTAAAACCGGCAACAATGGAATAATGTATACCACCAATTACAGTCGTTTTCCGGACAATGCGCGGCCATGACTTCCGTCGTCCGGAAGTCGTCGCCGGGCGGTGCCGGCGACCCGCGACCGGCGCCGCTCCGGGCGCGCCGCGATGAACGAATTGAATTCATTGCGGTTTCCTCCGGCGCCTCGGGCAGCCTGTGGATAAGCTGTGGAACGTATGTGAAAACGGCCGCGGGTTATGCACAGAAAACTAACCTTACCCCCAGGTTTACGTGTTGATTCGGGAACGGCATCGGCAGCATCCTACGCCTGCACGCGAAAGCGTCGTCGCCATCTTGGCGTGGAGGATCGGTGGTTCGCCACGGGCCCGAAACGTCGCGGTGGCGACCCGGAGAACGCCGAGGGTTTCGGCCCGAGGTGTTCGACGGGAAGGCAAGGGATGAGGTATGGGGGTGCTTCGGCGTCGCTGTGCTGTCCTGAGCCGGCAAAAGCCTCGTATACCGCGAGGCGGACCTTTCGTGGACGGTCCATCTCCCTGGTGGGGGGCGGGCTTGCTCCGCGAGGCGGCGGATCTTCTCGTCGGCTTCGGCCGGCGCGGGTGCGACGCCAACAGGCCGCTGAACCGGGCTCCTCCGGGAGTTAACGTGGCGGCCGTGGGGGCTCCGGTCCCCATTGGGTCCGTTCGACCTCGGGTTTCGCCCGGCGGAAGAACACACCCGTAGGTCCGTTTGCGTAAGGGGCTTTTTGCTGCGGCGGTGCGCGTCCCGCGGGGGCCCGGCGACGGGTGTTCGCACGGACACGGACCACACCTCTACTCCGCTGGATGATCTCTGCCCAGGGTGCGTCCGAACGGAGGAAAGGTGAAGCGAGGAGCCGCTTTCAAGTGCGCGGAGCCTGGCCGGCTCCAAGAGGCGTCAGGGCGCTGTCTCGGCGGCGCGTTCGTAGGTTTCCCAGGACCTACGTCCCTGACGCCTCTTTTATTATCAAAGCGTCGAATCGCACACAACTTTATTTTTGAGACGCGCCGCGAGTCCTTTGGCTCGCCGCGCCGGTTCAAGCATTCGGTCCGACTATACTGAGTCTTTCCAAGGAATTAGCCGTCCGCGGCTTCGGTCTATGCTTGACGCCGGCCAGGTGTCTGAGCGCGGCGCCGGGTCAGGCGCGGCGCGGGATCAGCACCGTGTAGTCGAAATCGAGGACCACCGATTCGGCCGCGCGGCCGTCCTCGCCCTTGTCCGGGAACGCCGCCGAGGGCTGGTCCTTGCAGGCGATGGTGCGCAGCCTGAGCGCGCCCAGGTCGGCGCGGTCCGGCAATTCCAGTTTCTCCAGCACCTCCGACCAGGCGTAGATGGTGTCGCCGGCGAAGGTCGGGTTGGTGTGGGCACCGCCGTTGATGGCGGCCAGCTTGAAGGCGTTGGCGAGGCCGTTGAAGCTGAGCGCGCGGGCGAGCGAGATGATGTGGCCGCCGTAGATCAGGCGCCGCTTGAAGCGCCCAGCGTCGGCGGCGAATTGGTCGAAGTGCACCTTCGCCGTGTTCTGGTAGAGGCGCGTCGCCATCATGTGCTCGGCTTCCTCGATGGTCATGCCGTCGACGTGGTCGATCTTCTCGCCGGCCTCGTAGTCCTCCCAGAGGTTGGGGCTGCCGGCGAGGCCCGGGTCGTAGGCGCCGAGCTCGAGGCCGTCGGGCACGGCGAGGTCTCCGGCGGCGACGGCGCCGGGAAGCTCCGGGATCACCGTTTCCGGCGCCGGCGCTTCCGGGTCGCGCTTGCGGACCATCACCCAGCGCACGTAGTCGAGCACCGCCTCGCCGGTCTGATTGCGCCCGACCGAGCGCACGTAGACGACGCCGGTCTTGCCGTTGGAGTTCTCTTTCAGGCCGATCACCTCGGACGTCGTCGCCAGGGTGTCGCCGGGATAGACCGGGGCGCCGAAGCGACCGGCCGCGTAGCCCAGGTTGGCCACCGCGTTCAAGGAAATGTCGGGAACCGTCTTGCCAAACACCACGTGGAAGACCAGGAGGTCGTCGACGGGCGCGCCGGGCAGGCCCAGGTCGCCGGCGAAGGCGTCCGACGATTGAACCGCGAAGCGCGGGCCGTAGAGGGCGGTATAGAGCGCCATGTCGCCCTCGGTGACGGTCCGGGGCGTGGCGTGGACGATCTCCTGGCCGATGCGGAAATCCTCGAAGAAATTGCCGGGGTTGGTCTTCGTCGCCATGAGCCGGTTACTCCGCCGCTGCCGCCGCCGCGTCCATGGCGGCGATGGCGTCGGCCATGCCGACCAGGCGCCGGGCGGCCTCGACGTGCAGGTTCTCGACCAGCTTGCCGTCGACCAGGAGCACGCCGCGGCCCTCGGCCTCGGCCTCGGCGTGCGCGGCGATGATGCGCTTCGACCAGGCGACCTCGTCGGCCGACGGCGCGAACACCTCGTTGGCGGCGGCGATGGTCTTCGGGTGAATGAGGGTCTTGCCGTCCATGCCGAGCTCGCGGCCCTGTTGGCAGGAACGCCGGAAACCGTCGTCGTCGTCGAGGTCCAAGTGGACGCCGTCGAGGACCGCGAGGCCGGCGGCGCGGGCCGCCAGGATGCAGAGCTCCAGCGAGGCCATGAACGGCAGCCGGTCGGGCGTGTGGTGCGCGTTGAGGTCCTTGGCCAGGTCGGAGGTGCCCATGACCAGGCAGCCGACGCGGGGGTCGGCGAAGGCGATCTCCTCGGCGTGCAGCATGGCCAAGGGTGTCTCCATCATGCACCAGATGGGCAACTCGGCCGGGCCGCCGGCGGCGTCGAGGGCCTGGATGGCGTCGGCGATCATCTGCTTGTTCTCGACCTTCGGCAGCAACACCGCGTCGGCGCCCATCCGGGCGACGGCCGCGAGGTCGTCGGCGCCCCAGGGCGAATCCAGGCCGTTGACCCGGACGATCAGCTCGCGCTGGCCGTAGCCGCCTTCGCCGAGCGCCGCCGCGACCTGCTCGCGCGCCATCGCCTTGGCGTCCGGCGCCACCGCGTCCTCGAAGTCCAGGATCAGCGCGTCGGCGGCGAGGCCGCGGCCTTTCTCGAGGGCGCGTGGGTTTGAACCGGGCATGTAGAGCACGGACCGGCGCGGCCGGGCGGCGTGGGGCATCTTGGGTCTCCTCGCAGGCGGGTTGAAACGCGGGCCGCACTATAATCCAAGCTGTCGGTGTGGCAAGCTGGGCCGCCATGAGCGTTCTCTCGATCCAATCCCACGTCGCCGCCGGGCACGTCGGCAACTCGGCCGCGGTGCTGGCGCTGCAGGTCCTGGGCCACGAGGTCTGGCCGGTGCACACGGTGCTCTACAGCAACCACCCGGGCCACGGCACCTGGCGGGGCGCCGCCGTCGACGCCGCCGACATCGCCGCGACCCTCGACAGTCTCGCCGAGCTCGGCCTCTATGCCGAGTGCCGTGCCGTGCTCACCGGTTACCTGGGCACAGCGGCGGCGGGCGAGGCGGCGGCCGCCGCCTGGGCCGCCGTCCGCGACGCCCGGCCCGACGTCCTGATCTGCTGCGATCCGGTGATTGGCGACCGGGACGAAGGGGTCTACGTGGCCGACGAACTGCTGGCCTTCTACAGGGCGCGCGCCGGCGCGGCCGACGTGCTGTTTCCCAACGTCTTCGAGCTGGAGCTCCTGAGCGGCCGGCCGGCCGCCGACCCGGCCGGCGTCGCGGCGGCGTCGCGGGTGCTGCTCGAACAGGGGGCGGGGGCGGTCGTCGCGACCTCGGTGGCGTCGGCGGCGGACCTTGGCGTCATGCTGGTCGACGCCGGCGGCGCCTGGCTGGTGTCGGCGCCGCGGCTCGCGCTCCGGGCGAAAGGCGCGGGTGATTTCTTTACCGCCCTTTGGCTGGGGCATTACTTGCGGTCAGGTGACCGCCGGGACGCCCTCGGCGCCGCGTTCGCCGGCACCTACGCGGCCGTCGAGGCGTCGGTGGCCGGGAATTCCCGCGAACTGCCCCTGGTCGCGGCGCGTCCGGCCTGGGAAGCACCGCCGCGTCTGTTCAACGTCGCGCAAATCGAATAGTTGAATTGATCGTATAACTTTGTTCATAAAAAAAGACCTTTTCGCGGGGGGGTGCTCGGGAACTAAAATACCGGAACGGTGCTTGGCTAGGGAAAGGGACGATTCATAGCGGCTTCCGCTGGGGGACTTAGGGGAGATAGGCTCAGAAAGCCCAAGGCAATCGGCAGTTAAGCGATGGCCAGTAATTATCTTGAGGACATCACGGTTCTGATCGTCGATGACCAGGAATTCATCCGCTCTCTCGTCCGCGAGATGCTGCGCGTCCTCGGTTGCACGAAAATCCACGACGCCGCCGACGGCGAGGCCGGCTGGGAGA
>JAPPPF010000109.1 GCA_028817665.1 Magnetovibrio sp. | reverse complement strand
CCTTGAAGGGCGTCCACAACTACCATCCCCGCCATCTGATCCAGGCCCTCGACTTCGTCATGGCGAACCGCGACCGGTTCCCGTTCGCGGAGATCGTCGACTCGAAGTTTTCCCTCGACCAACTGGACGAGGCCTTCGCCCGCGCCGCCGACCGCTCCGTGCTGCGCGCC
The DNA here is from genome assembly GCA_028817665.1 of Magnetovibrio sp. Classification (GTDB taxonomy): domain Bacteria; phylum Pseudomonadota; class Alphaproteobacteria; order Rhodospirillales; family Casp-alpha2; genus UBA3470. The sequence goes on along the minus strand of JAPPPF010000109.1, from coordinate 9,716 downwards.
GCCATCGTGCCCTAACCGGGAGACCAGGCCATGACCGTCCCCACCAGTCCCGATCTCGGATTCTCGCCGAAGGGCCTCTATATCGGCGGTGAATGGCAGGACGCCGCCGACGGGCGGACCTTCGCCTCGACCAACCCGTCGAACGGCGAACACCTGGGCGAGGTGCCGCTGGCCGCGGACGCGGACGTGGCGCGCGCCGTCGCCGCCGCGAGATCCGCCTTCGGCGATTGGGGCCGGACCTCGATCAAGGAACGCGCCGGGGCGTTGAACGCCTTCGCCGACAAGCTCATGGCCCACAAGGACGAATTGGCGCTGATGGACAGCGTCGATTCGGGCAATGCGCTGTCCGGCATGAAGGGCGACGTGGACTGGACCGCGGCGACGCTTCTCTTCTTCGCCGGCCTGCTCACGGAGATCAAGGGCGAGACCTCGTCGCAGCAGGCCGGTCACCTCAACCTGACGCACCGCCAGCCCTACGGCGTGGTCGCCAAGATCAATGCCTTCAACCACCCCTTCCGGTTCTGCGTGGAGAAGGCGGCGGCGGCGCTGGCCGCCGGCAACACGGTGGTCGCCAAGGCCTCCGAGCAGGCGCCCCTGTCCAGCCTGCGCGTCGCGGAATTGTCGGAAGGCATCCTGCCGCCCGGCGTCTTCAACGTCGTCACCGGTGACGGCGCCACTGGTTCGGCCATGGTCCGCCACCCGGACGTGTCGCGCATTGGTTTCGTCGGCTCGGTGGAGACCGGAAGGCTGATCGCCCGGGACGCGGCGGAAGGCCTGAAACACGTGAGCCTGGAACTGGGCGGCAAGAACCCGATCATCATCTTCGCCGACGCCGACCCCAAGGAAGCCGCCACGGCGGCGATCAAGGGCATGAACATGAACCGCCAGGGCCAGTCGTGTTCGTCCACGTCCCGGGTCTTCGTCCACCAGAACCTGCAGAACGCGGTCACCGAGGAACTGGTCAAGCAGGCGGAAGCCCTGCCCATCGGCATGCCCTGGCTGGAGGGCATGGAGGTCGGTCCGGTGGTCTCCGAGCGGCAACGCGAGCGCGTCGAAGGGTTCATCGCCTCGGCCCGCGAGGAAGGCGCCGTGCTCCTGACCGGCGGCGAGAAGCCCGCCGATCCGGCGCTCTCCAACGGCCATTTCGTCCAGCCCACCGTGTTCGGCGGCGTCACGCCGGACATGCGCATCGGGCACCAGGAAATCTTCGGGCCGGTGATGTCGGTGCTCGCCTGGTCCGACTACGAGGACATGCTGGCCAAGGCCAACGGCGTGATGTACGGGCTGACGGCGGCGATCGTCACCAATGACCTGAAAATGGCGATGCAGACGGCGGAACGCATCGAGGCGGGGTATGTCTGGATCAACGCCCAGGGCCGCTATCTCGGCGCGCCTTACGGCGGCTGGAAGCAAAGCGGCCTGGGCCAGGAGGAATGCCTGGACGAACTCCTGAGCTATACGCGCATCAAGAACATCAACATGCGCTGGTAGGCGCGGCCGCCGACCCTAGTGGCTCATCAACAGCGGTATCGGGGACTTGTTGAGCAACTGGTAGGTGTTGCCGCCGAGAATCCGCTCGCGGATCCGGGACTGGCCGTAGGCCCCCATGATGATGAGGTCGCAATCCAGGGACTGGGCCTGCTCGAGGATGATGTCGGCGATGGCGGCGGACGAATCCTCGACCCGCACCGGCGTCGCCTCGATGCCGTGACGGGCCAGGTGTTCCTGAATGCCCGATCCCGGCAGGCCGCCGCCGTGGGTTTCCGGCGCGAGGTTGATGGCCAGGATGTGGACGCTGTCGGCGTTCCGCATGAACGGCCGGGAGTTGTGAACGGCGCGGGTCGCCAGCGGGCTGCGGTCCCAGGCGATGACCACCCGCTTGCCGACGCTGAACCCCTCCGCCAGGCTGGGCACGACCAGGACCGGGTGCCCGACCGAGAGGATCAGGTGGTCGGACACGGTCTCGCCGAAGGACCGCGCGCTGTCCGGACCCGGCTGACCGAGGACGACGACGTCGCAGAACCGCGCGTGGTGGGTCAGCGCCTCCATCATCGATCCGGTGACGGCCGTCCAATCGTTGTTGATGGTCTCGCCGGTCCGGGCCTGGAACCGTTGATGGGCGGCGTCCCGGGCGAAGCGCGCGTGCTCGGCGCGCATGTCTTCGACCTCGCGGGCCTTCTTCTGGTATTCCTTGAGCGAGCGGCCGCCGAGATCGAGGCCGGCGTAGCTCGCCTTCGTGCCGTTGCCGCCGCTGTCGGACCCGACGTAGAGGCCGCCCAGGTGGGCGTCGTGGATTTCCGCGAGCTGCGCGGCGTATTCCAGCCGGACGCCGCCGTTGTTGCTGTTGTCGACGTGCACGACGATATCTTTGAGTGGCAAGGTATTGATCTCCCTAACTGTCGTCGGTCACGGTGACACGGATCGACGAAATCGGTCCAATTGGTTTTTCAAATTAAGTCTATCATATTTTCAGAAATCGCCGTCCAGAGTCCGCGCCTCGCCGCCCCGCAAATGAATCACCGCGTCCTGCGGCTCGGGAAGGGCGAGGGCTTGATCCGGCGCGAGCCCGAGGTAGCGCCGCCTGAGCGCCCGTCCGGCCTGTCCGTGGGTGACCAGGACGATGCGCTGGCCCGCCTCCTGCTCGGCCAGCCAATCGCCGAGGCGCCGTTCCAGCGTTTCGTAGTTCTCGCCGCCGCCGGGGATGACGTAGTTCCAGAGGTCGCGCTGGCGCGCCGCCCATTCTTCGGGGAACCGGGCCGTGATCTCGGCGTCGGTGAGGCCCTGCCATTCCCCGAAATGACGCTCCTGGAGACGTTCGTCGTAGACGATCCGCTCGACGTCGACGCCGGCCGCGTCGCAGGCGACGGCCGCCGTCTGCTGACAGCGAAAGAGCGGGCTGCAGAAGATCCGGACGTCCCGCCAATCGGAGATTTCGCGGCCGAGGCGCCGGCCCACGGCCTCGGCCTGGCGGACCCCCTCGAGCGTCAACACCGAGTTCAGCTGGCCCTGGTGCCGGCCGATTCGGTTCCAGGTGGTCTCGCCGTGGCGGACCAGGAAGATCTCGGGCGCCTCGGCCAACGCTGTCATGCCGGCCCGAGCCATTCGCGGAGCGCCGGCGCGATTCGCTCCCAGGGGCTGAAGCCGATGGTCACCGCCTGGTACTGATCGTCCTGGACGGCGATAAGGGTCGGGAAGCCGTTGATCTGCGAGTTCTTGGCCAGCCAGAAATCGGCACGCGTTTCGTCCATGGTGTCCATGTCCTCGAACTCCCTGCGAAAGGCGTCCGGGTCGAGGCCCTGGGCGCCGGCGATCGCGGTCAGCTCGTCGGCGTCGGTGACGTCGCGGTTCTCCGTGTAGAAGGCCCGCTGCACGGCCGCCATCGTGGCCAGCGCCGTTTCCGGCGCCAGGCGCCGCGCCGCGACCACCGCCCGGCACGCCGGCTCGGTGTTGTTGACGAAATTCTCGCGCTCGAAGAAGTCGAAGTTGAAGGGTTGGCCGCTGGCCTCGGCGACTTGCTCCCAGTGGCGCCGGGTCGTCGCCTTGGCGTCGTCGTCCATGGGCACCATGTGGCCGGGCCTGAGGCCGCCCATGACCAGACGCACCGGCAGGCGCGCGCCGAACTCCTTGACGATGTTGCCGATGGCGACCGAAAATCCCCAGCACCACGAACACATGGGATCGGCGAAATAGATCAGGTGGCGGGGCGGAAAGGCCTGGGAACTGGACGGGTCGGTCATGGATCCTCGCGATCACGGCGTTGTTGCGGTTTTACCGGCAGCGCCCAGATAGGTAAAGTTGGGGAGCCGGGAAGGAGAGAGACATGATCGAACGGGAACGCATCGCCGCCAACGGCTTCGACCACCATCTGCGCACCGCCGGTGCCGAGGGGGCCGACGTCGTTCTGCTGCACGGTTGGCCGCAAACCTCCTATTGCTGGCGCCATGTGCAGGACGCATTGGGTCATGATTACCGCACAATCGCCCCCGATCTCCGCGGCATCGGCGACACGGGCAAGCCCGACGGGCCGCACGACAAGGCGACCGTCGCCGGCGACATCTGGGCGATCATGGACGGCCGCGGCATCGACGAGGCGATCCTGATCGGTCACGACATCGGCGCCCGGGTCGCCATGCGCATGACCCTCGACCACCCCGACCGGGTGTCGAAGCTGGTCGTCATCAACGGCCGCTACCCGCCGCTCGGCAGCCTGCGCACCTCGGACCCCGGTCAAGCGGCGGAGCGCTGGTACTTCTTCTTTCACCAGCATCCGGACCTGGTCGAGGCGTTGGTGTCGAAGGACGTGCGCGCCTACTACGAACACTTCCTGGAGCATTGGTCGCATCCCGATTTCAGCTACACCGAGGACGACATCGCCGAGTACGTGCGCGCCTATTCCGAGCCGGGGTCGATCCGCGGCGGCTGCGCCCACTACCAAGCGGCCCTCAACGAGGACGTGGCCCAGTGGCAGGCCGACGTGGGCAAGATCGTGACGACCCCGACGCTGATCGTCTGGGGCGCCGACGACCCCTGTTCGCCGCCCTATTACACCGACGGCTACCATCGCGTGTTCACCGACAACCGCTTCCATTTCATCGACCGCTGCGGGCATTTTCCGCACGAGGAGCGGCCCGAGGAGACAATCGCGGCGATCCGCGACTTCCTTGGCGGGGCGGCGGGCTAGGCGTCCTCCGCCGCGTCGTCGTCGAGGGGCGCGGGCTCGGGCCGCGGATAGAGGCCGGCGCCCTTGACGATCGGTTCGATGGCGGCTTCCCAGAGGATCGCCATGATGTGGACGCCGGCGACGCCCTCGATCTCCCGGATCTCCTGGATCTGCTCGATGCAGAGCTTGATGCCTTCGGCCCGGTAGGCCTCGGCGAGGGCCTTCTTGTCGTCGGAATCGATGCCCTTGCCGGCGTCCTCGATGCGCTTGATGTTCTCCTCCGGGACGATGATGCCGGGGATCTGCTCGTGCAGGAAGCGCGCCATGGGCGGGCTCTTCAGGGGGCCGACGCCGGCCAGGATGGCGATCTTCTCGTGCAATCCGAGATCGACCACCTTCTTCATGTATTCCTTGAAGCCGTCCATGTCGAAGACCATCTGGGTCTGCGCGAAGTCGGCGCCGGCGGCGACCTTCTTGGCCAGCCGGTAGGGCCGCATCGGGATCGGCGATGAGAACGGGCTCGCCGCGGTGCCGATGAACATGCGCGGGCCGCCGCCCTTGATCTCCTCGCCGCCCTGGAACTTGTTCAGGTCCCGCATCTCCTGGACCATGCGGATCAACTGCATGGAATCGACGTCGTGCACGTTCTTCGCGCCGGGATGGTTGCCGAAGGACTGATGGTCCCCGGAGAGGCAGAGCACGTTCTTGATGCCGTGGATGTTGGCGCCCATGAGGTCGCTTTGGATGGCCAGCCGGTTGCGGTCGCGGCAGGTCATCTGGATGACCGCCTCGAGGCCTTCCTGTTCGAGGATGATGCCGGTGCCGATGGAGCTCAGCCGGACGATGCCGGTCTGGTTGTCGGTGATGTTGGCGGCGTCGACGAAGCCCTTCAATTGGCTGATCTTCTTGCGGACCAGGTCCGTGTTCATGCTCTTCGGCGGACCCAGCTCGCCGGTCACCGCGAAATGGCCCTCGGCGAGCACCCGCTCCAGGTTGGAGCCGGACTTCCAGCGCGGCGCCGTCGGGGCGTCGTCCTTGGCTTGCGCTTGGCCGCTCATGCCAGCCCCAGGTCCTTGAGGAAGGCGTCCTCGCGGGCGCTGGCGTCCGGGTCGGCGGCGACCGTCGCGGCGACGCCGTCGTCGGCCGACCCCTCGGCCGCCTTCGCGGCTTCGACCTCGGCGGTGGTCGCCTTGCCGATGGCGAAGGGCTGATGCAGGTCGTCACGGACCACGGTGCGGCGCATGCCGCCGCCGCGACTGGTGGACCAGTCCTTTGGCGGCTGCACCTCCATGAGCATGTCCATGAGGTTGAGGTTCTCCGAGTTGTTCCAGATCTTCGTCCAGATGCAGGGCACCGAGGTGTCGACCTCGCACATGCCGTCCTCGGCGCCGCCGCAGGGCCCGTTCATCAATTGCTTCGGGCAGCGGGTGATCGGACACAGCCCGCCGGTGTACTCGAGCACGCAGTTGCCGCAGCCGACGCAGCGCTCCTCCCAGACGCCCGGCTCAGTCGGCTGGCCCATGAAGTTGGTGTCGAGGCCGGGCAGCACGCGCGTCGTCGGGTAGCGCTCGGCCATCGTCTGGACACCGACGCCGCAGCCGAGCGACAGCACGGCGTCATACTCGCCGAGGTCGTCGGCCAGGGGCTCGATGAACTCCTGCACGCATTGGCGCTGCACCGTCTTCTCCTCGACGACCAGTTCGTCGCCGTCGACGGCGGCGGCCGTCTGCAGGGCCTTGGCCAGCCCCCGGGTTTCCTTCTGGCCGCCGGCGAAGCACACCGACACGCAGGTGCCGCAGCCCACCGCGAGAACCTTCTTCTTGCCCTTCATCATGCGCTTCAGGTCGGGCAAGGATTTTTGCTCGGCGACGATCATCGTTCAGTTCCCCAATATCGTTTCATTTTTTAATCATTCTAAATCAGTCTAACATAAATCCCCGGCGATCCCACTTCGCCGCCGCTCACAGCAATCCAAGCTCGGCCAGCAGCGCGTCCTCCGGAGCCGGCTCGTCGCCGGGCTCAGGCGCGACCTTGCGCAGCGGGCTCGGGCCCAGTTCGGCGACCGCCGCCACCATCTTCCCGGCGGCCTCGGCGAACGGTTGCTCGCCGTCGCGGGCCGGCAGGTGCACCATGGCCAGGCGCTGGCCGCCGAGGCCGACCTCATCGAGCCAGCCGCGCACCCGCTCGGTGCGCTTCGCGGCGTTCAGGTTGCCGGTCGAATGGTAGCACCGCCCGGGCTCGCAACCGGTGACGATGACGCCGTCGGCGCCGTCCTCGAAGGTCCGCATCAGGTGCAGGTTGTCGATTCGCCCGGTGCAGGGCATCTCCATGACCTCCAGGCCGGAGGATTTCCCGCCGCCGTCGAAGGCGTTCACCGCGGGCGCGCAGTGGGGGCAGGCGAAGGCGACGACCAGCGGCTCCGACGCGGGCCGGGGCGCGAAGCCGCCGGACCGTTCGATGACCTCGCCGTCGCTGAACTGGGTCATGGAGATGGCGCCCGTCGGGCAGGCGGCGGCGCACAGGCCGCAGCCGGCGCAATCGTCGCGGTTGACGGTGGCGGCGCCGACGATGCCGCCGACGCCGATGGCCGCGCTGTCGATGGCGGCGGCGCCGTAGGTGCAGGCCCGCACGCAGGTCAGGCAGGCGACGCAGATGTCCTGATCGACGACCGCCAAGGGCGTTTCCGCCTGCACGATCGGTTCCTCGCCCGGCGGCGGCAGGTCGAGGACGATCTCGCCCGACCGGCAGCGCGAGATGCAGGTGGTCAGGTACTCCGTCTTCTCGTCGTCGGTGAGGATCATGTCGCGGTGATCGGGCTCGCCTTCGAGGTAGCGCACCTTGCAGGTGCCGCAGAGCCCGCTGGTGCACGAATGCTGAACCGCGTAGCCGTTCTCGTGCAGGACGCTGAGCATCGACTGGCCGGCGGCCACGCCGAAGGCGTCGCCGGTGCTTGCGATCTTTATGGTGAATTCGGGTGCCCCGTCGGCGCCAGACGCGCTCATCGATCCCACTCCATGAACGTAGAGACTGCCTTCGAAAACCCAGGTCCGTCCATGGTCGCGGCCGCTATAGGCGGGTTTCCCTGCGCCGGATATGAAAGCCCATGTTCGCTGGGAAGGCAAATCCGGCCCGGCGGCCGGGCGTTCACCGACCCCGTATGGGGCGTCCGAAAGGGGCGTGCCGGCACCATCTATCCGACCGCCTTGGCCATGGCTTCGTCCGGTATCTCGCCGCTCAGGAAGTGGAGGATGTTATCGGCGGCCTGGCGTTCGATCTCCATGCGCACCTGGGTCACGCCGGAGCCGATGTGCGGGGTGAACAGCGTCGGGGCGCCGGGCTCCAGCAACCGCGGGTCGACCTCGCGGGGGCGCCCGGCCAGGGCCCAGTCCTCGAGCTCGAAGACGTCCGCCGCGTAGCCGGCCAGGTGGCCGCTTTCCAGCGCGGCGGCGACCGCCGCCTCGTCGACCACCGAACCCCTCGAGATGTTGACCAGATGGGCGCCCGGTTTCATCCGCCCGATCGCCCGGGCGTCGACCATGTGGCGGGTCTTGGCTGTCAGCGGCAGGCAGACGATGATGATGTCGCTGTCGGCGTAGAGCGCGTCGATGTCGACCTCGGTCATGTTCAGGCGCCGCTCCTCGCCCGGGCCGAGGGGGCGGCTGTCGACGTAGAGCAGCCGGCAGCCGAACCCTTGCAGCCGCTCCGCCGTCGCGGCGCCGACCGCGCCGGCGCCGAGCAGGCCAACGGTGCTGCCGTCGAGGCCCTTGCCGTAGAGATGCGCGCGCCAGCCATGAAAGCCGTGCTTGCGGATGTAGGCGTCGCCGGCGCGGACGTTGCGCGCCAGGCCGATGGTCAGGCCGACCGCCAATTCCGCCGTCGGCGCCGTCAGCAGGTCGGGAACGAAGGTGACGATGACGCCGCGCTCGCGGCAGGCGTCGAGGTCGAAGTTGTCGTAGCCCTTGAGGGCGCAGGAAATCACCGCGAGGTCCGGGCAAGCATCGAGCAGCGCCCCGTCGACGGTGTCGGGCATGAACGCCATCATCGCCCTGGCACCCTCCAGATGATGGATCAGCTCCGTCCGACTCCAGGGCTCGACGTCGTCGTTGGCGACGACGCGGCAATGCGCCTCGAGATAGGACACGGTCTCCGCGAACGGCTTGTTGGTGATGACGACGGTCGGCTTGGCGCCGGTTGTTTCAGCCATGTTCGGCCCCTCTTGGCCATGCGCCTGCGGAGTCTACTACCCGGCGCGCGCCACAAAAATATGAAATCGCCTCATGTCGGCCATGAAAAGCTTTCGTTTGACCAAAATCTATCCTCAACCATCTAATTATTATGCGAAAAACTGCGGCTGCGGGGGCAACCCGCGAAGCCGATAACGGGAGGATTCTGACGGTCGGCACAGCCCTATTCAGGGCCTCCCCCAACGATGAATTCCAGGCGCCAGACGAGAGGATATTGCCCATGTCGAGCTTAACTGTTTCCATCGTGACGGACGCCAAGGAGGAAACGGCGGCCTTCATCGACGGCATCTTCACCGACGAGATGAAGGTATTGTTGCAAACCGAGAGCGAGATGCGCGAGTCGATCGCGGACATCAACGTGCTGGTCCCCGGACACATCACGGTCGATCCCGATTTGATCTCCAGCGGCTCCAACCTGAAGATGATCCACTGCGGGACCGGCTACAACAACGTCGATCTCGACGCCTGCAACGCCAACGGCACCTACGTCGCGGTGACGCCGAACGTCGCCGCCCAATCGGTGGCCGAGTTGGTGTTCGCCTGCTTCCTGACGCTGGCGAAGAAGATCAACACCTTCGACGCGATGATGAAGTCGGGCGGCTGGAAGACCACCGATTTCATCGGCACGCCGGAACTCAAGGGCAAGACCCTGGGCGTCGTCGGCTACGGCAACATCGGCAAAGCGTCGGCGCGGATCGCGCGCGGGTTCGGCATGAACCTGATCGCCCACGATCCGCATATCGAGATCACCGACGACGACGTCCGCTCGGTGAGCCTCGACGAGCTTCTCAAGGAATCCGACTTCATCACCC
>JAPPPF010000128.1:4245-9937 GCA_028817665.1 Magnetovibrio sp. | reverse complement strand
GTCTACACCCTGGCGGTCCTCGGGGTCACCGCCTTCGTCTTCGACCAGAAGGTGACCAGCCTGCTGGCGACCTCCGGCGTCCTCGCCATGATCATCGGCCTGGCCATCCAGATGAACATCTCCAACATCTTCTCCGGCATCGCCATCAACATGGAACGTCCGTTCCGCATGGGCGACTGGATCCGCGTCGGCGATTTCGAGCCCGGCAAGGTGGTCGCCATCACTTGGCGGACGACCCGCATCGAGACCCTCGACCACAACATCATCTGCGTGCCGAATTCGGTGGCCTCCGATTCGTCGGTGGAGAACCTGAGTTATCCGCGCGAGGCCTACCGCTCGGAGTTGATGGTGCACGTCGATCCGGGCGCCAAGCCGCAATGGGTCGAGAAGATCCTCTTCGACGCCGTGATCTCGACCCCCGGCGTCCTCCAGGACCCGCAGCCGGTGGTGCTGATCCAGGGCGTCAAGGAATGGTCGGCGGAATATTCCGTCCGCTTCTTCTGCGCCGATTACCAGGCGAGCGTCGCGGTCAACGCCGCCGCCTGGAGGGATATCATCCGCAACCTCCGCTACGCCGGCTTCGAATCGGTCATCCATGAGGAATTCACGCTCTTCCACCTGACCGAGACCGCCGCCGCCGGGCGCGACCTGGCGCCGCTCCTGATCGACGACGTCGAGGTCTTCGAGCCCTTCGGGCCGAACGAGAAGCAGCGTCTCTGCCAGACCTTGAAGCGCTACACCTACGAGCCCGAGCGCGTGGTCATGGAGCAGGGCGAGGACGGCGACAGCCTGTTCATCGTCGCCGAGGGGGCGCTGGTCGTCGAGATCGAGATGGACGACGGCACCGTCCTCGAGGTGGGCCGCCTGGGCGCCGGCGATTTCTTCGGCGAGGCGGCGCTGCTCACCGGCGAACCCAGGGGCGCCACCGTCTCGACGGTGACGCCGACCCAGATCCTGGAGATCACCAAGGACCACATCCAGCCGATCATCTAGGAGTTCCCGGAGATCGCCGAGGACCTGTCGCGAATCCTGACGCGCCGGACGCTCGAGAACATGCGCCGCCAGAACGCGCATTACGCCTCGCTTTCCGAGGAGAAGTCCTTGGCCAGCAAGATCCTGATGAAGATCGGCCGCTTCTTCGACGTCAACCCGGGGCCCGCGAAATCCGCCGCCGCCGAGTGATCCCGCGCCGGCGCCGGCGCGCCTAGTTGGATTTCCGCCGTTTCATGCCGTGGCCGGGCATGCCGGGCATGTGGGTGCCGCCCATGTGACCGCCGGGCTTGTGCTGGCCGTGATGCATGACGTCCTTGACGTCGGTGCCGGCGCCCGGGAATCCGGCCTGCATCCAGGAGATGATCTGCCAGATCTGCCGTTCGGACAGGGCCTCGCCGTATCCCGGCATGGGCAGCTCGAAGGCGCCGCCGCCCTCGCTGATCATCCACAGATAATAATCGTCGAGGTCGGGGAAGTGGCGGAGCATCATCCTGAGGTCGGCCGGTTTGACCTCCATCTCGGCGGCCATGTGGCCCTTGCCGCGCGCCTCGGCGCCGTGACACATGACGCAGTTCTCCTGATAGAGCTTCATGCCCGCCGCCGCCGCGCCCTTCGATGACTTGAGCGGGTTCTTCCGTTTCTTGAACTTCGCCGGGATCTTGCCGGCTTCGTAGGCTTGAAAGGCCGCCGACGGTTTCCCTCCGGGGCCGTGGGCGAGGCCCGGCGCCGCCATCGCCGTCACGGCGAGACCGGTAAGCAGGAGCAGCGTTCGCATGGCGGTGTGGTCCCTCATGGATCGGTTAATTATGCGGAATGACATGAATGCGGCCAAGTCCTAGAAAATGCCGTTGGCCTTCTGAAGGGCCCGGATGTAGGGGACGATCTTCTCGATCTGAGCGTCCGTGATGCCCTCCACCGGCGGCATGTCGCCAAACGGCCAATGGTGGGCCCGCGCGCCGCGCTTGGGCGCCAGGTAGAAGGCCCCGTCGCCGTGGTGTCCGGGGTGGTAGACCCGGTGCAGGAAGGTCGGCCCCTTGTCGGTGCCGGCGCCGTTCCGGCCGTGGCAACTGGCGCACTTGGCGTCGTAGTTCATCTTGCCGAGGTTCAGGGCCGGGGTCATCGCCGGAAGCTTGACCGACGCCGGGTCGCGTGTCCCGGAAGCCTCGGCGCCGGGCGAGAGGAGCAGTCCGGCGAGGACCAGAGCGACGGGCGGAATTCCGTGGATCACGATGCCTGTCCTTCCATGCTGCGAATCCGCTCGACGCCCCTTATGCAGACTTCAGCCACTGGAAGGTCAAGGGGTAGATTCCGGGGGGCGCTCAACCGCCGAAGAAAATCCCGCCGTCGACGTGAATGATCTGGCCCGTGATATAGGCGCCTTCGGGTCCGCAGAGGTGGCGGATCATCCCGGCGATCTCCTCGGGCTTGGCGAAGCGGTCGATGGGACGGTGCTCGCCGCTCGCGGATCGCTCGCCGGCGGCTGCGCCCCGGTCCGTGGCGACGTGGCCGGGCGCCACCATGTTGGCGGTCAGGCCGCGGTGGCCGAACTCGGTCGCGATGGTCCGGGTCAGGCCCAACAGGCCCATCTTCGCGGCGACCACGTGGGCCCGGTGGTGGGTCTGGACGTAGGCGCTGGAGCCGCCGAGGGTGACGACGCGTCCGCCGTAGCCGCCTTCGGCGTTCGACTCCAGGATTTCCGCGACCGCCGCCTGCAGAAGGCGGAACGGCGATTCCAGGTCCATCGCCAGGACCTCGCGGAACTCCTCGATGGGGATCTCCAGGAACGGATGCTGGCGCCGCATGGCGGCGTTGCAGACGACGATGTCGAGGCGCCCGAAGGCGTCCCGGGCGGCGCCGACGAGGGTCTCCGCCGCGTCGTCCTCGGTGATGTCGTGAAGGCAGACGGCGGCCTCGGCGCCGAAGGCGCGGACCGCGTCGGCGGTGGCCTCAGCCGCCTCGCGGTCGGCCCGTCCGTGGATCACCACGTCGGCGCCGTCGGCGGCCAGGGCCAATGCGGTGGCCCGGCCGATGTTCTTCGACGAGCCGGTGATCAACGCGGCCTTGCCGGCCAACGGCCGCGCGCCGGTGTCGGTCCCCCCGGCGGCCATCTCAGGTGCCGTAGTAGAGGCCGCCGTTGACGTGCATGGTCTGGCCGGTGATGTAGTCGGCCTCCGGCAGGCAGAGGTAGTGGATCATGCCGGCGATCTCCTCGACGTCGCCCATGCGCTTGATCGGCGGCTCGACCTTCATCGGCGGGCGGGCGCCGGCCGACGCCGGGCGTTCGGTGTCGATGTGGCCGGGCGAGACGACGTTGCAGGTGATGCCGTGCGGCGCCAGCTCGACGGCGAGGCCCCGGGTCAACCCGACGAGGCCGGCCTTGGCGGCCAGCAGATGGACCCGGTTGGCGGTGCCGATGTAGGCGGATATGCCGCCCAGCGTGATGATCCGGCCCCATCGCTTCTTGATCATGTGGGGCGCCGCGGCGCGGGCGCAGAAGAACGCGCCGTCGAGCGGCACCGCCAGGGTGCGCCGCCATTCCTCGACGGGGATCTCCTGGAACGGCTTCTGTCCGCGCACGGAGGCGTTGGAGATGACGATGTCGATGGAGCCGAAGGCCTTGACCGCGGTCTCGGCCATTTCGTTGACCGCGTCCTCGTCGGTGACGTCGCAGACGTGGGCCAGGGCCCGGCCGCCGGCCTCGAAGATCTCGTGGGCGACGGCATCCGCCGCCGCGCGATCCTGGACCGCGTTGACCACCACCGAGACGCCGTAGGACGCCAGCCGCTTGGCCGTCGCCCGGCCGATGTTGCGGGCGCCGCCGGTGACGATGGCCACCTTGCCATCGAGGGGAAGGTCGGTGTCGCTCATGAAAATTGTCTCCTGACGTTATGAACCCTTGAAGGCGGGTTTCCGTTTCTCGTTGAAGGCGGCGACGCCCTCGGCGAAATCCTCGCCGGTGACGCAGTCGGCGAACGCCGAGGTTTCGGCGTCGAGTTGTTGTTCCAGCGTGTTGCCCAGCGACGCGTTGATCAGCGCCTTGGTGTGGGCGTAGGCGCGGGCCGGGCCGTTGGCGAGGCGGGCCGCGAGTTTCTCCAGTTCCTCATCGAGTTCGGCTTCCGCCACGACCCGGTTGACGAGGCCCCACTCGGCGGCGGTCGCGGCGTCGAAGCGGTCGCCCAGCAAGGCGATCTCCATGGCCCGCTTCGACCCCGCCGCGCGGGGCAGCGCGAAGGTCGAGCCGCCGTCGGGGCTGACGCCGAGGTGGCAGTAGGCGAGGGTGAAGAAGGCGCTGTCGGCGGCGATCACCAGGTCGCAGGCCAGCATCACGCTGACGCCGGCGCCGGCCGCCGCGCCGCGCACCCCGGCGATGATCGGCTGCGGCATGGCGCGCATGTTCATGATCACCTCGTGGACGCCGTTGAGCAGCGATTCGAACTCGTGGCGGAGCGCCGTCTTGTCGGGCACCGCGTTGATGCGTTCCTCGAAATGCTTGATGTCGCCGCCGGCCATGAAGTGGTCGCCGGCGCCGGTGAGGACGACGCAGCGGATCGTTTCGTCGTCGCGGACCGCCCGGGTCACCGCGTCCAGGGCGGCGACCACGTCGAGGTTGATGGCGTTCAGGCTTTCCGGCCGGTCGAAGACGATCCGGCAGAGCGGCCCATCGACGTCAACGCGCACCGACGGGTTCGGCGATTGAATGGACATGACCGGTCTCCTCTGGAATGGGCGCGCCCTCGGACGGCGGTCTTAAGGGTACCCGATCACGTCCCGCGTGCAAGACGCGGCGGTCAGCCGGGAACCCGGACCACGCCGGCGTCGGCCAGGGCGGCGATGGCGGCCTCGTCGAGCCCCAGGCCGGCGAGAATCTCGCGTCCGTGCTCGCCGATCGCCGGGAACGGTGCGCCGCCGTCGGCCGGCGGCCGGGGCGTCGTGCCGGGAACCGTCGGGTACGGAAAGGCGCCGATGCCCGGCTGTTCGACTTCCGGGGCGAGATTCATTTCCTTGGTCTGTTCGTCGGCCAGCCAATCGTCGAAATCGTTGATCCGGTCGGCCAGCAGGTCGTGCTCGCGGAAGGTCTTGACCCATTCGTCGGTGCTGCGTTCGGCGAAGCGCTTCTCGAAGATCTCCTTCAGGGCGGGGAAGTTCTCGGCCCTGAGGTCGAAGTCGGCGAAGCGGGGGTCGTCGGCGGCGTCGGGTATGTCCATGGCGTGGCAGATGTCGCGGTACTGCTCTTCCTTGACCAGGGCGACGCCGACGTAGCCGTCGCTGGTCGCGTAGCTGCCCGCCGGCGCGTTGAGGATCCGGGGCTCGCCGCCTTCCAGATAGTGTTCGATGACCTTCGGCGCCAGGAACGCGCCCATGGCCTGGGCCAGGCTGAGGTCGAGGTGGATGCCCTCGGCCTCGTCGTGGCGGCCGGCCAGCGCCGCGGCGATGGCCTGGTGGGCGTAGACGCCGGTGACCGTGTCGGGCACCAGCATGCCGACCCGGTGCGGCACGCCGTCGTTGCCCTTGTTGACGGCGACCAGACCGGAAAAGGACTGCACCACCGTGTCGGAGCCGGGTCGCTTGCTGTAGGGGCCGTGCTGGCCGAAACCGCTGACCGAGCCGTAGATGACCTTCGGTTTGATCGCCTTCATCGCCTCGAAGCCGACGCCGAGGCGGTCGGCGACGCCGGGCCGGAAGCTCTCCATGACGACGT
>JAPPPF010000128.1:0-4235 GCA_028817665.1 Magnetovibrio sp. | reverse complement strand
CGAGCTTGTGGACGATCTCGCGGCCCTTCTCTTCCTTGAGGTTCAGCGCGATCGAGCGCTTGAACGGATTGGCGACCAGCGACAGCGGCGTCTGCCCGGCGAAGGCCTTGCCGATGCCGCGGATCCAATCGCCCTCGATGGGCTCCACCTTGGTCACCTCGGCGCCGTAGAGCGAGAAAAGCGCGATGCAGTAGGGCCCGGCGAAGCCTTGCGACAGGTCGAGAATCTTCAGGCCCTTGTAGGGCTCGGCGTAACTCATGGTGTGCGAACTCCTCCCCGATGGGGAGAATTTATAGGGCCGCCCGGAGCCCCCTGCAATCGACCCTGGCCGAACGCTTCAAGCAATGAAACGCCGCCGCTCCGGATTGGAACGGCGGCGTTTTCGAGACCCTTGTCCGGGGCGTCAGCTTCCCGGGCTGGATTTCCAATAGTCGATGTTGAGGTCGCGGATCATGTCGTCGTGGCGGTACTCAAGGCAGCGCCGGACGCCCCCGAAGGAGTGGCGCGCCGGACCTTCCCGGCACTGGTCGAACTCGAGCCGCGCGCGGGCGATGCCGGGCGCCGCCGGCGCCGGCGCGAGACCATTCAGCTCGTCGCCGATGGCCTGTTCCCACAAGCCGTCGAGCTTGGCCGGCGTGACCGGGCCGTGCCGGGGCATGCGGTTGGCGATGCCGGCCAGGATCTGCGCCGTCTTCGCTTCGGGCGTTTCGTCGACCAGCTTGGCGCCTTGGTCGCGCCGCCACTTGGTGACGTAGGCGATCTCCTCCGCGGTCAGCGGATTGGGATCTTAGGGCGTCGGTTCGGGCAGCAGCGAGGCGGCGTTGGAGACGCGGATCGTGGCGTCGGTGCCGCCGAGCTTGATCAAATCCTGTTCGCCGATCACCGCCGTCACCGCCATGAAGCCGCGGCTCTCGACGAAACTGACGTGGGCGCCGGCGGCCAGCCGCCGGACGCCGCCGGCGGTCTTGATCTCCAATTGGAAATCCTCGGCCGCGGCCGGGTGATAGACGGTGCCGTGGCTCGGCGCCGGGCGCTTCTGCTGCAGGCAGTAGGTCGACAGGTCGGCCCGGCACTGCCCCTGGGCGCAGGTGAACGGGACGCCGGCGGTCGGCAGGGCGGCGAGAATTTGCGGCGCCGCGGCCGCGGGGCCGGTCAGCGTCAAGCTCAGCAATGCGGCGAGAAAGCCGGTGGGAACGAGAAATCGCATGGGTGTCTCCTCTCAACACATGGTCGATGGGGATCGGCACCCGCAGTATCGTCCCGTCACGGGCACGTGGCGGCATTGTAGCCGAATTTCGAACCGGCGGGTAGAGGGAGCGCGGCTACATCACCGAGCGCCGAAATGTGTGCTTCAGCGGAGAAAGTTCTCGACATAGTCGGCGCCCAACCCGACGGCCTCGAAATGTCGGCGGCAGGCCTCGACACGGTCGAAGACGTCCGTATGGCCGGTGGTGTTGCCATCCTCGTCGCAATAGATGACGGCGCCGGTCATGTGGAACAGTGTGATCATTTCCTCGCAATCGGCGTCGACCACCAGTGTGTGAATGTCGCCGGGCGGTTCGTACAAGTAGGATCCGGGACCGGCGACCCAGTCGCGTTCCAGATAGCGCCAGGTGCCTTTCAGTACGAAACCGTGGACCGGCGCCGGATGGCGGTGGCGTGACAGCATGCCGCCGCCACGTACCCGGGTCAGGTGGACCCAGTAGCCCTGTGAGACGCTCAGGCAAAGAGGCCGCGACCAACGGTCGGGCGCCAGCGGCACCCACAAGCGCGCGTCGTCTTCGGCAAAGGCATCGGCAGTGAAGATTTCGGCGAACATGTCCGGCGGTGGCGGGCCGTCATAGGGTTTGATCTCGGTCGTCGGTTTTGCGAACGCATCCATGGCGCGCGGGCTCCCCTGTCGGCGGTGCGGATCGAGTGATTCGAGGATGCTGCCGGGAATGGCGGCGAGTCAAGAACGGCGCCTCGCTCAGCTTTGCCAATCGAAGATGCCGCCGCCGGTCGGCGCGTCGCAATCGACCGCGCCTGCGGGCAACATTGGATTGAGATGCCGGAGCGTCTCGGCGTCGAGGTCGCCGAGCCCTTCCGCTGCTGCGATGAAGCGGTCGCGTTCGGCCGGGTCGATGACGCCCGTCATCAAGCGGTCGAATTTGCCAACATAGTCTGGCCAGGTCCAAGGCGCCGCACCGTTCGGGTGCGCGTCGGCGACGTCCTTGGCGGCCTCGATGGTGGTGCCGTCGTCCATGATGATTTCCAGCCGCCCGCCGAAGGCGCGTTCCGCGGGGTCGGGGTGGTGATAGCGGCGCTCCCAGTCGGCGTCCTCGGCCGTTTCGATCCTGCGCCAGAGCGCCACCGTTTCCGGCCGGCCGGCGCGGTCCGGCGCGTAGCTCGCGTCGTGATGCCATTCGCCGTCCTCCAGCGCCACCGCCAGGATGTACATGGCCGAGTGGTCGAGGGTCTCGCGGCTCGCCTTGGGATCGAATTTCTGCGGGTCCTCCGAGCCGGTGCCGATGACCACGTGGGTGTGGTGCGAGGTGTGCAGGACGATCTTCTCGACTTGGGTCAGATCGACCCGGTCCCGGACCTCGCGGGCCAGGTCGATGAGGGCCTGGGCCTGGTATTCGGCGGAATGCGCCTTGGTGTAGGTCTCCATGATGCCGCGCGGCGCCTCGCCGGGCTCGGCCAGCGGCACGGTGTAGACGCCGTCCGGTCCGTCGAGCATCCAGGCGATGACCGAATCGGCGCCCTCGTAGATCGGGTTCGGCGCGCCTTCGCCGCGCATCGCGCGGTCGACCGCCTCGATGGCGGTCTTGCCGGAGAACCCGGGGACGTAGGCCTTCCACGACGTGATCTCGCCCTTCCTCGATTGCCGGGTCGAGAAACCCAGGTGCACGGCCTGGTTGACGGCGTGGTAGACGGCCTCGACGGGCAGCTCCAGGAGCGCGCCGAGCCCGGCGACGGCGCCGGGCAGCAGGTGCGCCACGTGGTCCTTCTTGTGCACGTGCAGCCCGATCCCCTTCATCAGGGCGACGTGGATCTCGTAGGCCACCGCGACGGCGCGGACCAGGGCGGCGCCGTCCCGGCCGGTCTGCTGGGCGGCGGCGATCAGGGGCGGGATGTTGTCGCCCGGGTGGCCGAAGTCGGTGGCCAGGAAGGTGTCGTGGAAATCGAGCTCGCGCACCGCCGTGGCGTTGGCCCAGGCGGCCCACTCGGCGTGCACGGTGATTTCCGGGGGAAGTCCGAACAGCGTCGCCCCTGCGGCGCGCGGATGGGCCAGCGCCATGGCCCGGGCCGCCGCCACCGGCGCGCGGTTGATTGCGGCGAGCGCGACGGCGGCGTTGTCGACGACGCGGCAGCGCACCATCTCGGCGACGTCATCGTCGACGGCGGGCCGGCTGACCGCGTATTCGGCGATCTTCCAGGCCAGTTCGTCTTCCCGGGGATGCGCCTCGCCGGCCGGCCAGACGCGGACCTGGTGGTCCCTCATTCGCCGGCCAGCCGGGTCGTGTCGTCGCCGGTGTGCTCGGGCACGATGGATTTGGCGACGCTCTCGTCGAGGCTCTCGAAGTCGTGGTAGCCGATCGCCTCGTAGAGCTCGGCGCGGGTCATCATCCGGTCCTCGAAGCCCGCCGTGCCGCCGGTCTCACGTATGTGCGTGTAGAGGTCGCGGCAGGCGAAACCCTCGACCCGGGCCGAGGTCGCCGGCCAGATGACGATGTCGTAGCCCATGTCCTGGAATTCGGCGGCGGTGAAGTGCGGGGTGCGGCCGAACTCGGTCATGTTGGCCATCTTCCAGCCGGGCAGGGCGTCGGCGAACGCGCGGAAGTCTTCTTCGGAGGGCAGGCCGTCCGGGAACACCACGTCGGCGCCGGCATCCTTGTAGATCTTGGCCCGATCGATGGCGCCCGACAGCCCCTCGACGCCGGCCGCGTCGGTGCGCGCGATGACCACCAGGTCGGCGGCCGCGCGTTTCGCCGCGTTGATCTTCGCCGCCGCTTCCTCGGCCGGCACCAGGCGCTTGTCGTTCAGGTGCCCGCATTTCTTCGGCAGCATCTGGTCCTCGATGTGGACGGCGGCGGCGCCGGCGTTCTCCAGTTCGCGGACCGTGCGCATGGCGTTGAGCGTGCCGCCGTAGCCGACGTCACCGTCGACGATCAACGGCAGGTCGGAGGCGCGGCGGATCATCCGGGTGACGAAGCAGAGCGCGTCGAGGCCCATGATGCCGAGGTCGGGGA
>JAPPPF010000243.1:9536-10017 GCA_028817665.1 Magnetovibrio sp. | reverse complement strand
TCCGTGGTGTTGATCAGCTCGACCTTGTGATTTCGATCTTCCGCCGCTTCGACGAGGCGGCGGGACGAATAGTTGTCGGGCTCCCGCGTCAGGATGGCGATTTTTAGATTCGTCCGGCGTGCCTTGACCTTGGGCAGGCGATCATAGAGGTCGGGCGACAACTCGCCTTGAACATTCGACCGGTTCGGGTCGACGATGATGTTGTCGCGAAGCGCCGTCCGCCCGAACAGCATCCGGTATTGCATCGACTCCCGGTTGGTCAGCGAGATTTCGATGGGCCACCGCTGACCGCTTATCTGAACCTCTGCCTGGATGACGTATCGGAGTTCAACCTCGCCGTTGGAGCTGGTGATCTCGCGTTGATCGACGAGGTCGGCGGAACAGAACACGACGATCTCGGGACGCTCGGGAACAGCAGCGCACGGCGAACGATTCGCCGGAGCGTACAGCCGGTGCAGAGCGTCATCATCAGGGTGGTCTT
>JAPPPF010000243.1:3458-9526 GCA_028817665.1 Magnetovibrio sp. | reverse complement strand
ACCTCGGCCAGGTCGCCCTCATCATTTTCCTGGTCACGGTGGTCAAGACCGCGCTCAACATTGGAATCTTGAGTTTGTTGAGGGAACCCTGGCCGCACGCATTCATTTCCGGCGTCATGCTGGCCCAAATCGGCGAATTCTCGTTCCTCCTTGGAACCACGGGCAGAAACATGAACCTCATAAACGCGAGCGAATTTCAGTTGATCGTGACTGTCACCGCTTTTTCCTTGGTCGTCAGTCCAATCTGGCTGGTTACGGCTCGGCGCTTGCTCCGCATCGCCCTAACCGGCGCGACATCCGTCCGGCAGGTCGTCCGCGAACTCAAGGAAGGCGGCCTACGGTCCATGTGGCTGGCAACCAGGGCGCGGGTAATGCCATTCCCGCTCGCCCTCCGGGTTCTTGGCTGGCCCAGGAGAACCCTGTTCCCCGAGCCTATCGCGCCGGCAGAGGACCCGCCGCCCGCCAAGGACGAGTGAGCCTCGGCGTCGGAAGCGGAGGGTGAAACGGGTAGCGGAAACCGCCCTAGCCGGCGTTACGGCGGGCCGAGTCCTGCAGGTTGAGGCTGAACTGTTCGGTGATCTTGCGGACGTCCTCGAGCGCCTTCCTGAGCGTCGCCGCGAACTCGGCGCCGCTGGGCGCGTTGGCGCCGCCGGCCTGGTCCGGCGCGAAGCTCGAGGCCGACCGGGTGCCGACGCCCTGGCCGAGCACGCCGCCGAACAGATCGGTGATCCGCTTGATGTCCTCCTGCGCCTTCTTCAGCGCCGCGTCGAAGGCCTGGCGGTCCTCGGCGGCGTCGGGCAGCTCGGCGGCCAGTTCGGCGCCGCGCGCCAGGTTGACGATTTTCTGGCCGTCGGCGCTGATCTCGATGGTGTCGCGGACGGTGCGGTCGGCCGACGGTGGCTCGGACGGCGCCTTGTCGTCACGTCCCGCCACCCGGCTGTCGCCGGCGAGCTGCGATTGGCTGAGCCCGAAGGTGATGGTATTGACCATGGCGCGAGCTTAACACGGGGATCGGCCGGTTCAAAATCGCCGTCGCCTAATCGGCGATGAAACTCATTGACTTGACCTTAGGGTCCCGAGGTAAAAAGCGCCCGTCATGCAGCGAAAACCGCTTTTCATCTTCGCCTTCCTGGCCATCTGCGCGATGGCCGTGGGCGGTGGCAACGCCATCCGCAAGGCCATGGACCCGAGCATCGCCGGCACCGAGAACCCCTTGTTCGCGAGTCTCGGCAAGATGATCCGGGGCACCGTCACGGCGCGCCTCGGTTACGGCGTCGCCGACGCCGCCAACCCCAAGCAGGTGAAACGCGGCGCCCTGGTCTACCGCGACCACTGCGCCAGCTGCCACGGCGCCAAATTGGAAGGCGAGCCGAACTGGCGCCAGCGCAACGAGGACGGCACCCTGCCGGCGCCGCCCCACGACGCCACCGGCCACACCTGGCACCACGGCGACGATCAGTTGTTCAGCTACACCAAGAAGGGCGGCAAGGCGATGGCCGGGCCGAGCTTCAAGAGCAACATGCCGGCCTTCGAGGGCGTGCTGTCGGATTCCGATATCTGGTCGGTGCTGGCCTTCATCAAGAGCCGCTGGCCCGACGGCGTCCAGCGCCGTCAAGCGACCCTCAACAAATCCAACTGAAGCCTACTTGAAGGCGACGGTGGCGACGGCGCGCCGGACCTTCTCGGCGGCCCATTTCTCGGGCCGCGTCGGCACCGCGTCGGCGCCGCTGATGCGGGTGCCGTCGCCGACCCGGGTCAATTCGACCCGGCCCGCCTTGGTCTCCACGTAGACACCCTTTCCGTCAAGGAGCGCGACCTCGAAATCACCGTCGAGCGCGCCACCCCAGAAGGTGGTGCCGCGGACCCCGATGGTGGCGGTCTCGGTGCTGACCGAGAACTTGGCGTCGGCGGTCTGCATCATCGTGCCGCTGGCGGCGCTGAAGGCGCCCTGCAGGAGGCGCATGGCGGCGTTCGGCCGGGCGCCGCCGGCTAGGTACTCGACGACCACGAAGACCGTCTTCTCGCCGAGCGTCATCACCGCGTCGTCGAGCATCTTCATCTCCAGGCGCGCTTCCTTGCCCGTCGAGATGACGTCGCCGACGAGCACGTCGTCGCCGACCTTCAAGGGCCGGGGCAACGCGTCCTGCATGGCGACGGCGCGGCCCTGCAGGCGGGTCACCTTGCCGGCCACGTCCTGGTCGCTCTGGGCCCAGACGGCGCCGGAGATGGCCAGCGCCGCGACGACGGCGATCAGCCCGAAGGCGGAAATCAGTTTGGCTTTCACGAGGCTTTCCTTTCTGTCTTTTCGACCTCGATCCCGAATACCTCGGCGGCGAACCCCGGATAGGTGGCGCCGATCTCCTTCCCAATCTTATTGCGCAGCAAATCTAGTCGCGCCGGCTCCGGTTCGGGAGTCACAGGCACGTGATCGGCGGCGTCGAAGTCGAAACCAGTATTGTCGCGAATTTCGTCCAAACTATGGCCGGGATGAATGGATTCGAGCCGGAACCGGCGGGCGTCTGAGTTGAACGACATCAGGCAGAGCTCGGTAACCAGGAACTTCGGCCCGCCCGGGCGGTGCACGCCGGGGTCGCTGACGCCGGGCGCGCTGATGAAGTCGACTTTCGGCACGAACACCCGGCGGGTGTGTTCGGGACGGAACAGGATCACCTTCGGCACGACGAAATACATGTAGGCGGACCCGAAGGAGCCCGGGAACCGCCGTTCGATCTCGGGATAGCCCCCGGCGCCGGTGGTGCCGACGAGGTTGATGTTGGCTTCGCCATCGATCTGCACGCCGCCGAGGAAGAACACGTCGATGCGGCCCTGGCCGGCGCAGTCGAAGATCTCGCGCGCGCCGTCGGTGAAGGGGTTGTTCGATTCGCCGTGGATGATCGAGGCCCGGGGCCGGCCGCCGGTCGTCTCGCGGGCCAGCAGGACGCCCGAACCGGGGATCGGCGAGGCCGCGCCGACGGCGACGTGACGCACCGCCGGGTCGTCCTCGAGGAGCCGGGCGATGACCGTGATCAGCAGTTCTTCGGGACGGTAGCTCATTCGGCGGCGTCGGGCCGGGCCGCCGCGAGGGCGCCTTCCAGGTAGGCCTCGAAGCCCGGTTCCGTGCGGGCCTCGGCCGCGTAGCGCGAGATCTCGGCCCGGTCGGCGTCGTAGCTGCCCTTCAGCGCCAGCGGCCAGGCCCCGGCCCGGGCCTCGGCGACGCCGGAGACATAGAGGTTGGGCAGCGTGCCGGCGGCCAACGTGTCGTCGGCCAGGAAATCGTCGTCGACGACCTCCTCGACGGTGACCAGGGTATCGCGGGCGGCGTGCGCCATTGTCATCAGCTCGCGGCGCTTGCCGATCCAGACGTTGCCGTCGCGGTCCGCCCGGGGGCTGTGGAAGACGGCGAAGTCGGGCCGGATCGCCGGGATCAGGACGATGGGCCCCTGGCCGCGACCGGTGGGGTCGTCGACGACCGTCCAGTCGGCCCTGTACTTCTCGATGTCGGAGCCGATCAGGCCGCCCAGGGGCATGAACGGCACGCCCTTCTCGGAGGCCTGCAAACCGGCGTGGACGGCCGGACAGGTCGAATCGCGCATCTCGATGGCGGCGTCCTGGATGGCCGCCGTGAAGCGCGGCGCCAGGCCGGCCTCGCCGAGGCTGACGGCGGCGGCCTCAAGGGTGCCGACGCAGCCCGCGCCGACCAACATGTCGACGGCCATGCCGCCGATCGGCACACAGAGCACGTGCAGGTCGCGCACGCCCTTGGCAATCAGGGCCCGGGTCATCGCCATGGAGACCCAGCTATATTCCGGCGGCATGGCGACGAGCGCGCCGTCTCCGACGCGACCGGCCAGGTCGTCTACGCTGTTCACGAAGTTCATGGGCCCATTATAGGGGGCCGTTTCCGGCCTGCCAAACCGCCTTAGCTGCCCGGCTTGGTGGCGTCCCAATAGGCCGTGTTCATATCCAGCATGAGCTCGTCGTGCTTGGTTTCCAGGCACCGGCGCATGCTGAAGAAGTGGCCGACGTCCTCGACGACGTACTTGCACTCGCCGAAGAGCTCGCGGGCGTATTGGCGGCCGGCGGCGCGCTCGGCGCCGGCTTCGGTGTTGGCCACCTTGTCCCAAAGCTGCGCGCGTCCGTCCGCGTCGAGACGCCCGACGCGGGGCGCGATGTTGACCATGCGGTTGACCATCCGCGCCGCGACCGTGCGGTCGCCGGTGCCCTTCAGCCAGCGGTCGGCCTCGACCCGGAGGAAGGCGGTCGTGTAGTCGATCTCGTGCTGGGTGATCGGGTTCCTGTCGCCGGGAACCGGCTCGGGCAGGAGGGAGACGCCGCTGCCCACGGTGAGCGCGACCTTGACGCCGCCGAGTTCGCGCAGTTTGCGTTCGGTGATCTCGACCCGGACGGCGGTGAAGCTGCGGGCCGTGGTGATGTTGACGTGTTCCGACGCCGGCAGGCTGCGCTGATTGCCCTCGGCGTCGGTGACCAGGAGCGCGGCGGCCTCCTTGCCTTGGAACTGATAGCGCGTGCCGGGCAGCGGGTTGTCGCGGTGCTTCTGCAGGCAAAGGGTGATCAGTTCCGCCGAGCACTGGCCCATCTGGCAGGTCATCGGCACCGCGTCGTTATAGGCCACGAGGCCGAGAATCTGCGGCGCCGCCGTCGCCGGACGGGCCAGGCCGAAAGCCGCAAACGTCAAAGCGGAAACCAAGAAAATCGCACGTCGCATGAGTGTCCCTCCGTGTGAGGGGTTCCGGACCCGCACGAATCTTCGACGGGGCGAACCCCTAATCCATACACAAGAGTCTCACAAGGTAGTGCACCGCGTCAACTTGGCGCGCCGCTCACGATACCGTCAGTCCGACCGAGGCAGCCCCTTGGCGCCGCGCTTGTCGGTGTTGTTGAGGTTGGCGCCGCGCAGGTCGGCGCCGCGGAAATCGCAGTCGATCAGGAGCGAGCCGGAGAAATCGACGTCGCGCAGGTCGGCGTCGCGGAAATCTGCGCCCTCCAGATCGGCGTTGCGGATCGTGGCGCCGTTGAGCAGCGCGCGCTGCAGTTTGGCGTGTTCCAGGCTGGCCCGCCATTCGCCGCCGCCGGCGCGGGTCGAGACGTTGACCTCGCTGAGCACGGCGCCGACCAGGTTGGCGTCGGCGAGGTTGGCGTCGGCGAGGTTGGCGCGGCGCAGCTTGGCGCCCCGGAGGTCGGCGCGCGACAGCGTCGCGCCGCAGAGATCCGCGTAGGACAGATCGGCCATCAAGAGCTCGCTGCGCGACAGCTTGGCGTTGCGCAGGACCGAATAGGACAGGTCCGCGGCGGAAAGGTTGGCCTTGTCCAGCTTGATCCCCGAGAGGTCCGTTTCCGACAATTCGGCGCGCGATCCCTCCCGTCCGTTCGTCCGCACCCAGTTGCCGTGGGCGATGATGATTTCCTGCAGCCCGGAATCCAGCCGCTCGACGCTTTTCGGCATCTTCGCCTCGCTGAGATCCACCTTGGAAAGATCGATCCCTTCGAAGATCGCGCCGATCAGGTTGGCGCCGGACAGGTCTGCGTTGTCGAGAACCGTGTTGGAGAACGTCGCGCCCCGAAATATGGCGCCGCTCAACACCGCCTCGGTAAAGTCCGCGCCTTCCAGGTTGCAACCGGTCAGATTGGACAGCGACAGGTTGGCGCGGATGAACTTGGCGTTGCGGAGATTGCAGTCGGTGAGGTCGGTCTGCACGATCATCGAATCGGAGACCTTCACGCCCTCCATGTTGGCGCCGCGCGCGATGGCCCGTTCCATGCCGGCGCTCGCTTCGTCGTGAATGACCGGCGCCAGGTCGCCGCCCCGGGCCGTCGATTTAAGCAGAACGCCGTCGCGCATGTCGGCGTCGACCAGCGACGCGTCGGACAGGTTGGCCCCGGCCATGCAGGTGCCGCGGAGATCGGCGCGGTCGAAGATCGCTTCGGTCATGTCGGCGAAACGCAGGTCCGCGGCGAACAGGATGGCGTCGCTGAAGTCCGCGCCCTCGAGGCTGCAATGACAGAGCAGGGCGCCGGTAAAGTCGGCCCGCGTCAGGTTGCGTTCGGCC
>JAPPPF010000243.1:1907-3448 GCA_028817665.1 Magnetovibrio sp. | reverse complement strand
GTTTCGTGCTTGGCTAGGATCTCGTCCAACTCCTTCTGCGAGATCTTTTTCCAGCCCTCTTTGAATTCCGGCGTGTCCTGTAGACTCATCAGGTTTCCGTTTCCGGTTCGTCGCCGCCCCACGCGCCGATCGGCCCATTCATCCGCCGCCAAACTACGGCGTTTCGCCGTTGCGCGCTGTGCCGCTCATCACTATGTTCCTATGACATAAGACTTTTTCTGGATTCAGTCTATGCCCGAGCGCGCATCGAGCAAAATTCACGTCGTTGGCGGCGGCCTCGCCGGCAGCGAAGCCGCCTGGCAGGCGGCACGCCTCGGCGTCTCCGTGGTGCTCCACGAGATGCGGCCGGTGCGCGGCACGGACGCCCACAAGACCGACGGCCTCGCCGAGTTGGTCTGCTCGAACTCCTTCCGCTCGGACGACGCCGAATTCAATGCCGTCGGCCTCCTGCACGAGGAAATGCGCCGCGCCGGCTCGTTGATCATGGAGGCCGCGGACGCCCACCGCGTGCCAGCGGGCGCCGCCCTCGCCGTCGACCGCGACGGGTTCAGCGGCGCCGTTACATCGGCGCTGGAATCTCATTCGCTGATCGACATCGAACGCGGCGAGATCGCCGGCTTGCCGGACGCCGATTGGGGACCGACGATCATTGCCACCGGCCCCCTCACCTCGCCGGCCCTCGGCGACGCCATCGCGGCGCTGACCGGCGAGGCGTCGCTGGCGTTTTTCGACGCCATCGCGCCCATCGTTTACAAGGACAGCATCGATTTCTCGGTGGCCTGGTTCCAATCGCGCTACGACAAGGGCGACGGCGCCGACTACATCAACTGCCCGATGAACGAAGCCGAGTACGCCCACTTCATCGACGCGCTGATCGCCGGCGACAAGACCGAGTTCAAGGAATGGGAGCGCGACACGCCCTATTTCGAAGGCTGCCTGCCGATCGAGGTGATGGCCGAGCGCGGCCGCGAAACCCTCGCCCACGGGCCGATGAAACCGGTCGGACTGACCAACCCGAACGACCCGGACCGGCGCTGCCACGCCGTCGTCCAGTTGCGCCAGGACAACGCTCTCGGCACGCTCTACAACATGGTCGGCTTTCAGACCAAACTGACCTACGGCGAGCAGAAACGCATCTTCCGCATGATCCCGGGCCTCGAGGAGGCCGAGTTCGCGCGGCTCGGCGGCATCCACCGGAACACCTTCATCAACAGCCCGAAGATTCTCGACGCCGAGCTTCGCGTCCGGGCCGCGCCGCACCTTCGGTTCGCGGGGCAGATCACGGGCTGCGAGGGCTACGTCGAAAGCGCCGCAATCGGGCTCCTTGCAGGGCAGTTCGCCGCCGCCGAGGTTGCCGGCCTCGCGGCCCCGCCGCCACCGGCGACGACGGCGCTCGGCGCGATCCTCGGACATGTCACGGGTGGCGCCGATCCCGATACCTTCCAGCCCATGAATATCAATTTCGGCTTGTTCCCGCCCATCGACGCCCGCGATGAACGCGGCCGCCGCCTGAAGCGGCGCGACAAGCGCAAGGCGCAAGC
>JAPPPF010000243.1:0-1897 GCA_028817665.1 Magnetovibrio sp. | reverse complement strand
GGCGCAAGCCGCGCGGGCGTTGGAGGATCTCGATCTGTGGCTGGGCGAGAGTCGCGCGGCGGCGGAATAACCGAGCCGGCCGTTAAAACGGCAGCCAGCCCTCTTCACGATCGTAATGCAGGAACCCGACGTTGGCCCCGGCGCGGAGCCCCACGCCGGTGCGGATCGGCGCGAGCACGACGTCGCCGCGTTGCTGGTAATTCATCCCGAGGCCGGCGACGAAATAGAAGCTGCCGTCGACGCCGGGAAACCGCTGGAACAGGAGTTCATCGTCGCTCAGCTTGTAGACCAGCGTGAAGACCTTCGAAGCATTGCCGCCGATGTCCCAACCGATGGACGGTCCCTTCCAGAACACCTTGCGCGGCGCCGCGGTCTTCCTGTTCAGCGTGCCACGACCATAGCGCAGGCCGATGAAGAAGGCGCCGCTGATTTCCTCGCCGGTGATGAAGGCGTTGGGCCGGCCCTGGTCGGCGAAGGCCTTCTCCACGGCGGCCGCGAGGCCTTCCGTCGTGTCGCCGAAAAATCCGGTCGCCGCCTGGACGATCTCCTCTGCCGTATAGGTCGTATCGGCGCGCGGCGACCCCATTGACATGCCAAGCACGAAGACAATGGCCGCGAGGGCCGTGATGAATCGGTTTGCCATGTCCATCTCCTAATCCGTCCAGGGTTGCCGACCAGTATACGGGTATTGCGGATCCGAGTAACCCGGTGTGGAGGGATGTCCGAGCGGGACGAGAGCATCGAGGAATGCTTCGTCGTCGGCTCTGAATTCGTACCTGAGCGCCCCGAGGTACTCCTTCCACTGTCCCATGGTGCGCGGACCGGCGAGCACGGAGGTGACCAGGGAATTATTCAGCACCCAGCTCACCGCGAACTGCCCGGCCGTTATGCCGGCGGCCGCGGCACGTTTCTTGACCTGTTGCGCGATGACGAGGTTTTCCTTGCGCCATTCCGTCTGCATCAATCGCTTGTCGTTGCGGGCGGCCCGGGTCCCCTTTCCCTTGGCCTTCAGCGAGGTTCCGTATTTGCCGGTCAACACACCCCGGGCCAACGGGCTATAGGGGACGACGCCGAGGCCGAAGTGTTCGCACGCCGGCAGTATTTCCTGCTCGGGCGTGCGGTCCATGGAATTGTAGTAAGGCTGACAGACGACCGGCGGCGGCGCGCCCATGCTTTCGGCGAGCGTCACGGCGAGCGCGATCCGCCACCCCCGGTAATTGCTGAGGCCCCAATAGCGAACCTTGCCGGCGGCGATCAAATTGGCCACGGCGTCGATGCTCTCCTCCAGGGAAACGCCGTCGTCGTCCTTGTGGAAATAGTAGATGTCGACGTAATCGGTCTTCATCCTGGACAGGCTGGCGTCGATGGCCTTCATGATGTGCTTGCGGCCCAATCCCCGGTCGTTGGGGCCGGGGCCCATGGGATTGTAGACCTTGGTCGCCAGGACCCAGTCGTCGCGGTGCCGGCGGATGAACTTGCCAACGATTCGCTCCGATTCGCCCTTCACATAGGCGTCGGCCGTATCGATGAAGTTGATTCCGGCGTCCCGGGCCGACGCGATGATCCGGCCAGATGACGCCTCGCTGGTTCGTCCGCCGAACATCATCGACCCCAGGCAAATCGGCGAGACCTTCAATCCGCTGGCGCCTAAGTATCTGTATTCCATGAGGAATCCTCCGTGCCGTCCAGCCTGCCCCGTAATTCCGACAGGCCCGTCACCTATATCATGGCGCCCCAGACTTGTCACAATCGGCCTTTAGCTTTGTGTGTCAGTGGCTTACCGCCCGGCTCGCCTGTCGCGGCGGATTGAAAAGTCGTAGAATTCAACGTGTGAGGATTGGATTGCGATGTAACCAGGGAACATTGGTCCAGTTGATGATTTTGCGCGGGCCGAGGT
>JAPPPF010000091.1 GCA_028817665.1 Magnetovibrio sp. | reverse complement strand
GGTTTGTATGATTTAGTAGGCATGGTTTTTATTTAATTTTGTTTAGATCGATTGATTCTTTACCTTGAAATGTAACGATAGCTTTCTTGAATGGAGCTCTCTTTACCATAGTTCTTCTTCCTAGGTTTCTAGTTTTAGGTCTTGAGTTAACAATATTCACGCTTTCAACCTTTTTTCCGTACATCTTTTCAAGTTGTTGCTTGATTTGAACTTTGTTTGTGTTAGCTGGAACCTTGAATGTGTGTTTACCATTTTGGCTCGCAAGCGTACTTTTTTCAGTTACAACCGGTATGATTTTAAGTTCGATCATTGTTATTTAATTATTTTACGAATAGTTCTTTAGCTTTTTCTATACTGTCACCTACGAAACATACAGAGTCATACTTTAGTAGATCGTGGAAGTTTACGTAGTTAACTTGAATAGTTTTAGCATTTGGAAGATTATTAGTAACTCTTTTAAGAGTTTCGTTCTTTTCAGGAGTTACAAATAGTACATTTCTTTCTACTGGAAGTTTAGAAACCATTTCAGCAGCGTTCTTAGTCTTCATGTCTTTGTCTTCATATTTATCTAGACCGAAAACTTTCTTTTCTTGAGCTTTCACTGATAATGCCATGAATAAAGCTTTTCTTCTTTCTTTCTTTGGCATTTGGATTTCAAAGTTTCTTGTGTTTCTTGGTCCGAAAGTAACTCCACCACCGATATTGATAGGGCTTCTAGTTGAACCTTGCCTAGCTCTACCAGTACCTTTTTGTCTAAATGGCTTTCGTCCACCACCTCTTACTTCACTTCTATCTTTAGTATGAGCGATAGGACTTCTTGAGTTTGATAGTTGTCTCTTAAGAGCTCTGTGTACCAATCCCTCATTTAGTTCTACTTCGAACATTTCTTTAGGAAGAGTCATATCTCCTTTGTTTTCTCCTTTCTGATTGTAGATTGTAATTTTCATGTTATTAGAATGAGATTGCTACTAAATTATTTTTTGCACCTGGGACTGGTCCTTTTAGACCAATCAGGTTCTTTTCTGTGTCCAGGTAAGCTACAGGAACATTTTTGTATGAAACAGTTTTGTTACCTGTTCTACCTGGTAGTTTTTTACCTTTAGCTACTCTACCTGGCATTGCACAAGCACCAATTGAACCTGGCTTTCTGTGATGGTGTGAACCATGAGTTTCAGGGCCTCTTGAGAAGTTATGTCTCTTGATTACACCTTGGAAACCCTTACCTTTAGATGATGCTGTGAAGTTTACCTTTTCAATATCTTGTAGAGCTTCGACAGTGATCTTATCTCCAACCTTGAAGTCTTCTACGTTTTCAACTCTGAATTCTCTTTTGAAGTAGAACTTCTTGTTTTTAGTTGGATTTTTTCTTTCACCGAAACCAAGAACGATTGCGTTGTAACCATCTTTTTCTACAGTTTTAACTTGTGTAACTGTGTTTGGCTCGCATTCAATAACAGTCAATGGTACTGAAGCACCATCTTCTGAGAAGATTCTTGTCATTCCGATCTTTTTTCCGAGAATACCTGGCATTGGTATATATATTAGAGGTTAATAGTGAGTTACAGATCTTGTGGATTTCCCATTTGGGAGCCCGTAACTCTACGACTTAATTTTTTGCCTGCGTAGATTACTGGCTTGACTAGTCAAAGTCAATACAAAATTGAGCTTTTTTTTAAGGGTCTAAATATGGCTTGTATCTAGCGTTTTGCGGGGCTGCTATTTGACAAAAGCTCGTTTGAATGTTAGGTTTTCGTACATTTAATTTGAATAATGACATTAGAAAAAGCAGAAAGACCTGGTTCTAGCTTCGAGATTCATCGTTTTGTTTTTAACTTTAATGATCTTGAGCAGGAATTCTATCCATTTGATCCTGATACTTGTGGGGTGCTTACGCCAAATGCTTTAGAAACTGACTATTCAATTGCGACATGTTTTGATGCGGTCGAAGAAATGATAACTATGAATGGAGGAGAAGTTCTTAATGCTGCTATTGCAAAAAAGATTGGGAGAAATGATTTTAAGATTTCTAATTGTGGTATCAGAT
>JAPPPF010000164.1 GCA_028817665.1 Magnetovibrio sp. | reverse complement strand
GCGGCGGCTCCGTGCGGCGTCGGTGCCTCATGCACTTTCATGACCCCGGCGCGGCGCTTCACCGGCCGCACGCGGTTCAGCTTGTCAGCGAAAGGCTGTCGCGGCAGGAACCCGAAGGGCGCCAGGGTATCCGTCTCAGCGCCCCGGTAGAACAGGTCCAGGGCCGGCGTGTAGCGGCTGCCGTTCCAGCGGAAGCCGCTGCGGAGCGCCGTCAACAGGCGCGCCGGGTCCAGGACGCCGGCCTGCTTACCGGCCTTGATCGCGTCGAACACCAGGGTGTCGGCCCCGGCGACAAACCGCACATCGCCAACCGGCAGGTTCAGGAGCGCCAGCAGGGCCGGATCGGCAGCATCGATGCGGCCGATCCGGGCCGCGCGGTTGCGCGGGTCAGGCGCGCTCAGGCCGTAATGGCGAGCCCCTTGGGGAAACCGCATGACCTGGGCAAAGCACCCGGGGGCGAGCACCAGGGCCGCGGCCGTGGGGCGCACCGGTTTTGCGTTGCGACCGGGACAGACCGTTTTGCCTTCGGCACCTTTCAGGCCGCTGACCCAGACGAAGCGCCGGTCGCCGGGCCGGGCCGGCTTTTCGAGGAAGCGGCGCACTCGGGCCGGTACTTCGTCAGCCGTCGCGTCGACCAGGACCTTGACCCGATCGAACCCATAGTGATCGCGCAGCAGGTCCTGAACGGCGGCGCGGCGTGCCCAGGATTCGTTGTCGGTCCCGTGGAAGGAAATCATCGCCTCGGTCGCGGCGCCGGCCGGCGCAGCGCCCAGCAAGGTTGCGGCAAGAAGTCCGAAAAGCAGGTGTTTCATGGTAGTGCCTCCCTAGAGAATACAGCCGCGGCGCGCGGCCCGGGTGAGATCGATGGCGCCATCGATGGGCCGGCCGTCAACCCGTATGGCGTCGATGCGGACCCGGTTGTCGGCCAGGCGGTAAGCGGCACGGATACGGTCCGCCTTCAGATAATCAGGTCCGACCAGATGGCTGAGCCCGCCCAGCAACAGCGCGTCAGCGCGGCGGGGAAAAACGCGCACGGCCGCAGCATCTCGACCGAGCCCGTGACGGCTGCGGATGCGCATCACAGTCTGGCGCTCGGCCAGCGGCGCACCGCCGCTGGACTGGCGAATGAAACCGCTGAACCTGTCCGTGTTGATCGCCCACGGCATGCCACGGGGCGAGTCCGCATCGTAAAGGCGGCCGTCGGTGGCCAGCAGCGCGACGCGCATCCCGTAGCATTGCGAGAACAGGCGGTGGAGGTGGCTACGCGCCCGCCGGTCGGTGGGCCAGGCGATCTCCAGGATCGGTCCGTTCCCATGCTCCAGCAGCTTGAGCAAGGGCCGGCCGGCGTCGCGGACGGCCTTTTCCGGTGTCCGGTCAGCGGCCGAGGTCTGGACGTTCTCGGCCAGCGGCGGGGTCGGCGCCGGCACGGTGCGCTCAGGCGGCCTTTCAACCCGGTTCGGCACCGGATTTACAGCGGACCGTTTCGCCGTCAACGGCTCGATCGGGCGCAACGCCGCTTCTTTGCGTTTCATGGGTTTCAGCGGTTTCACGACGGGCGCGGGCGCGGTTTGCGCAGGTTTCGCCGCCGCCGCCAGGGGCGTGATGTCGCGAGGTGCCGGTGACGCCAGTTGTGGCGCCAAGGGCGTTACCGTCGGGGTCAACGGCGGCGGCGGCGGCAAGACGACACTGGACAGAACGGTGGACGGCGTCGCGGCGGTGGCGGGCGTCGTGGGCGCGGCGGGCGCTGTGGGCGCCGCCGGCAAAGCTCGGATCTCCACCGCATCCATGGTGTGAACGGTCAGGACCGCAACCAAAATGCCGGTGATCGCCAGGAGGGTGCCGAGCTTGCGCCGCGTCATCGGATCAGCCCCCGACCTTTTCCAGGTAGAGCATCTCCATTTCCTCGGCCAGGTCGTCAAGCTGGCGGCGGCGTTCGCGCGCCGACATCAGGTGCGTACCTTCCTTCAGTGTGACTTTGCCGCCCGGCGTGTCGTCGACCGGGCCGTTTGCCAACACGGCCTCACGCCGGGCCTGAACAGGGGACT
>JAPPPF010000298.1 GCA_028817665.1 Magnetovibrio sp. | reverse complement strand
CCCATGCCCCATCACCCCGACGGCATCGCCGCCCCCCGGTTCATCGGCATTCCGACGTTCATGCGCACGCCCTTCGCCGACGACTTCGAAGGCCTCGACATCGCGCTCTGCGGCGTGCCCTACGACGGCGGCGTCACCAACCGGCCGGGCGCGCGCCACGGGCCGCGCGAGATCCGGAACCAGTCGAGCTTCATGCGCGGCATCCACCACGTCTCCAGGATCAATCCCTTCGAGGCGTGCCGCGTCGCCGACGTCGGCGACGTGCCGTTCGCCGAATCCCACGTGCCGGAGAAGGCGATGGCCGAGATCGAGGCGTTCTTCGCCAGGATCCACGCCGCCGGCGCGCTGCCCTTGTCGGCCGGCGGCGACCATTCGATCACGCACCCGATCTTCCGCGCCATCGCGACGCCGGACGCGCCTCTCGGCATGGTCCACATCGACGCCCACACCGACACCTGGGACGCCTGGCAGGGCAACAAGTTCAACCACGGCGCGCCCTTCCGCCGGGCCGTCGAGGACGGCGTCCTGGACCCCAAGCGCACCGTGCAGATCGGCATCCGCGGCCCGCAGAACGTCGACGACGGCTGGAATTTCTCACGCGACAGCGGCATGCGGGTGATCTTCATGGAGGAGTTCACCGCCATCGGCGTCGACGCGGTGATCGCCGAGGCCCGGCGCGTCGTCGGCGACGGCCCGACCTACATCTCCTTCGACGTCGACGGCCTCGACCCGGTCTACGCGCCCGGCACCGGCACGCCGGAGGTCGGCGGCATCACCACCGTCGAGGGCCAGGCCCTGCTCCGGGGCCTGCGGGGGTTGAATTTGGTCGGCGGCGACGTCGTCGAGGTCGCGCCGCCCTTCGATCAGACCGGCAACACGGCGCTGGTCGGCGCGACCCTGATGTACGAGATCCTGTGCCTGTTGGCGGAGGTCGTGGCGGCGCGGAAGGACGGGGCCTCTTGAGCGCCGGCGAGTTCATCCTGGCCGACGGCGCCGCCCGGATCTACGAGGACCAGAAGGTGCCGAACGTGTTCGCGCCGCTCGCGGCGGCGACCCTGCGGCACCTGCCGCCGCTGGACGGCGACCGTATCCTCGACCTGGCCTGCGGCACCGGCATCCTGGCCCGCACCCTCAGGGAACGCGCGCCGGCGGAAACCTCGATCGTCGGCGCCGACCGGGATGGCGCCATGCTGGCCGTCGCCGCGGAGGTCGCGGACCCGGCCGCGGGCCTCATCGAATGGCACGAGGCGAATGTCATGGACCTGCCCTTCGCCGACGGCGCGTTCAGCAAGCTCTACTGCCAGCAGGGATTCCAGTTCTTTCCCGATGAGATCGCGGCGCTCGGCGAAATGCGCCGGGTCCTGCAACCGGGCGGGCGGCTCTGCATGACGATCTGGAAGGGCGACAGCGAGCTGTTCGAGCCGATCGCCGAGGTGCTGGGCCGGCACTTCGACGGGGCCATGGCGGCGAAGGCCATGTTGCCGTTCAGTTATCGCGGACGGGATGGCTTGATGGGCCGCATCGCCGAGGCCGGTTTCGCCGAGATCTCGCGCGAAGACCTGCCCATCGACCGCCTCATCGAGGACACTCACGACGCCATCGACGGCGAGATCGCGGCGAGCCCCGTGGCCGTGGATCTCGCGCCGGCGGATCCGGATCTGATGCGCCGGATCGTCGGCGAATGCCGGGAGGCCCTGAGCCGGTTCCGCGAGGACGGCGTGTTCAAGCTGCGGCAGACGGCCGACATCTATCTCGCCACCGCGTCGGGCTGAGCACGGCCGCGCGCGCCTCGGTCTGTCCTCAGGCCGCTTCCGCCTTCGCCGCTTCCCAGGCCAGCATGGCGCGCTTGCGGTCGGGCCCCCAGCGGTAGCCGGTGATGGCGCCGGTGTCACGGATCACCCGGTGGCACGGGATCAAGTAGCCGAGCCGGTTGGCGCCGCAGGCGGTGCCGACGGCGCGCGCCGCGCCCGGATGGTCGAGATGCTGGGCCAGGTTGCCGTAGGTGGTGAGCGCGCCCGCCGGGATCCGCATCAGCGCCTCCCAGACCTTGATCTGGAAGGGCGTCCCGCGCATCAGCAACGATAGGCCCTCGCCGCCGGCCGGCGCCTCGGCGAAGGCGGCCTCGGCGGCGCCGGCGGTGGCTTTTTGGTCGGGCCGCCAGGTGGCCGCGTCCCACCCGGTCTGTTGGTCTTCTAGGACCGCGTCGCGGCCTTCATCGGTGACGAAGGCGAGGCCGGTGAGGCCGCGCCGGCTGGTCACCGCCAGGCATTCGCCGAAGGGGCTCGGGTGGAAGCCGTAGGTGAAGGTCATGCCGGCGCCGCGCGCCTTGTATTCGCCGGGCGTCACCGCGTCGACGCTGACGAACAGGTCGTGCAGGCGGCCGGGGCCCGAGAGGCCGGCGTCCAATGCCGCGTCGAGGACGCTCGCCGACGCGTCGAGCCGCGCCTTGGCGTCGGCGAGGGTCAAATACTTCAGGAACTTCTTCGGGCTGACGCCGGCCCAACGGGTGAACAGGCGCTGCAGGTGGTGCGGGCTCAGGCCGACGGCGCCGGCGACGTCGGCCAGTTCGGGCTGGTCCTCGCGGCGCTCGGTGACGAAGCGGATGGCCTCGGCGATCCGCTGGTAATCGCGGGACGGGCCCGCCTTCGGGGATGTCATGTCGTTCATGGCGTCACCATAGCGCTCCCCGGGCCACCGCCGCCACCCGATCCTTGCGGCGGTTCCGGCGGGCCCGGATTCGTGCGACAATCGCCGCTCATCATCATCGGAAAGGGAGGCGATCATGCCGTTTGATGCCATGCCTCAGGACGACGCCGAGCGCACCGTGCGTCTGCTCGAGCTGTGCCGCGTCATCGAAGGCGTCGCCGACGATGCCTTCGATCTCCGCGACTGGAACCAGAACGGGGTCTGCCGCACGGTGGCCTGCGCGGTCGGCTGGGCGATGAAGGACGAGTGGTTCCGCCAGCAGGGCCTGGGCCGCGACGGCAAGTCGCCGTCGTTCGGCGCGGACAAGGGCTGGAAGGCGGTCCGCGCGTTCTTCGGCGTCGACCGCGAGGAGGCGCTCTACATGTTCCACGCCGGCAAGTACGAACGGGCGACCCGCGACGCCGTGGTCGCGCGGATCCGCGAGGTCGCGGCGCGGCGCTGACGGAATCGCGCGATTTCCTCCGGAATTGACCCCGGTCTAGTCTCCGAATTTATTTCAATCAAATCGGGAATTTTATTCTCGAAACCTTTGATCATTGTTAAGGTCGATTTGTGCTGCAGGCGCACAATCGATGTCACTAGATGCAGTGGTCGGAGTTTCGATTATGCCCGCCCGTTTATCACGAAACTCATAAATTCGTGGGAACTTAAGGGCGGATTCCGATGCCATTCGGCCCCCTTGGGCGCTCCCTGAAAGTCGTTTCGTCGATGTGTGCAAGCGCGGTATGTATTGCGCCGCCGCCTGTCCGGAAGGAATCATCGTCAGCGGTTCCGGATTTCCGAGAATAGATTTTTCTACCGGAGAGTGCACCTTCTGCCAAGCCTGCGTGGAGGCCTGCCCGGCGGCGGCGCTCGGGCCTGCGGTCGACGACCGGGGCGCGGCGCGGCGGCCGTGGGCTCTCGAGGTCCGGATCAGTGACCTCTGCCTGGCCGCGAAGGGCGTCGTCTGCCGGATCTGCCAGGCGAAGTGCGAGGCCGGCGCGTTCGCCTTCCCCCATCCCTCCGGCCTCGGCCGGCCCCGCGTCCGTTCCGCCGCGTGCACCGAGTGCGGCGCCTGCGTTGCGCCCTGTCCGGCCGGCGCCATTTCCCTCGTCGCCGCCTGAAGGAGGCCCAAGCATGCCCGATGCCCAATCTTTCCTCGCCGATGAATTCAATATCTGCGGCGTCCTGGTTCAGACCAAGCCGGGCGGCCTCGACGACGTCATCGGCGCCTTGAGCGCGCTCCCCGGATTGGAAATCCACGAGCGGGCCGGAGACGGCCAATTGGTCGTCACCATCGAAGACACCGCGACGGACCCGGCGAGCGAGACCCTGAGCCGGGTGTTCGGCGTCGACGGCGTGCTCAACGCATCCCTCGTTTATCACCATTGCGAACCCATCGAAGACATTCTTTCGGAGGCATGATCATGACCATGAACAGACGCGATTTCATCAAGACCAACGCCGTCGCCGCCACCGCCGCCGCCGCCGGACTGGCGCTGCCGGCGGTCAAGACGGCCGCCGCCGCCCAGGACGGCATCCGCTGGGACAAGGGCGTGTGCCGGTTCTGCGGCACCGGTTGCGGCGTGCTCGTCGGCGTCAAGGACGGCCGCGTCGTCGCCACCCAGGGCGACCCCGACGCGCCGGTGAACAAGGGCCTGAACTGCATCAAGGGCTACTTCCTGTCGAAGATCATGTACGGCAGGGACCGCCTGACGAAGCCGCTGCTGCGCGGCAGGAACGGCAAGTTCGACAAGAACACGAACGAGTTCTCGGAGATCGGCTGGGATCAGGCCTTCGACATCATGGCCGAGAAGTGGAAGGCGGCCATCGATCCCGAGGATCCGAAGGGCGCCACCCGGGTCGGCATGTTCGGCTCCGGCCAATGGACGATCTGGGAGGGCTACGCGGCGTCGAAGTTCATGAAGGCGGGGCTGCGCTCCAACAACATCGACCCCAACGCCCGGCACTGCATGGCGTCGGCCGTCGGCGCCTTCATGCGGGCCTTCGGCATCGACGAGCCCATGGGCTGTTACGACGACCTGGAGCACGCCGACGTGTTCGTGCTGTGGGGCGCCAACATGGCCGAGATGCACCCGATCCTGTGGTCGCGCCTGACCAACACGCGGCTCACCAAGAAGGGCTGCGAGGTGCACGTGCTGTCGACCTTCGAGAACCGCAACTTCGAGCTCGCCGACAACGGCATCGTGTTCACGCCGCAGCCGGATGCGCCGCCCGCGCTTCACGATGCCGCGTGAGGTGACTTGGAAAGATGAACGCGGATACGAAGTTTGAAACGTTTCGATCAGGAGGTTTAGTCATGAAGAATATACTCGTCTCGATAATCATCGGCGCCGCGCTGGCGGCCGGTTGGGCGATGCCGGCCGCGACGGCTGGCGCCGACGAAGTCTCGTCGCTGCGCGGCAACCTGGCATTGCCCGACGCGAAATCGCCGCCGCCGGTCTACGAGCTGAAGCTCGATCAGGAGAAATTCGAGCGGAGCTTCAAGAGCCAGCCGCCGCTGGTGCCCCACAAGGTCGACAAGTACAGGATCAACCTGAAGACCAACAAGTGCATCAACTGCCACGGCAAGGCCGACTACAAGGAGGAAGAGGCGCCGATGATCGGCAAGAGCCACTACATCCACCCCGACGGCAAGGAACGCGACCAGATCCACATGAGCCGGTACTTCTGCACCCAGTGTCACGTGCCGCAGGCAGATGCCAAACCGCTGGTCGCCAACAACTTCAAGGGGGCGAAATAGGGCGGTTCGCCGGCGCCGAACGGTGATCGCGCCGGTCATGGGGCTTGTGTGAATCGCCCGGAGTCGTGAAAATTCCACCCTTGCTTGCGACTGCGACACAGCATGGGAGGAAGAAACGTGGCCAACAGTACTTCGGGTTATTCGCGGCGCCGCGCGTTGGCGCTCATGGGCGCCGGGGCCGGCGTCGCCGCCGCCTCGACGGCGCTGCCGACGCGGTTCGCCATCGGTGGCCAGGCGAAGGTCAGGATCGGCACCCTGCTGCCCTATTCGGGCACCTACACGCGTCTCGGCCAGGCCATCACCAACGCCATGGAGCTGGCCTTCGATCAGGGCGGCGGCAAGCTCGGCGGTCGCCCCATCGAATTGGTCAAGGTCGACAGCGAGGCGAAGCCGCCGAAGGCGGCCGAGCTCACCAACAAGCTGATCAACCAGGAGAAGGTCGATTTCGTCGTCGGCCCGGTGCATTCCGGCGTCGCCATGGCGATGGCCAAGATCGCGCGCGAGGAGAACACCATGGTGGTGGTGCCGAACGCCGGCGCCAACCAGGTGACCGGGCCGTTCTGCTCGCCCAACATCTTCCGCACCTCGTTCTCCAACTGGCAGCCCGGCCATCCCATGGGCAAGGTGCTGTTGGACGAGGGCAAGAAGAACGTGGTGCTCTGCTATTGGGGCTACGGCGCCGGCAAGCAATCGGCCCAGGGTTTCAAGGACGGCTTCGTGCCGCATGGCGGCAAGATCATCAAGGAGATCGCCGTTCCCTTCCCGAAGGTCGAGTTCCAGGCGGCGCTGACCGAGATCGCCTCGATCAAGCCCGACGCCGTCTACGTCTTCTTCGCCGGCGGCGGCGCCGTGAAGTTCGTCAAGGACTGGGCCGCGGCCGGCCTCAAAGACAAGATCGAGCTGGTCGGCCCGGGCTTCCTGACCGAGGGCGTGACCAAGGCGCAGGGCGCGGCGGCCGAGGGCATCCGCACGACGCTGCACTACGCCGACACCCTCGACATCCCCGCCAACCGCGCCTTCCGGGCCGCCTACAAGCAGGCCTTCGGCAAGGAAGCCGACGTCTACGCGGTGCAGGGCTTCGACGCCGGGCTGTTGATCCGCGCCGGCATGGACGCCGCCGGCGGCGACACCGGCGCGCGCGCCGCGATGATCAAGGCCATGGAAACCACGGCCATCCCCTCGCCGCGCGGCCAGTGGACCATGTCGGCGGCCCACAACCCGGTGCAGAACTTCTATCTCCGCCAGGTCCGGAACGGCGTCAACGAGGTCGTCAAGCTGGCCATGGAGAACCTCTCCGATCCGGCCAAGGGGTGCCGCATGTAAGACGTGGCCAGGGTTCCGACCGGTAGCGGCGCATGGACTGGCTGTTCCTGCTGATCCAGACGATGAACGGCATCCAGTACGGATTGCTGCTGTTCCTGATCGCCAGCGGCCTGACGCTGGTGTTCGGGATCATGGGGATCATCAACCTGGCGCACGGCTCGTTCTACATGATCGGCGCCTACCTGGCGTTCTCGTTCACCCAGATGACCGGCAGCCTGTTGTGGGCGATCGTGCTGGGCATCCCGGCGACCCTGGTCCTCGGCGTCGTCATCGAGCGCTTCTTCATCGTCCACCTCTACCACCGCGACCACCTGCAGCAGGTGCTGCTGACCTTCGGGCTGATTCTGATCTTCAACGAGCTGCAACTGGTGATCTGGGGCGGCGATCCGAACGGCGTGCCGGTGCCGGAGATCCTGGCCGGCTCGATCCCGGTCTCCGAGACGCTGAGCTACCCGGTCTACCGGTTGTTCCTGTCGGCGGTCTGCCTGGTGCTCGCCGGGATCATGATGGTGGTCATCCAGAAGACCCGGCTGGGCATGCGGATCCGCGCCGGCGCGTCCAACCGCCGCATGGTCGAGGCGCTCGGCGTCAACGTCCGCGCGCTCTACGCCGTCGTCTTCTCCGTCGGCGTCACCTTGGCCGGCGTCGCCGGCATGCTCGCCGCGCCCGTCGAGACGGTCTATCCCGGCATGGGCGAGCAGATCCTGATCGTCTCCTTCGTCGTCGTCGTGATCGGCGGCATCGGCTCCATCAAGGGCGCCTTCCTGGGCGCCCTGGCCATCGGCCTCGCCGACGTCTACGGCCAGGTCTACCTACCGGAGATCGCCAGCGTCGCCGTCTACGCGCTGATGGCGGCGATCCTGCTGTGGCGGCCCGAGGGCCTGTTCGGACGCGGGGCGGAGAATGGTTAACGCGCCGTCCCGGGGCATCGCCGCCGCGCTGATCTTACTGGCCCTCGCTCTCGCCTTGGTGCCGCTCGGCGGCGACAAGTACTGGATCAAGCTGGTCACCCGGATGATGGTCTTGGGCATCTTCGCCATGAGCCTCGACCTCTTGGTCGGCTACACGGGGCTGGTCAGTTTCGGCCACGCCGCCTTCTTCGGGCTGGCGGGTTACGTGCTGCACCTGATCTCGCCCGACGACGCGGCGGTCAACATGCTCTGGGCGCTGCCCGCCTGCCTCGCCGCGACCGCCGCGGCGGCGGCGGTGATCGGCGCGCTCAGCGTGCGGACCCGGGGCATCTACTTCATCATGGTGACGCTCGCCTTCGCCCAGATGCTGTTCTACTTCTTCCACGATTCCGACCTCGCCGGGGGCTCCGACGGCGCCTTCATCTACGTCAAGCCGGTGGTCCAGCTGGGCGACTGGGTGCTCCTCGACCTGGGCGGGCGGACCGCGCTCTACTACCTGGCGCTGGCCAGCCAGGTGGTCATCTACGCTGGCCTGGTGGTGATGCTGCGCTCGCCCTTCGGCAAGGTCATCCAGGGCATCAAGATCAACGAGCACCGGATGCGGGCGCTCGGCTACAACGTCTACGTCTACAAGCTGGTGAGCTTCGTCATCGGCGGTACGCTGGCCGGTTACGCCGGTTTCCTGTTCGCCTCCATCGACGGCTTCGTGTCGCCGGAACTGCTGGGTTGGCAGGAATCGGGGATCGCCCTGGTGATGGTCATCCTCGGCGGCATGGGCACGCTGTTCGGGCCGCTGATCGGCGCCATCGCGCTCCTCGGCGTCGAGGAGCTGTTCCGCGACCGCGCCGTCGTCGGGGTCATGGCCGAGCATTGGCAGATCCTGATGGGCGGCTTCGTCATCGCCGTGGTGCTTTTCCTCAACAACGGGCTCGGCGGCCTGCTGGTCCGGCTCGCCGGCCGGCGCGAGGGGGAGCGGTGATGGCGGAGGCGCTCCTGCAGGCGACGGCGGTGAGCAGGAACTTCGGCGGGCTCAGGGCCGTCGACGGGGTCAGCCTGAGCTGCGAGACGGGCCGGGTGCACGCCGTCATCGGTCCCAACGGGGCGGGGAAGACGACGCTGATCAACCTGCTTTCCGGGGATCTGGCGCCGAGCGCCGGGCGGATCACCTACAAGGGCCGGGACATCACCGGCATGCCGGCGCACCGGATCTCGCGCCTCGGCATCGGGCGCAGCTATCAGCGCACCAACATCTTCCCGGAGTTCACGCTCTGGCAGAACTGCTGGCTGGCGGCGCAGTCCCGCGAAGCCTCGTCGCTCCGCTTCGTGGCGCCGGCGAACGCCCAGCAAAGCGTGCGGGCCCGGACCGAAACGGCGCTCAGCACCGCCGGCCTGGAGGCCAAGGCCGACACCGCCGCGCGCGCCGTCAGCTACGGCGAGCAGCGCCAGCTGGAGATCGCCATGCTGCTGGCCATGGACCCCGATGTGCTTCTGCTCGACGAGCCCCTGGCCGGCATGGGGGCGGACGAATCGGCCTACGTCATCGACCTGATCCGGCGCGTCGCCCCCGATCACGGCATCGTCCTGATCGAGCACGACATGGACGCCGTCTTCGCCGTCGCCGACACCCTGACGGTGATGGTCGACGGGGTGATCCTGGAAAGCGGCCGGCCCGATGATATCCGCGACAGCGCCCGGGTCCGCGAGGCCTATCTCGGCGACGAGCTCGGCGGCGCCGGCGGAGACGGGCCGTGAGCGCGCCGCTGATCGCGCTCGAGGGCGTGCACGCCTATTACGGCGCCAGCCACGTGCTGCACGGCATCGACCTGCGGCTGGAACCGGGCGCCTGCGTCAGCCTGATGGGCCGCAACGGCATGGGCAAGACCACCACCTTCAAGACCATCATGGGCGAAGTGCGGGCGCGGCGCGGCCGGGTCGACGTGCTCGGCCGCGACGGGACGCGCGTGCCGACCCACGCCATCGCCCGCGCCGGTGTCGGCTACGTGCCGGAGGGGCGCGACATCTTCCCCAACCTGAGCGTCGCCGAGAACCTGACCATGGCGGCCCGGCCCGGTGCCGGCGGCGGGCGCGCGTGGACGCTGGAACGCGTCTATGAGCTGTTCCCGCGCCTTGCCGAGCGCCGCGGCCACTGGGGCGACCACCTGTCCGGCGGCGAGCAGCAGATGCTGACCATCGGCCGCGCCCTGATGACCAACCCGAGGGTGATGCTCCTGGACGAGGTCACCGAGGGCCTGGCGCCGCTGATCCGCGAGGAGATCTGGTCGGTGATCCGCGCCATCAAGGCCGCCGGCATCGCCTCGATCATCGTCGACAAGAACGTCGGCCGGCTGATCGAGCTGGCCGACCGGCACATGATCCTGGTCAAGGGCCGGG
This sequence comes from Magnetovibrio sp., assembly GCA_028817665.1. Classification (GTDB taxonomy): domain Bacteria; phylum Pseudomonadota; class Alphaproteobacteria; order Rhodospirillales; family Casp-alpha2; genus UBA3470. The sequence goes on along the minus strand of JAPPPF010000298.1, from coordinate 26,375 downwards.
TCGTCTTCGAGGGCGACAGCGACGACCTCGCCGCCGACCCGGACCGCCTGCACGCGCTGCTCGGCGTCTAACCGCCGGCCGGCTCGCCAAGCGCGGCGACGAAGCCGGCCATCGCGCGGAGGACGGCGCCGGGCCGGTCGCGGTGCGGCGAATGTCCGCAATCGGGCAATTTCAGCAAGTCCACCGGGCCCGCGGCCCGCGCGGCGATCCCGTCGATCTGCGCCATGGTGCCGTACTGGTCATCCGTGCCCTGGATGGCCAGGACCGGACAATCGACACGGTCCAGGAGACCGTCGATCCGCCAATCCCGGAAGGCCGGGTCGAGCCATATGTCGTTCCAGCCCCGGAAGGCGTGCTCGGGATCGTCGTGGTAGCGGCCGAGGCGGGCGGCGAGGTCGGTGGCGGCGAAGGCGTCCCGGGCCTCGGCGATGGCGTCGACGCAGATCTGCTCGACGAAGATGTGCGGCGCCTCGGCGACGACGCCGGCAACCGGATGATGGGCGGCGTGGATCAGCGCGATGGAAGCGCCGTCGGAATGGCCAACGAGGACCGGGCGTTCGATCCCGAGACGCGCGAGCAGCTCAGGCAGGACATCCAGCGCCTCCCGGTGCATGAAATCGACGCCGTAGGCGCCGTCCCGGGGCGCCGAACGGCCGTAGCCGCGGCGCGAATAGACGACCGCCTGGCACCCCGTCGCCGCCGCCAGCCGCGCCGGGAAGTCGCGCCACATGGCGGCCGAGCCGAGACCCTCGTGAAGGAACACCAGCGCCGGCCCTTCGCCGTCGTGGCGGTGGAATTCGAGCGCCGCGCCGCCGATCTCGATGAAGTCCGGAGCGGCGGGGTTCACGGATCAGCCGGCCTGGCGCAGCTTGAAGCGCTGGATCTTGCCGGTCGCCGTCTTCGGCAACTCGTCGACGAACTCGATCCAGCGCGGGTATTTGTAGTCGGCGAGCGAGTCGCGCACGAACTGCCGCAGTTCGTCGGCCAGCGCCTCGGTGCCTTCCTGCCCGTCCTGCAGGACGACGAAGGCCTTCGGCTTGATCAAGTCGTCGGAATCCGGGTGGCCGACGACCGCGGCCTCGAGCACGGCGGCGTGCTCGATCAGCGCGCCCTCGACCTCGAAGGGCGAGACGTAGATGCCGCCGACCTTGAGCATGTCGTCGGAACGGCCGCCGTAGATGTAGTAGCCCTCAGTATCGACGCTGTACTTGTCACCGGTCACGGTCCAGGGGCCGAGGAAGGTCTCGCGGCTCTTGTCGCGCTGGTTCCAGTACATGATCGCGCTGGTCGGCCCGGCGACGTGGAGGTTGCCGAGCTCGCCCTCGGCCACGGGCCGGCCGGCGTCGTCGACGATCCTGAGTTCGTAGCCCGGAACCGGCTTGCCGGAGCAATTGGGGCGCACGTCGCCCTGGCGGTTGGTCAGGAAGATGTGCAGCATCTCCGTCGAGCCGAGCCCGTCGAGGATGTCGGTGCCGACGGCGTCGCGCCAGCGCGCCAGCAGATCGCCCGGCAGCGCCTCGCCGGCGGAGACGCAGAGCCGCAGCGCGTGATCGCCGGCCGCCGGCAGGGCGTCGTTGGCCAGCAGCATGGCGAACAGGGTCGGCACGCCGTAGAACACCGTCGGCTTGTGCGCCTTCAATATCCCGATGATGGCGTCGGGCATGGGCGGGCCCTCGAGCAGCACCGCGGTGGCGCCGACCGCGAAGGGGAAGGTCATGGCGTTGCCGAGGCCATAGGCGAAGAACAGCTTGGCGGCGGAGAAGACGACGTCGTCCTCGCTGAGGCCCAGGGTCGGGATGGCGTAGAGATCGGCGGTCCGGAGCAGGTGTCCGTGCAGGTGCACGGCGCCCTTCGGCATCCCCGTGGTGCCCGACGTGTAGAGCCAAAAGCACATGTCGTCGGCCTTCGTCGGCGCCACCTGGAAGGTCTCGGCGGCGCCGTCGGTCAAATCCGCCAAGCGCGCGTGGCCGCCGCCGTCGCCGCCGCTGACGATGACGTGGTCGAGGAGCGGATGGTCGTCGAGGTGCGGCGCGAAGGCGCCGAGCAGGTTCTCCGAGACCACCAGGGCGCGGGCCCGGCTGTCGCCGAGGATGAAGTCGTAGTCGCGTTCCGTCAGCCGGGTGTTGACCGGCACCGGGACGACGCCGGCCTTGATGGCGCCGAGGAAGCAGGCCGGGAAATCGACGGTGTCGTGCAGGCACAGCACGACCCGCTGCTCCATCTCCAACCCGAGGCCGGCGAGGGCGTTGGCGAAGCGGTTGGCGCGGGCGTCGAGCTCGGCGTAGGTGGTCGGCCCCGCCCCGTCGATGACGGCGATCCGTTCGCCGCGCCCGGCTTCGAGGTTGCGGCCGAGCAGGTCGGCGGCGGCGTTGTAGAGCCCGGTTCCCGGCGATGATTGGTTCATGCTTCCCTCCCGATCACGGTGATTTTGGTCCTTTTCCGCGAACCGGTCAAAGCGCCGGGGGTTTGCGCGTGAGCGGCGACCGTGACATGCATTATAGTGCGGCTATCAAGAACAAGGGCGCGTAGCGATGACAACAAAAGACTTGGTGGTCTACGACCGCGATCCCGCCAGCTACCGGCATTGGACGCTCACCGTCGACGGCGGCGTCGCCACCCTGACCCTCGGCGTCGACGAGGACGGCGGGCTCAGGCCGGGCTACAAGCTGAAGCTCAATTCCTACGACCTCGGCGTCGACATGGAGCTCTACGACGCGCTTCAGCGGCTCCGTTTCGAGCACCCGGGCGTCGGCGCCGTGATCGTCACCAGCGCGCTGGACCGCATGTTCTCGGCCGGCGCCAACATCTACATGTTGGGCCAATCGAGCCACGGCTGGAAGGTCAACTTCTGCAAGTTCACCAACGAGACCCGCAACGGCATCGAGGACACCAGCCGGCACTCCGGCGTCACCTACATCGCGGCGCTGAACGGCACCACCGCCGGCGGCGGCTACGAGCTGGCGCTCGCCTGCGACGAGATCTGGCTGGTCGACGACCGCTCCAGCGCCGTCAGCCTGCCCGAGGTGCCGCTGTTGGGCGTGCTGCCGGGCACCGGTGGGCTGACCCGGGTCGTCGACAAGCGCCGGGTGCGCCGCGACCTCGCCGACGTCTTCTGCACCAGCGAGGAAGGGGTGCGCGGCCGCCGCGCCAAGGAATGGGGGCTGGTCGACGAGACCGCGCCGCCTCAACAGTTCATGGACCGGGTGAGGGCCCGCGCCGCCGATCTGGCCGCCGCCCGCCCGGCGCCGCCAGCCGCCGAGGGCGTCGCCGTGACGCCCCTGGCGCGCCGCGCCGACGCCGACGGATACCACTACACCTTTGTCGACGCGGCCGTCGACCGGGCGGCGCGGACGGCGACGTTGACGGTGCGCGCGCCGACGGAACCCGTGCCCGCGGACGCCGGCGCGATCCGCGCCCAGGGCATGGACTTCTGGCCGCTGGCCATGGCCCGCGAACTGGACGACGCGATCCTCATGCTGCGCACCAACGAGGCCGAGGCCGGCGTCATCGTGCTCAGGACGGAAGGCGACGCGGCCCTGGTGCTGGCCGCCGACGCGGCGCTGGCGGCCAACGCCGGGGATTGGTTCGTCCGTGAGGTCATCGGCATGCTGCGCCGGACCCTGGCCCGGCTGGATGTCTCGTCGAGGAGCCTGTTCGCGCTGATCGACGAGGGCTCGTGCTTCGCTGGCACGCTCTACGAGCTGGCGCTCGCCGCCGACCGCAGCTACATGCTCGACCTGCCGGAGGAGGAGGGGCGGCCGACGGCGATCGCGCTTTCCGACATGAACTTCGGGCCCCTCGAGACGATCAGCGGCTCCTCGCGCCTGGCGCTCCGGTTCGCCGGCGACGCGGAGAAACTGGCCGAGCTGGCGCGCCACGCCGGCGAGCCGTTCACCGCGCTCGACGCCGAGGCGGCCGGGCTCGTCACCTTCGCCCCCGACGACATCGATTGGGACGACGAGATTCGCATCGCCATCGAGGAGCGCGCGGCGCTGTCGCCGGACGCGCTCACCGGCCTCGAGGCGAACCTGCGCTTCGCCGGCGCCGAGACCATGCTGACCAAGGTGTTCGGCCGGCTGTCGGCCTGGCAGAACTGGATTTTCAACCGGCCCAACGCGGTCGGGGAGGAGGGCGCTCTGAAGCGCTTCGGGTCGGGCTCGAAGCCCGATTTCGACTGGAAGAGAGTTTGACCATGAGCATCGACTACCAACAGAAGATTCCCAACAACGTCGACCTGGCCGGCGACCGCAAGCTGCAGCGCGCCCTCGAGCACTGGCAGCCGCGCTATCTCGACTGGTGGAACGCGCTCGGGCCCGAGGGCTTCCAGGCCAACGACGTCTATCTCCGCACCGCCATCAACGTCGGCGCCGAGGGATGGGCGCACTTCGACCACGTCAAGATGCCCGACTACCGGTGGGGTATCTTCCTGGCCGAGCGCGACCCGGACCGCGTCATCGGTTTCGGCGACGACATGGGCAAGCCGGCCTGGCAGGACGTGCCCGGCGAGCACCGGGCCGCGCTCCGCCGGCTGATCGTCACCCAGGGCGACACGGAGCCCGCGTCGGTCGAGCAGCAGCGCCTCCTCGGCCTGTCCTGCCCGTCGCTCTACGACCTCCGCAACCTGTTCCAGGTCAACGTCGAGGAAGGCCGCCACCTCTGGGCCATGGTCTACCTCTTGCACGCGCACTTCGGCCGGGCCGGCCGCGAGGAGGCGGAGGAGCTTTTGGAACGCCATTCCGGCGACCCCGACAACCCGCGCATCCTCGGCACCTTCAACGAGCCCATCGAGGACTGGCTCAGTTTCTTCATGTTCACCTACTTCACCGACCGCGACGGCAAGTACCAGCTCAAGTGCCTGGCCGAATCGGCCTTCGATCCGCTGGCCCGGACGTGTCAGTTCATGCTCACCGAGGAGGCATACAACATGTTCGTCGGCTAGACCGTCATCGGCCGCGTCGTCGAGCGCACCGTCGAGGTGATGAAGGAGTTGAAGGCCGAGGATCCGGAGACGCTCCGCGCCGCCGGCGTCATCGACCTGCCGTTGCTGCAGCGCTACGTCAATTTCTGGTTCTCGTCATGCCTCGACCTGTTCGGCGCCGACCAGTCATCGAACGCGGCGGGATATTTCGCCACCGGCCTCAAGGGCCGGCCCGACGAGGCCAAGTTCGACGATCACGACTGCACCGGCACCGTCGAGGTCATCGAGGTGCCCGACGGCGACGGCGGCGTCACCACCATGGAGGTGCCGACCCGCAACGCCATGAACGAGATCACCCGCAATCTCTACGTCGGCGACTGCCAGCGCGGCATGGACCGCTGGAACAAGACCATCGCCGAGGCCGGGTTCGAATTCCGATTGACCCTGCCGAGCACCCGGTTCCGCCGCGAGATCGGCAGCTGGGCGGACGTCTCGACCGATGTGCGGGGCGAGATCATCTCCGACGAGGTGTTCGAAAGGCGCCTCGGCGAGTTCATGCCCACCGCCGAGGACCGCGCCTTCGTCATGAGCCTGATGAAGCCGGTCACCGAGCCCGGCAAGATGGCCGGCTGGATCGCCGCGCCGCGGCGCGGCATCCACGGCCAGCCCATGGACTTCGAGTACGTGAAGCTGCACTAGCCGGCGTCGGCCTCGCGGCCCCGCCAGTAGGCCAGGATCTCGCGCCGTTCGGCCATCAGGGAGGCGCCGATCCCGGCGAGCACGGCCCAGAACGCCGACGTGATGCCGAACACCGCGAAGGGCGTCGCCGCGACCGCGAAGGCGGCCAGGGCGCCGAACCGGAGCTTGCCGCCGAAGGCTGATTCCAGCGCCGTCTGCAGGGATTGCACGATCGCCAGGCCGGCCAGGGTGACGACGAAGCTCGCGGGCAGCACCGCGACCAGCGATACCAGGGTTCCGGCGCCCAGCGCGATGCTGACGGTCAGGCCGGCGGCGATCAGGTTGGCCCAATACCGGCTTTCCTTCGGTCCGGCCTCGGGGCCCGCCAGGATCGCCGCGCCGGTGCGCGCCACGGTCGCCGCGTGACCGCCCAGCAGCGCGTTGACGATGGAGTTCAGGCCGACCGTCACGGTCACCGGCGTCACCGGCACGCGGTATTTCTGATTGAGCAGGAAGCCCAGCCCCTGGACGTTGCCCAATCCCATGGCGAAGACGATCATCGGCAGGCTGACGGCGACGAAGGCCGGCGCCGAGAAGGCGATCTCCGGCACGACGAGCTCCGGCAGTTCCCACACGATGGCCTCGGGCGCCGCGCCGCCGGTCAAAAACACCGCGGCGGCGCCGACGATCACCGCCAACCCGATCGGCGGCAGCTTCGGATTGGCCAACAGCCGCCCAGCGAGATAGGCGGCGACGGTGATGCCGGCGACCAGGACGTCGGCGACGCTGGCGGCGACCATGCGGGTCACGTAGACCAGGATGGAGCCGCCGAACATGCCCATGACGATGGGCAGCGGCAGCCACGCCATGATGCGCTCGCCGATGCCGGCGAAGCCGAACGCCAGGATCACCGCGCCGGCCATCAGGTTGGCGCCGACGATCTCGGCGAAGGAGAACTGACCGGCGAGGGTGCCGAGGTAGATCAGCCCCGGCAGCGTCCAGGTGATGGGAATGGGAATCCGGTAGCGGAGCGACAGCGCGATCGACGAGACCGCGCCGGACATCCAGATGATGAAGATCCAGCTCGACGCTTGCGCCGGGCTGAGCGCCAGTTGGCCGGCGACCTCCAGGTGCAGGGGCAGGGCGCCGAAGACGTACCAGACGAAGGCGGTCAGGCCGGCCCACGCCGCGGCGACGGTCAACCCGCCCGGCCGGGCCGCCGGGGCGCCGGATCGATTTTCTCCGGTGGCGGGCTTCGCCGCTTGTGTCATCGCTGTAACCATGGCCGGGCTCCCGTTTCCGCCATCATTCGGTGGCTGGACCATAGACCCGGGGTACTTTCGCCGCTTGAAGATCGTCTTTAGGTTTCTTTCTGATATTCTTGATTCGGTGTTTTTGGCCACCCGGTTCTTGCGACGTGATTTACGAGTTTGGCAGCTACAGATTGGATGCGGACCGGCTCGAGCTTTGGTGCGGCGCCGATCCCATCGCCGTCGAGCCGCAGGTCTTCAGCCTCCTCCTGCACCTGATCGAGAACCGCGAGCGGGTCGTCAGCAAGGACGAGCTGATCGATACCGTGTGGCGGGGCCGGATCGTCTCCGACGCGACCCTGAGCACCCGCATCAACGCGGCGCGGCGCGCCATCGGCGACGACGGCCGCGCGCAAGCGGTGATCCGGACCGCGCCGCACCGCGGTTTCCGATTCGTCGCGGACGTGACGGCCGGCGCCGCGGACAAGGTCGAAGCCATGCCGGCGGAACCCGACGCGCCGGGCCCGGCGCTTCCCGACAGACCGTCCATCGCCGTCCTGCCCTTCGTCAACCTGAGCGGCGACGCGGCGCGGGACTACTTCACCGACGGTATCTGCGAGGACATCATCATGGCGCTGTCGAACGCCCGGTCCTTCTTCGTCATCGCGCGCAATTCGTCGTTCACCTACAAGGATCGGAACGTCGACGTGAAGACCGTCGGCCGCGAGCTCGGCGTCCACTACGTGCTCGACGGCAGCGTGCGGATCGTCGGCGAGCGGGCCCGGGTCGGGGTTGCGTGGAATCACAGAACGTCCCGCCAGAACCCGTTGGGGGTTCCGTGGGTAAAAGCCGAGTTCCAGAAGTGCAGGAAAACCGGGAATTGCTGCGTTCGTGAGAGGGCAGAAGCGGGGGTGGTTGGGCCAGGTTGGCGCTCGCTTCTGAGAACTCGCTAGGCTGGCTGGGAACGGACCGAAAACGCCTCCCCCGGTTTTCCCCCGGATTTCCCCCGGGAAAGCGTGCATGTTTATGCAGTGTTCTGCATAGTGCCGTTTTGGCGGAACCGTCGTAAGTGCTTTGAATATAAAGGGAAAAATGGTGCCGCGGAGTGGAATTGAACCACCGACCCCGCCCTTACCAAGGGCGTGCTCTACCCCTGAGCTACCGCGGCATCGGGAGAAGCGGGCGCAAAATGCCATACGCCGCTCGCCCGCGCAAGCACCGCCGTCGGCGTCGCGGCGGTGAGCCAATCCCTTGACCGGTGGGCGGCGGGCCCCCACGATTGGGCGGCGTTAATCCGGAGGGCGATAGGGGTGGCGAAGTGGCGGAAAACCGATGAAGACGGCCCGGCGCCGGCGGCGCCGAACGGCAAGGCCGGCCGCGACGCGCGCCTGGCCGGCGCCTTGCGGGCCAACCTGGCGAAACGCAAGGCGCAAGCCCGGGCGCGCGGCGGCGAGCCCGACGTCGCCGCCGCCGACGCGGACGAGAACCCGGACTAGCGCCCTAACTTCGCCATTATTGCAGTCGATACCTTGAGGCCGGCGGGCGCTTCATTTAAAAGCTCTCGCATCCGATCGGGGTCAATCCGCAGGGCGTCACATGGATCAAATTCGAATCATCGGCGGCAAACCGTTGAACGGCGAAATACCCATCAGCGGCGCCAAGAACGCGGCGCTGCCGCTGATGGCGGCGTCCTTGCTCACCGAAGGCACGCTCAGCCTCTCCAACCTGCCGCACCTGGCCGACATCTCGTCGATGGCGCATCTCCTCGGCGAGCTGGGCGTCGAGATCTCCATGAACGGCGCCGCGCCGAGCGGCGGCAACATGGGCCGGGTCCTCGACTTGACGGCGTCGCGGATCTCCGAGACCACGGCGCCCTACGACCTGGTCCGCAAGATGCGCGCCTCGGTCCTGGTGTTGGGGCCTTTGCTGGCGCGCGTCGGCGAGGCGCGGGTGTCGTTGCCGGGCGGCTGCGCCATCGGCACCCGGCCGGTGGACCTGCACTTGAAGGCGCTCGAACAGCTGGGCGCCGAGATCGAGCTCGCCGAGGGTTACGTCAACGCCCAGGCGCCGAAGGGCCTGAAGGGCGGCCACGTGGTCTTTCCCATGGTCACCGTCGGCGGCACGGAGAACATCCTGATGGCCGCGGTCTTGGCCGACGGCGAGACCGTCATCGGCAACGCGGCGCGCGAGCCCGAGGTCGCCGACCTGGCCAACTGCCTGGTCGCCATGGGCGCCAAGATCGAAGGTATCGGCACCGATACCTTGAAGGTCGAGGGCGTCGACGCGCTCGGCGGCGCCGACTACGCGGTGCTGCCCGACCGCATCGAGACCGGCAGCTACGCCGTCGCCGCGGCGATCACCGGCGGCGAGCTGTACCTCAAGGGCACCCGGGCAGAGCTCATCGAATCGGTGATCGAGTTGCTCGGCCGCGCCGGCGTCACCTTCGTCGAGGAGACCGACGGCATCCGCGTCAGCCGGACCAACGGCCCGTTGAAGGGCGTCGACCTGATGACCGAGCCGTTTCCCGGCTTTCCCACCGACATGCAGGCCCAGTTCATGACCCTGATGGCGGTCTCCGAGGGCGCCTCGATGGTCACCGAGACGATTTTCGAGAACCGCTTCATGCATGTGCCCGAGCTTTGCCGGATGGGCGCCGACATCAACGTCCACGGCGCCTCGGCCATCATCCGCGGCGTCGGCGCCCTGTCCGGCGCGCCGGTGATGGCCACCGATCTCCGGGCCTCGGTATCGCTGATCCTGGCCGGCCTGGCGGCGCAGGGCGAGACGGTGGTCAACCGGGTCTACCACCTGGACCGCGGCTATGAGCGGCTCGAGGAGAAATTGGCCGGATGCGGCGCCGCCATCGAGCGCGCCGCCGAGTGATGGTCCGATCCGGACCCGAACAATCGCTAGAGAACGCCGGGAAAACCCTCTATTAATGCCGCGAAAGCGGTTAATTATACGGACTTAACGGACATGGACGCCGTTTCGAACGAGAAACTGGTCCTGGCGCTGCCGAAAGGACGAATCCTCAAGGAGGTCATGCCCATCGTCAGGCGCGCCGGCATCGAACCCGAGGCGGCGTTCGACGACGCGGACGCGCGCCAGCTCCGGTTCACCACCAACATCCCAGGGCTCGACGTCATTCGGGTCCGCAGCTTCGACGTGGCCACCTTCGTCGCCTTCGGCGGCGCGCACCTGGGCGTCGCCGGCAACGACGTGCTGATGGAGTTCGATTACCAGGAGATCTACGCGCCGCTCGATCTCGACGTCGGGCATTGCCGGATTTCCGTGGCGGAGCCCGCCGATTTCGCCGGCGACGACGATCCGGCGCGCTGGAGTTCGGTCCGGGTCGCGACCAAGTATCCAGGCATCACCCGGCGGCATTTCGCCCGGCGCGGCGTCCAGGCCGACTGCATCAAGCTCAACGGCGCCATGGAGCTGGCGCCGCAGCTCGGCCTGTGCCGGCGGATCGTCGACCTGGTGTCCACCGGGGCGACCTTGAAGGCCAACGGCCTGGTCGAGATCGAGACGATCTGCGAGATCACGTCGCGCCTGACCGTCAACCGGGCGGCCTGGAAGACGCGCTCAGCGGAGATCAACGATTGGATCGGGCGGTTCGGGGAGGCTGTCGATGCCGAGGCGGCTTGATTCCCTCGATCCCGGGTTCGGCGCCGCCTTCGAGGCCCTGCTGAACGAGAAACGCGAGACCGAGGCCGACGTCAACGACGCGGTCGCCGCGATCCTCGACGACGTCAGGGTCCGGGGCGACGCGGCGGTGGTCGAGGCGACCCGCAAGTTCGACCGGTTCGAGGTGAGCCCGGCGACGCTGCGGTTCCCGGCCGCGGAGATCGCCGCGGCGCGGACCGCCTGCGAGCCCGAAACGGTGGCGGCGCTCGAACTGGCGGCCGAACGGATCCGCGATTTTCACGCCCGCCAGACGCCCGACGACCTGGATCACACGGACCCGCAGGGCCTGCGCCTGGGATACCGGTGGACGCCGGTCGGCGCCGCCGGCCTTTACGTTCCGGGCGGCACCGCCGCTTATCCCTCTTCGGTGCTGATGAACGCGGTTCCGGCCAAGGTCGCGGGCGTCGAGCGCCTCGTCATGGTCGTGCCGACGCCGGACGGCGTGGTCAATCCGCTGGTCCTGGCGGCGGCGGAAATCGCCGGCGTCGACGAGATCTACCGGATCGGCGGCGCCCAGGCCGTCGGCGCGCTGGCCTACGGCACCGAGACCATCGCCGCCGTCGACAAGATCGTCGGGCCGGGCAACGCCTACGTGGCGGCGGCCAAGCGGCAGGTCTACGGCACCGTCGGCATCGACATGATCGCCGGCCCGTCGGAGATCCTGGTGCTCGCCGACGGCGCCAACGATCCGGCCTGGATCGCCGCCGACCTGCTCTCCCAGGCCGAGCACGACACCGCCGCGCAGGCGATCCTGATCACCGACGACGCGGCGTTCGCCGACGCCGTCACCGACGCCGTCGACGGCCACCTGACGACGCTGCCCCGGTCCGAGACGGCGGGCGCGAGCTGGCGCACCTACGGCGCCGTCATCACGGTGCCGACGCTGGCCGACGCCGTGCCGCTGATCGACCGGCTGGCGCCGGAGCATCTCGAGATCGCCGCCGAGAACGCCCGCGATCTGGCCATGCGGATCCGCAACGCCGGCGCCATCTTCATGGGCCGCTTCGTGCCCGAGGCGCTCGGCGATTACCTGGCCGGCCCCAACCACGTCCTGCCGACGGCGCGCTCAGCGCGGTTCTCCTCGGGCCTCGGCGTGCTCGATTTCCTGAAACGCACCTCGATGATCGAGTGCTCCAGCGAAGGCCTGAACGCCATCGGGCCGGCGGCGGTCACGCTGGCCCGCGCCGAGGGCCTGGATGCGCACGCGCTCTCGGTTGCGATCCGCCTCAACCGCGCGGACTGAATTCGGGTTCCGCTCGTGGCCGACACCAACCGCATTTCCAGCATCCAACTCGACGAGAAGTCGGTCGTCCGGCGCTCGCCCCAGGTCGAGCACGAACGCAAGGTCGCGATCTTCGATCTGCTGGAGGACAACGAATTCGAGCTGGTCGACGGCGCCGACGGCCCCTACGGCCTGCACCTGGGCATCGAGGAGAACCGCCTGATCTTCGACGTCCGCCACGAGGATGACAGCCCGTTGGAGCGGTTCTCGTTGCCGATCAGCGTGTTCCGTAAGACGGTCAAGGATTACTTCATGATCTGCGACAGCTATTTCGAGGCGATCAAGACCAAGACGCCGTCGCAGATCGAGGCCATCGACATGGCGCGGCGCGGCCTGCACAACGAGGGCGCCGAGCTGTTGAAGGACCGGATGGCCGAGAACGTGACCATGGACCGGCCGACGGCGCGGCGTCTGTTCACGCTGGTTTGCGTGCTGCACATCAGGGCCTAGGACTGCCATGGTGGATCTGCCGTCAGCGGTTCTGTTCGCCTGCACCATGAATTCGGTGCGCTCGCCGATGGCGGAATCGATCCTCAAGTTCCTGCACGGTACCCGTATCTATGTCGATTCCGTCGGCGTCCGCTCCCTCGATATCGACGGCTACGCGATCTCCGTGATGGACGAGATCGGCATCGACGTGAGCCGCCACAACGCCAAGACCTTCGACGATCTCGAGGATAACTACTACGACCTCGTCATTCCGCTGTCGCCGGAGGCCCAGCACCGGGCCGTCGAGATGACCCGGGTGATGGCCTGCGACATCGAATTCTGGAACACCTTCGACCCGTCGGTCATCGATTCGGAGGACCGCGAGCGGCGGTTGGAGGCCTACAGGCAGGTCCGCGACCAACTCATGCAGCGGATCAAGGACCGGTTCCCCCTGACCAGCGCGGTCGACACCTGAGGACCGAAATTCCTCGGCGAATCCCGGGGAATCGGGCGCCGAAACGGGGAAAACGCTTGACCCAGGCCGATTTGACGGCATCTTTATGCGCGATCGCGAACAACGATGAGTGAGTTATGGCCAAGGAAGAGCCGCTAGAATTCACGGGCACGGTCACCGAGATCCTCCCGAACGCCATGTTCCGGGTGAAGCTCGACAACGAGCATGAAATCCTCGCCCACACGGCGGGGAAAATGCGCAAGCACCGCATCCGGGTGCTCGCCGGCGACCGTGTCAACGTGGAGATGACCCCCTACGACCTGACCAAGGGTCGCATCACTTTCCGCTACAAGTAAGGAGCTGGCCGCGTGACCGGCCGCCTCATCCTCGCCTCAAGCTCGCCCCGGCGCGCGGCGTTGCTGGCGCAGCTCGGCATCGAGCCGGCCGAGGTCGCCGCCGCCGATATCGACGAGACCCCGGAAACCGGTGAATTGCCGCGCCACCTGGCGGGCCGCCTGGCCGAGGCCAAGGCGCGCGCGGTGGCGGCGGATTTCCCGGGCGATTTCGTTCTCGGCGCCGATACGGTCGTCGCCTGCGGGCGGCGCATCCTCGACAAGCCGGCCGACGCCGAGGCGGCCCGTCGCCATCTCAGTCTGCTCTCGGGCCGCCGCCACCGCGTCTACGGCGGCGTCAGCCTCGTCGGCCCCGACGGCCGGAGCCACGCGCGGCTGGTGATGACCCAGGTCAGCGTCAAGCGGCTGAGCGCCGCCGAGATCGACGAATACCTGGCCAGCGGCGAGTGGAAGGGCAAGGCCGGCGCCTACGCCATCCAGGGGCGCGCCGGCGGATTCGTGACGCGGATCAACGGGTCCTACAGCAACGTCGTCGGCCTGCCGCTGCATGAAACGCTGGCCTTGCTGAAAGGCCTCGGCGTACCATTGCGGCCCTGAACCATGAGCGATATCCGGATCCTGATCTCGTGCAGCCCCGGTGAGGTGCGGATCGCCGAGTTGAGCGACGGCGAGCTGACCGGGCTGACCCTGCACCGGGACGGCCAGGAAACCCTGGTCGGCGACATCTATCTCGGCCGCGTCGAGGCGGTGATCCACAACCTGCAGGCGGCGTTCGTCGATATCGGGCTGGAGCGCTCGGGATACCTGGCCCTGGCCGAGGTGCGGCCCCGCGACGCCACCGACGACGCGATCGGCGACTACCTGAACGAGGGCGACGCCGTGGTCGTTCAAGTGACCCGAGATCCTGAGGCGGGGAAGGGCGCGAAGCTGACGGCCCGGCCGGTGCTGAGCGGCCGCGACCTCGTCTTCACGCCGGGCCAGCCGGGGATTTCCATTTCCCGGAGGATTGCCGACGCGGAGGAGCGCGACCGCCTCGCCGCCGTCATGGAAGGCCAGGACGACGCGGCCGGCGGGTTCATACTCAGGACCGCGGCGGAAGCCGCCGAGGACGACGACCTGCTGGCGGAGGCCGAGCGGCTCCGCGCCGAATGGTCGGTGATCGACGACCGGCGCGGCGCGGCCAAGGCGCCGGCGGTGTTGCGCCGCGACCTCGAGCCGGCCTGCCGGATCCTGCGCGAACAGGGCGGCGTCGACCTTGGCGCGGTGGTCGTCGACGACGCCGAGGTCTGCGCTCGGGTGAAGGCCTTCGCGGCCGAGCAGATGCCGGACATCGCGGACCTGATCCGGGCCCACAAGGACGAAGCCGGCGTGTTCGAGGCGGAAGGGGTCGAGGAGATGATCGACCAAGCCACCGCGGCCAAGGTGCGCCTCCCTTCCGGAGCCAATATCATCATCGACGAAACCTCGTCCCTGACCGCCATCGACGTCAACAGCGCCGGTGCCGCCGGCGGCGGCAACCGCGAACGCGGCGCCTTCGAGGTCAACGACGAGGCGGCGCGCGAGATCGCCCATCAAATCCAGTTGCGGAACCTGAGCGGGCTGTTGGTGATCGATTTCATCACCATGCGCGACAAGCGCTACCAGGAACAGGTCCTGGAGACCCTGCGCCAGGCCCTGGCCAACGATCCCTGCCATCCCTTCGTCGGCGGCTTCACGCGCTTCGGCCTGGTCGAGCTGACCCGCCGCCGCCAGGGCGCCAGCCTGACGGAGATCATCTTCGGCGGGCCGGCGGCGGCGGTTCCCACGCCCCTGTCGACGGCGCTCGAGGCGTTGCGGGCCGTCGTCCGCGAGGCGTCGGCGTCGGCGGCGCCGGGGTTGGTGTTGGCGGCGCATTCGGCGGTCATCGAAACCCTCGAGGGGGCGGCCGCGGCGGCGCGCGAGACGGCGGCCCGGAAACTCGGCGGCGGGCTCGAGCTGGTGGCCGACGACCGCCTGGCCAGGGATTCCTTCGAGGTCCGTCCGGCCACGGGAGATACGCCGTGAGCGGCCCGCGGAAAACCGCCAAGGTGGTGCCCCTGAAGGGCCGGAAGTGCCCGATTTGCGGCATGCCGGCGGCGCAGTCCTACCGGCCGTTCTGCTCGAAGCGGTGCGCCGACGTGGACCTCGGGCGGTGGCTCAACGAGGACTACCGGATTCCCGCCGAGGAGGCCGCCGAGCTGGACGACGAGGCCTTTCCCGACGATTGAGCCGGGCGGAAAAATTGATCGGCCGCGGGCGCTGGACAGGCGGCGGCGTTTCCTTTAAAAGCCCTCGATGCCAACACCGCCGTACAGGCGGTTCGCCGCGTTCGCGGCGCCTCCTCGCCACTCGTGAAGAGGCTGTGCCCAGGTAGCTCAGTTGGTAGAGCACGCGACTGAAAATCGCGGTGTCGGTGGTTCGATTCCGCCCCTGGGCACCACCACCTTTTCACTGTTCAATGATTTCAATGGTTTGCCCCCCGTTTTTGGCGAACCTTTTGTCCATCATCTTCAGGGTTCGCCACTTTCGTTCTTTTTATGTGCGCTTCGATCATCTCAACGGCGGTTTCCGCCAGGACTTTTTGTCGGGCGCTTTCGGTGTAACGCTGGACCTCCTTGTCGGTCTTCCAGCCGCCCAGCGCCTTCAACATTTGATTGGTCAGGCCAATTTCCGCGTACCATGCGGCGGCACCTTTTCTGACGCCATGCGCTGAGCAATGGTAAAGCTCGGCTTCGTCGCACCACTTCCTAAAACGATTGCCGAAACTCTTTGCCGACTGGTAGGGCTTGCCTCTCTGGCTGATGATGTAGGTCAGATCACCCGTTGGTGTCGCGTCGATGGACTGACGCAAAATTGAAATGATCGGCATCCACAGGGTGACGGGGCTCTTGTTGCGGCCCTTGAATTGGGTGAAATAAAGCCACCCGTTCTTTTGCCCGTGCTGACGGCCAAGCTGGTACACGTCGGAAATCCGTTGATCGGTATAAAGGAACAGGTCCAATGCCAGCCGGGCCGGCGTGCCCACCGGATGCTTGTCCATGTACTGCTGGAACTCGTCAGGGGTCCAGGCGTGAATGCCGTCCGGGTTGCTGCTTTCCAGAAGCTTCACCTTGTGCATGGGGTCGTGTTCGATGTCCTCATTGTCGAGGGCGGTTTCAAACATTCGCCGAAGTAACTTAACTCGTTCATTTGCCGCCTTGGGGGTTTCTGCCAGGGCATCGCGCAGCGCCAGCACGTCTTTTCTGCGCATCGCGGCGAACGGCAGATCCCCGGCCTTCTTCGTTCCGTCGCCCACGGGCACGTCGGCATCGGCGAGACGTTCGAAAGCGCGGTTGCGGAACGGTCTCGACAACCGCAAGATCAAGTGGACCGGCAAGGTCGTGGAGACCCGCCAGTGGCACGAAGACGACTACGTGCCGGCCGCCGGAATGCTGGTCGATCTCGACGGAAAGCCCGGACCGGACGCCATGGTGAAGATTTCCGAGGACGACTTCGCCAGGATGAAGGCCGGCATGGACGCGACCTTCGTCGCCTACATCAACGGCATCGTCGACGAGGCGGGCAAGCCGATCCTCAAGCTGAAGGCCGACAAGGTCGAGTAGGACGGCCGCCGGCCGTCCGGACTAGCCCTCGAGCCGCGGGTTCTGGTTGTAGGTGCCGCAGATCGATCCCCCGGCCAGGATGTGGCCCTCCATGGCTTCCTGCACCTCCGGGCCGCCGAAATTGCCGGACAGGCCGAGGCTTTCGACGTCCAGCGCGTAGACGTGGAAATGGTAGTGGTGGATGATCGAGTCGTTCCACGGCGAACAGGGCCCGTCGTAGCCGCCGTAATCGCCGCCCATGTCAGCGTCGCCGGCGAACCAGTCGGTGTAGTTGTTGACCCCGCGGAGCCCGTAGTCCGTGGCGCCGACGTCCTTGCCGCCGGCGGTGATCCCGTCGGAATCGGCGCCTTCCGGAATGCCCGTGGCGTCGCCGTCGATGTCGACCAGCACCCAGTGGAAGAAATCGACGCGCGGCAGGTCGGCGGGGATCTCCCGGCCTTCCTGGTTGACGTCGTCGGGCGCCGACGGCACGTCGACGTCGATGCAGAGAATGGCGAAGCTCCGGGTGCCGTCCGGCACGCCGGACCAACTCAAGGCGGGTGAAATGTTGGTGCTCATGGTCACGTGCGAGTCGGGATCGGGGGCGCAAAAGGCGAATTTCGCGGGAATGCGCTCGCCGTCGTTCCAGCCGTCGGCGCTGACCTGAAGGGTTCCGGGCATTGTCTCCTCCTCTGCTGTAGGCGTCTTTTGGTTCGAGAAAGCAGCATAACCAAACGGCATCGGGCGTTCCAGGGTTTGCCGCCGCCGGCCAACGGCGCTATGACGCTCGGATGACGGAGCTTGCCGATCCCGAGGTTTCGTGGCGCGACGGCGGAACGCCCGTCTCCGGTCGCTTCGACGACATCTACTTTTCCGCCGCCGACGGCCTCGCCGAAAGCCGCCACGTCTTCCTGGACGGGATCGGGGCGCCGGATGTCTGGGCCGGCGTTGATGAGTTCACCGTCGCCGAACTGGGTTTCGGCACGGGCTTGAACTTCCTCGCCACCTGGCAGTCATGGCGGGCTACCGCGCCGGCCGATGCGCGACTCCACTACGTCGCCATCGAGGGTTTTCCAATGACCGCCGGGCAGGCCTTGCGGGCCACCGCCGCGTTCGGCGAGCTGCGGGACCTCGCCGAACCGTTGAATGCCGTCTTGCCGCCGCGTCGTCCAGGCTTCCACCGGCGGACCCTCGACGGGGGCCGGGTCACCTTGACGCTTGTCTACGCGCCGGTGGAGATGGCGCTCGATGCCTTGGTAGCGGACGCGGATGCCTGGTATCTCGACGGTTTCGCGCCGACGCGGAACCCGGCCATGTGGTCGGACGATGTCCTGGCGGCTGTCGCGCGCCGTTCGCGCGCCGGCGCCCGGCTGGCGACGTTCAGCGCCGCCGGCGCGGTGCGCCGTGGCTTGCAGGCGGTCGGCTTCGAGGTCGGGAAACGCCCGGGATACGGGGCCAAGCGCGAATGTCTCGCCGCCACCTTTGCCGGAGAAGCCGCGCCGCCGGTCGCCGATCCCTGGTTCCGGTTCGCGCCGCCACGGCCGCCCCACGGTCCGGTCGCGGTGATCGGCGCGGGCATCGCCGGCGCCTCGGCGGCGCGGGCACTCGCCGACGCCGGAGCGGAGGTGGTGGTCTACGACCGGGCGCCGGGGCCCGCCCAGGGCGCCTCGGGAACGCCGGCCGGGATCCTGCATCCCCGGCCGCTCGACGACGGCACCGCCGCGGCCGAGTTCTACGCGTCGGCCTACGCCGAGGCCGTCCGGACCTATGAGGCGATCGACGGCGCCTGGCTGCATCGCGGCCTGTTGGCGTTGGGACGTGACCGCCAGGATGCGGACCGCTACGCCGGGTTCCCCGGCGCCGAGACGGTGTCCCGGGCGCAAGCGGCGGCGCGAGCCGGCGTCGACCCGGGCGGTCCGGGCGTCTGGTTCGCCGACGCCGGCGTCCTCGATACGGAACGGGTCTGTGCAGGGCTGATGGACGGGGCGGCGTGCCGGTTCGGCACCGATGTCCAGGGTTTAGAGGCGGTTTCGGAGGGCTGGCGGCTTGTCGACGGCGACGGCGGCACTGCCGGTGAGGCCGCCGCGGTGATTTGCGCCGGCGGTCTCGACGCGCAAGCCGATTGCGGCTTCGATGATCTCGGATTGCACGCCAACCGGGGGCAGGTTTCCTTCGTGGCGCCGTCGCCGGAGACGCGGGAACTTCGCTCCGCGCTGACTTTCGGCGGCTATTTGACGCCGCCGGTGGAGACCGGCGTGGGCGAGGCGCATGTCCTCGGCGCCACTTTCGACCGGCCCGACGCGTGGCCGGAGGGCGGTTGGCGCGCCCTCCGCGACGCCGACGACCGACGCAACCTGGACGTCCTGAACCGGCGCCTGGCGGGGCTCGGCCTGACGCCGGAGCGGGTCCGGGGCGGATGGGCCGGGCGCCGCGCGACCACCACGGACCGCCTGCCGGTGGTCGGCCCGGTGCCCGACGGCGCCGCCTACCGCCGCGACTACGCGGCCCTCACCCACGGCAAGCCCGCCGAGACCTATCCCGGCGCCACCTACCGCCCGGGTCTCTACGTGATGGCGGGGTTCGGCGCGCGCGGGTTCGTCACGGCGCCGCTCGCCGGCCAGGTGCTGGCCGGCCTGATCCGGGGGGTGCCGTTGCCGGTGTCGCGCGACGTCGCGTTGGCGCTGCATCCGGCGCGCTTCCTGATCCGCCGGCTCCGCCGCGGGCCCGCCTGATCGAAGGTTGCCGAGGCGGCCCGGCGGCGCCAAAATGCGGCCCTGACAAGGAGGAACCATGCGCCTGCAACTTGCCACCTGGCCCGAAGTCGAGACCTACCTGAAGGACTCGACCGGCATCATCATTCCCATCGGCTCAACCGAGCAGCACGGTCCCACCGGTTTCGTCGGCACCGACGCGCTCACCGCCGAGGGCATCGCCCATCACCTCGGCGCGCGCCACGGCATCATGGTCGCGCCGACCATCAGCGTCGGCATGGCCCAGCACCACCTCGGCTTTCCCGGATCCATGACGCTGCGTCCGTCGACCCTGATCGCGGTGATCCGCGATACCGTCGAATCGCTGGCCCGGCACGGCTTCGACCGGATGTTCTTCATCAACGGCCACGGCGGCAACATCGCCACCGCCAACGCCGCCTTCAACGAGGTCTACGCCGAGCGCAGCCTGGCGCCGGCGTCGAACCGGCCGAGCGTGCGTTGCGTGATGCGGAACTGGTTCACCTGTCCGGGCGTCATGGAGCTTGCGAAGGAACTCTACGGCGACGCCGACGGCTCCCACGCCACCGCATCCGAGGTGGCGTTGACCTATCACCTGTTCCCCGAGGACGCGGCCCGGGTCCGCACCGCGCCGCTGTCGCCGGAGATCGCCCCCAATGGCTCGATCTTCGACGCCGAGGATTACCGCCGCAGCTTCCCGGACGGCCGCATCGGCTCCAACCCTGCCTTGGCCGAGGCCGAGCACGGCGCGCGGTTCCTGGAAATCGCGACCCAGGAACTGGCCCAGCAGTACCAGGAATTCGTTAACGCCTAGAAGGTGTTAGCCGCCCTGAATGGCGGGCAGCAGGGTCACCTCGTCGCCGTCGGAAAGGGCGTGGCCGGCGCGCGCGTCGGCCTGCACCGCCTGGCCGCCGACCAAGGAGGTATAGGTCTCCTCCGCCGGCAGGCTGATGTCCGCCATGGCGTCGGCGAGACTGGCGCCGGCCGGCAGGTCCATCTCGCGCTCGCCGAACTGGTCGAATCCCGGCGGCATCTCGGCCGCCGCCAGCAGCTTGATCCGGACCCGCATCAGAGCCCGATCCGGTCCAGGGTCTCGTTGGTCGGCACGCCGTCGGCGGTCCAGCCGCGGATCTCGTAGTATTCCGGCAGCATCTTGTCGAGTTCCGTGACCCGGCCCTTGGCGACGCCGGACTTGGCGGCTTCCTTGAGGAAGCGCTCGGGCAGGGTGTCGTCGGCCTTGGTCAGGCCGGCGCGCATGTTGAACTGGCGCTCCAACGTCCAGATTCGTTCGCCGGTCTGGGTCAGGCGTTCGGCGTCCCAGCCGCCGCCGCAGGCGGCGTCGATCTGCGCCGCGTAATCGCTCAAGTCCCAGGCGTTGCCGGCGAAGGCGCAGAGGCCGGTGGCGTCCTTGCCGGCGTTGGCGTCCTGGGTGTCCTTGACGATCTGCGCCTTGCCGTCGGGGCGCACGTGGGAGAAGTCGTCGACGAAGGGGCTGGCCCGCATGTGGCAGGCACCGCGGTTCGAGGTGGCGTAGGCGAGGCCCATGCCCTGCATGGCGCGCGGATCGTAGCCGGGGAATTCCAGGCCCTTCACGGAAACCGACAGTTCCGGGCGGCCGTACTTCTCGCAGAGCCGCTTCGAGCCCAGTCCGACCTCGGCGCCGAAGCCTTCGCCGCGGGCCGCTTCCTCGGCAACCCGGCACATGGCCTCGGCGTTGCCGAAGTTGAGCTTGATGCCGCCAGTCTCCTTCTCGGTGATGACGCCTTCCTCAAAGAGCTCCATGGCCGCCGAGATGGAGCCGCCCAAGGAGATCGGGTCCATGCCGTCCTCGTTGCAGAGCGCGTTGACGTAGGTGGCGGCGCTCAGGTCCGAGCAGCCGACCATCGGGGCGAGGGCGAAGATGCTCTCGTACTCGAGCCCGCCGATGGCGTTGCCGTAGCGCTTCTTCGCCGTTTCCTCGACCACGGTGAAGTGCTCGGGGTCGATCTTGGCGATGCGCCCGCAGCCGATGGAACAGCTGAAGCAGGCCTTCGACGAGATCACGTTGGCCTTGCGGTCCGAGCGCCTCGGCGTGTGCGCGGTCTTCACCTTGACCGCGTCGTGGCCGTCGAACTGGACGTCGCGGCCGTTCCGGGTGGGCAGCGAGCCGTAGGCATTGGTGTTGTCCATCATGGCGTGGGTGCCGACCCGGCCGAGGCGCTCGCGCGCCGCGTGGGTATCGAGCTTCTGGCGCATCTCGCCGACCACCTGCATGAACCGCTTCGGGTCGTGGACGGCGACGCCGGTGGTGCCGCGCACCGCCACCGCCTTCCGGTTCTTCGCGCCCCGCCCGGCACCGCCGCCTGCGCGCCCGGCGGCCGGGGCCTGGGCGTGCCGGCCGCCGGCTAAGCGCACCCGCGCCTCGCCGGCGCGGCCGATGGAGGCGATCCGGATCAGCGGGTCCTGATGCTTGGCCTTGATGCTGTCCTCGGCGACCCAGGCGGTCTCGCCCCAGATGAAGTCGCGGGCGTCAAGGATCTGCGCGTCGTCGTCGCGGATCATGAGATAGACGGGGTGCGGAGACTTGCCCTCGAAGATCACCATGTCCCAGCCGGCCAGCTTCAGCTCGCCGCCGAAGTAGCCGCCGGAGTTTGAGCACGCGATGGCGTCGGTGAGCGCGCCCTTGGTGACCACCGACCAGCGCCCGCCCGTCGAGGCCATGGTTCCGGTCAGCGGCCCGGTGGCGAAGATCATCTTGTTTTCCGGCGAGAGCGGGTCCGCGGCGGGGTCCATTTCCTCGTAGAGGTACTTGGAGGCGAGGCCGCGTTGGCCCAGGTACTGGTCGGCCCATTCCTGGTTGAGCGGTTCCGACGCCGTCGTGCCCGCGCTCAGATCGACGCGCAGTACCTTGCCTTGCCAGCCACCCATGTCTCGCCTCCTCGGGATTCGGGGCCGATTGCCGCGCCGGCCCCTCGGTGATCGCGTAGCCTCATATATTGGGCATTCCCGGCGTCGCGTAAAGGCCCCAGTTGGCGCCGGCGAGCCGGCCACGCGCTTGATCCTCCATCCAGGTGTATGCATCCGTCGTCATGTGTCGGCATGATTGGGAATGGCCCCGATATTCCGTCCGCCTGCCGTCCGGAAGCCGTCATCAACCGCCGTTCCAAACGCCGATGCCGCGTCCGCCGGTTGATCACGGGCCGGGCGCGTCCCGGCGCCCGGCGGCGCCAGCCGAGTAATCCGTTCCTCCGGGCGCCGATTTCCGCTACCTTTCCGGCCGGGGATGAGGAGGAACTCCTGAAATGACCGATCGCCCGGCCGCCGGTACCTTCTGGCGCAGCCCGCTGTTCGTCCTGATGGCGGCGGCGCTGATCGTGTTCACGTCGTTCGGCATCCGCCAGAGCTTCGGGCTGTTCATGCACCCGATCACCACGGACCTCGGCTGGGGCCGGGAATCGCTGTCCTTCGCGCTGGCCACCCAGAACCTAGTGATCGGCCTCGCCGTGCCCTTCGCCAGCGCGCTCGCCGACCGCTGGGGCGCGCCGCGCACGGTGGCGCTCGGCGGCCTGGTGTTCGCGCTCGGCATCCTCGCCATGAGCCAGGCGACGACGCCCGGGTTCATGTTCGCCGGCGCCGGCATCATGGCGGGCATGGGGCTCGGCGCCTGCGGGCTGCCGCTGGTGCTTTCCGTGGTCGGGCAGGTGGCGCCGCCGGAGAAGCGCAGTCTCTGGCTCGGCATCGTCACCGCCCTGGCCACCGGCGGGCAGTTGGTGGTGGTGCCGATGAGCCAATCGCTGATTTCCGGATACGACTGGGTCGTCACCTTGGTGGCGCTGTCGGCCATGGCCGGCCTGATCGTGCCGATGGCGTTCTCCATGAGCGGCGCGATCACGCCGGAAACCGGCAAGGATACGGACATGAAGCTCGGCGAGGCGATCCGCGAGGCCGTGGCGCACCGCGGTTTCCTGTTGCTCACCACCGGTTTCTACGTCTGCGGCTTTCATGTCGCCTTCATCGCCATCCACCTGCCGGCCTACCTGACCGACCAGGGCGCCAGCGCCGCGCTGGGCGCGACGGCGCTGATGCTGATCGCGCTGTTCAACATGGCCGGCAGTTGGCTGTCGGGCTGGCTCGGCGGCAGGTTCCCGAAGAAATACCTGCTCAGCTCCATCTACTTCACCCGGTCGCTGGTGATCGCGGCCTTCGTCATGCTGCCGGTGAGCACGGTGACGGTGGTGCTGTTCGCCTCGGCCATCGGCCTCCTGTGGCTGAGCACGGTGCCGGCGACGTCCGGTCTGGTCGCGCAGATCTTCGGCACCCGCTACATGGGCGTGCTCTTCGGCGTCGTCTACCTGAGCCATCAGCTGGGCAGCTTCACCGGGGTCTGGCTCGGCGGCCGGCTGTTCGACGCCACCGGCGACTACGACGTCATCTGGACGGCCGGTGTCGCGCTCGGCGTGGCCAGCGCGTTGCTGCACCTGCCGATCAACGATCGGCCCGTGCCCCGGCTCGCGCAAGCGCCTAATTTTTAGACATAGATCTCTAGCCATGTGACATATGTCACAGGTATAATGGCCGGGAATCGTCTAATAAGCGGTTCATTGGAACAATCTCGATTCGGGATTTCCAATCGACCCTCAAGAGGGAACCGGCCGCCGGAGAACCCGGGGGCCGGTTCTTTCTGGCCGTGATCCCATGTTAACATCGTCCGGTTCGGACGGATGAAACCGATTCGCCATGATCATGCGCATCCAAATCCTCAACGCCATGGCTTCGGCCATGATCGCCGCTGCCGCCCTTGGCGCGCCGGCGGTGGGCGCGGTGGCGGATGGCGCCAGCGCGGCCCCGCCGGAACCGCTGCTCGCCCAATCGGGCGAACGCCGCAAGGGCAAGAAGCGCCGCCGCGGGTCGGATGGTGGTGGCCGCGGCGCGGTGCCGCCGTGCACGGCATGCGAAAGCATGGAGGGGTTCATCCCGCCCGACCGGATATCCCGCGAGGTGCGCCTGATGATCGGTAAGATCAGCGATCGCGCCGAAACGGAAATGGCGGTCGCCGTCCAGAAGGTCCGGGGCGGCACCGAGACGGGCCTTTCCGCGGCCTTCATCGGCGGCGCCGATTGCCCGGAGATCGACAGCGAGCAATGGGCCATCGATTATTCCCACAAGCGGCCGTGGCCGGCGATCCACAAGGGGGTGGATATCCCGCAGCCGCGCGGCACGCCGATCCTGGCCGTCGCCGCCGGCACGGTGATCGGCAAGTTCGAGAACGAGGGCAACCGGAAAGGGATCGAGGTCATGCTGCGCCACGCGCCGGCGCAGACCGGACTCGGCTTCTGGACCTATTCCCAATACACCCACCTGGAGGCGATGTCGCCGCTGGCCATCGGCGCGGCCGTGGCCATGGGCCAGGAGGTCGGCCGGACCGCCAACACGGGCAAGATGGGTCGCCGGGTGCGCCGCGACGCGCTGCATTTCGCCATTCTCTACAGCGACAGCCCCGAATGGACCAACGACGGCCGGTTCGCGACCCCGAAGGACGGCTACTGGATGGACCCGAACGCCTTCTACCGCGCCCGGCCGCCCTATGATTCACGCTCCTTGGCGGCGCTGCCGGCCGCGGACAAGCGCGTCGCCGTGCCCTACATGAGGCGGGGCGGCGGTTTCCAGCCCGCCGACACCAAGCGGATCTGGCCCTATCCCTGCGCGGCGCCTTAGGCCGCGGCACTTGGCCTCGCCGAGACGGCGTCGTACCAGCGTTTCAGGTTCGGCGTCTCGTCGCCGATACGCTTTTTCGCCACCTTGGCGAAATCGCAGGCGACGACGGCGGCGATGTCGGCGATGCTGAAGGCCTCGCCGGCGATGAACGCGTTATCGGCCAGATGCGCGTCGAGCATGGCGTAGAAGAGGTCGATCCGCTGCTTGCCGCGTTCGGCTAGCGCTGGGATTTGCTCGAAGTCGACGGGCCCGGCGATGGCGCGCCCGGCGAAGAAATTGACCGAATTGCGGACCGCGTCGGCGACCGGCTGCAGGCCCTCCAACTCCATCCGGCGGTGCCACATCTCGACCGTCGCCTTGCCCTTGGCGCCCGTGCCGAACAGCGCCGGGTCGGGCTGGATTTCGTCGAGGTAGCGGCAGATGGCGATGCTTTCGGTGATCACCGTGCCGTCGTCCAGTTCCAGGGCCGGCACGGCGAGGCGCGGGTTGACGGCCTTGTAGCCGTCCTCCAACTGCTCGCGCTGACCGAGGTCGACGCTCGCCATCTCCAGCTCGATGCCCTTCTCGGCGGCGAACATGCGCACCCGGCGGGCGTTCGGCGCCATCTTGTAATCATAGAGTTTCATGTCGGTTCCCCGGTTTGCTCGGCGGTGCGGGCATATCAACGTAATCGGGCCGACGGGGCAAGCCCGCGGCGGCGATCGTTCCAGCGGTTGAAAATGCCCGGCCCCGGGCGTCACTCGAAGAGGACGTTCTCCAGCGTCTCGCCGCGGGCGAAGCGGTCGAGGTTGCGCGCTACGAAGGTCCAGCGCCGCGTCCGCATGGCTTCCGAGCGGGCGCTCGAGTGCGGTGTCATGATGACGTTGTCGAGGTCCTCGAAGGGGTGGCGCGACGGCGGCGGGTCGACCTCGCCGCGCTTCGGATACTGGTACCAGACGTCGATGACGGCGCCGCCGATCCGGCGGTCCGAGAGGGCGTTGTAGAGCGCCGTCTCGTCAAGGACCTCGCCACGGCCGACGTTGATGATCACGCCCTCGGCGCTCATCGCATGGAAGCGGCCGGCGTCGAACAGGCCTCGGGTTTCGTCGGATAGCGGCAGGGTGACGAGGACGTAATCGCTTTCCCCAAGCAAGCGGTCGAGGTCGTCCATGCCGGCGAAATGGTCGGGCTGGACGGCGTCGGGCGCCGGCGGGCGGCGCGACACGGCCTCGATCCGCATGCCGAAGGCGCGGGCGCGGGTGGCCGCCTCGCGGCCGATGTGGCCGTAGCCGACGATGCCGAGCGTCTTGCCGAACAGCT
>JAPPPF010000159.1 GCA_028817665.1 Magnetovibrio sp. | reverse complement strand
GGTTGATGCCGAGGCCGAGGTCCTTGAGGGCGTTCGGCGACAGCGTCAGCGCCTCGAGCCGGGCCCGGGCGACGGCCAGGCGCTCGGTCTTGGCGGTGAAGGCGCGAACCCGCTCGGCGCCGGCGCAGCCGAGCGCCATGGCCTTGCCGGTGAGGCGCTGGTCGGCGTTGTCGGCGCGCAGCCGGAGCCGGTATTCGGCGCGCGACGTGAACATCCGGTAGGGCTCCTGCGTGCCCAGCGTCACCAAGTCGTCGATCATCACGCCGATGTAGGCGTCGGCGCGGTCGAGGGAGAAGGGGGCGCCGCCGGCCGCCGCCAGCGCCGCGTTGAGCCCGGCCATCAGGCCCTGCGCGGCGGCTTCCTCGTAGCCGGTGGTGCCGTTGATCTGGCCGGCCAGGTAGAGGCCCGGCGCGCGGTTCGCCTCGAGGGCCGGCGTCAACTCGCGGGGGTCGACGAAGTCGTACTCGATGGCGTAGCCGGGCTGCAGCATGCGCGCGGTCTCGAGCCCCGGAATGGTCTTCAGGATCTCGAGCTGCACGTCCTTGGGCAGCGACGTGGAGATGCCGTTCGGGTAGACCGTAGGGTCGTCGAGGCCCTCGGGCTCGAGGAAGATCTGATGGCGCTGGCGTTCGCCGAAGCGGACGATCTTGTCCTCGACCGACGGACAGTAGCGCGGACCGGTGCCCTGGATCTGGCCCGAGTACATGGCGGAATTTGCCAGGTTCGCGCGGATCAAATCGTGGGTCGCCGGGGTCGTCCCAGTGATGTGGCAATCGATCTGCGGCACGGTGATCCGCTCGGTCAGATAGGAGAAGGGGACCGGCGGGTCATCGGCCGGCTGCCGGTCGAGGCCGTCCCACTGGATGGTGCGGCCGTCGAGGCGCGGCGGCGTCCCCGTCTTCAGCCGGCCCAGCCGGAAGCCGAGGCGGCGGAAGGTGTAGGCCAGCCCGATGGCCGGCTGCTCGCCGACCCGGCCGGCCGGGATCTGCCGGTCGCCGACGTGGATCAGGCCGCGCAGGAAGGTGCCCGTGGTGACCACCACGGCGCCGGCCCTGTGCACCCGCCCGGCCGATGTCTGAACGCCGCTGATGCGGCCGGCGGCGTCGAACCTGAGGTCATCCACCGGCTCGGCCCGGATCGTCAAGTTCTCCTGGGCCGCCAGCAGCGCCTGGACCGCTTCCTTGTAGAGCTTGCGGTCGGCCTGGGCCCGCGGCCCCCGAACCGCCGGGCCCCTCGAGCGGTTGAGCATGCGGAACTGGATGCCGGCCCGGTCGATGGCCCGACCCATGATCCCGTCGAGCGCGTCGATCTCGCGCACCAGTTGGCCCTTCGCCAGACCGCCGATCGCCGGGTTGCAGGACATTTCGCCGATGGTGTCGAGGCGGTGGGTGAGCAGCAGGGTGCGGGCGCCGAGGCGCGCCGAGGCCGCCGCCGCCTCGCAGCCGGCGTGGCCGCCGCCGATGACGATCACATCCCAGGTCTCGGGCTTCGCGTTCATGGCCGGAATGTAGGAGCGGTCATCGGGACTGTCAATTTCGGCGCGGCGGCGGCCGGCGTTTCACGTGAAACACGCGGCCGCCAGGCCGCTACTTTCCGATGCAGAACTCGCTGAAGATGACGTCGAGCAAGTCCTCGACATCGACCCGGCCGGTGACCCGGCCGAGCGCCTGGGCCGCCAGGCGCAGGTCCTCGGCGGCGATCTCCGGCGCCACCATCCGGGACTCGCGATCCGCGAACCGCTCCAGGGCCTGGCGGCAGGCCTGCAGCGCGTCGCGGTGCCGGGCTCGGGTGACCACCGGCGCCTGGGCCGCGTCGAAACCCTCGGCGACCTTGGCCTCGAGGGCGGCCAGCAGGGCCTCGATGCCGGCGCCGGTGCGCACCGAGATGGGTGTCGCATCGAGGCCACCGAGCGTCGCCGGTGGGGCCGGCGATTTCAGGTCGATCTTGTTGACGGCGACGACGGCACGCGGCCCGAGAAATTCCCGGTAGTCGGACTCCCGGGGCGGCCAGTCGGCGGAATCAAACAGCAACAATTGCAGGTCCGCGTCCCCGGCCCGGGCCCGGGCCCGGCGCACGCCCTCCATCTCGATCGGCTCGGCGCTGTCGCGGAGTCCCGCCGTATCGGCCGCGATCACGGGATAGCCGCCGAGGTCGAGATGCACCTCCAGCACGTCACGGGTCGTCCCGGCGGTTTCCGAGACGATGGCCACGTCGCGTTTCGCCAACAGGTTCAGCAGGCTCGACTTGCCGGCGTTCGGCGGGCCGATGATCGCTAGGTGGATGCCGTCGCGCAGCCGCTCGCCCTGATGGGCGTCGTCGAGATGGCCGGCGAGCTCGGCGATCAGCTCGGCGACCGCGGCGGCGGTGCCGGCCTCGAGGTCGGCCGGCAATTCCTCGTCGGAGAAATCGATCGCCGCCTCCCAATGCGCCAGCGCGGCGACCAGGCGCTCGCGCCAATCGTCGCAGAGGCGGGCCAGGGCGCCGCCGCCCTGGCGCAGGGCCTGGCGGCGCTGCGCCGCGGTCTCGGCGTCGATCAGGTCGGCCACCGCCTCGGCCCGGGTGAGGTCGAGCTTGCCGGTCTCGAAGGCGCGGCGGGTGAACTCGCCGGGCACCGCCATCCGGAGCGCGTCGTCGCGGGCCAGCGCCTCGAGGACGCCGCCGACGACCGCCGGGCCGCCGTGCACGTAGAGCTCGACGACATCCTCGCCGGTGAAGCTCGCCGGTTCCGGGAAGAACACCGCCACGGACTCGTCCAGGTGTTCGCCGCTCGCGGGGTCGCTGAGGGTCACCCGCCGGGCGCGCCGCGCCGCCAGGCCGTCGGCGCCGACCGCCCCGGCCGCCGAACGCGCCGCCGGACCCGACAGCCGGATCACCGCGATCCCGGCGCGGCCGCGGCCGCTGGACAGCGCGTAGATCGTCTCGGGCGTCATGTTTGATTCGGGTGCAAAACGAATACCCCCAACCCCTAGTGGGTCAACGGTCGTCAGGCATCAACATAATGTCTTTGACCCGACCGCCGTCCCTCAGGTGCTGTTCCAGGACCCGGTCCACGTCCTCGGTCGTCTCGCAGCGGTACCACACGCCCTCGGGATAGATCACCACCGTCGGGCCCAGCTCGCAGCGGTCCAGGCAGCCGGCGTTGTTGACGCGGACCCGCTTGATGCCGAGTTCCTTGGCCCGCGCCTTCATGTAGTTGCGGAGCTTCACCGAACCCTTCGCCTTGCAGCAACCGCGGGGATGGCCGTCGGGGCGCTCGTTGACGCAGAAAAATACGTGGCGGTCGTAGAACAGCGGCGGATCGTCTCCGCCGGCGCCGTTGTCGTCGGCCGTCATGGGTGTTCTCCGGTTTGTCTCAATCTTTCTTGTCGGTCGTCGTCTGGCCGAGCTGCGCCCAGAACATCTTCTGCAACTGCTCGAAGCTCTGCATGCCGGCCGGCATCCATGTCTTCATCAGGGTCTCGGGGTCCATGGCCTCCATGTTGGCGCGCATGCGCTTCTCGACCTCGTCCATCATCGCGTCCTGCATGGGCTTGACGTCGGGCAGGCCGAGGAAGGTGCGGGCCTCTTCCGGCGAGCAATCGACATTGATGGTGATCTTCATGGCCGTCTCCCTTTCTCAGCCCGTCCCCGGCACGGCCGCCGGGCGGGCCGACACCCCTTTGGAATTTGGGGTTGTTTTCCCCACGCCGCCCACCAAACTAGACAGGCACCACTTCGGGCACAATCAAGCCCCGGCCCAGGGCCGCCGTCAATAGATGACCGCTCGGGCGCCGACAGACAAGGACAAGCGCACATGGACCAGAACTCCGGCGGCGCCACGGGCCGCAACCGGCTCGCCGACGAAACCAGTCCGTACCTGCTGCAGCACAAGGACAATCCGGTCCATTGGTGGGCCTGGGGCGAGGACGCCTTCGCCGCCGCCCGCGCCGCCGACAAGCCGATCCTGCTGTCGATCGGCTACGCGGCCTGCCACTGGTGCCACGTCATGGCGCACGAGAGTTTCGAGAACGAGGCGACGGCGGCGCTGATGAACGAACTGTTCATCAACGTCAAGGTCGACCGCGAGGAGCGCCCCGACGTCGATACCATCTACCAGGCGGCGCTGGGCATGATGGGCGAGCACGGCGGCTGGCCGCTGACCATGTTCCTGACCCCGGGCGGCGAGCCCTACTGGGGCGGCACCTATTTCCCGCCGGCCTCGCTCTACGGCCGGCCCGGCTTCCCCGACGTCCTGACCTCGCTGGCGAACGCCTACGGGACCCAGAAGGACCAGCTCAAATCCAACATCGAGGCGCTGAAGGCGGGCCTCGACAAGATGGCCCGGCCCGACGGCGGCGGCACCCTGACCATGGAGACCCTCGACACGGTGGCGACGTCCCTGCTGCGCGCCGTCGATCCGATGACCGGCGGCACCATGGGCGCGCCGAAGTTCCCGCAGCCGGGCTTTTTCCAGTTCCTCTGGCGGGCCTACCGGCGGACGGGGTCACCGTTGTTCCGCGACGCGGTGACGCTGACCCTCGACCACATCTCCCAGGGCGGCATCTACGACCACCTGGGCGGCGGCTACGCGCGGTACTCGACCGACGACCACTGGCTGGCGCCGCACTTCGAGAAGATGCTCTACGACAACGCGTTGTTGATCGACCTGCTCACCGACGCATGGCTGGTCACCGGCTCCGGTCTCTACGAGACTCGGGTCCGCGAAACCGTCGAATGGGCGTGCCGCGAGATGCGCGCCGAGGCCGGCGTCGAAGCCGCCTTCGCCAGCGCCTACGACGCCGACAGCGAGGGCGAGGAGGGCAAGTTCTACGTCTGGTCGGAGGACGAGATCGACGAAGTCCTGGGCGACGCCGCGCTCCGCTTCAAGGCGACCTACGACGTTACGCCCTTCGGCAACTGGGAGGGCAAGACCATCCTCAACCGATCGGCCGGGCTCGAGCTCGGCGACGCGGCCGAGGAGGCGGTGTTGGCGAAGGCCCGCGAGAAGCTGCTGGCGGTCCGCGGCGCGCGCGTCTGGCCGGGCCGCGACGACAAGGTGCTGGCCGACTGGAACGGCCTGATGATCGCCGCCCTGGCGCGCGCCGCCGGCGTCTTCAGCGAGCCCGACTGGCTGGCCCGGGCGGAGAGCGCGTTCCGGTTCGTGCAGGCCGAGATGAGCGAGGGCGGCCGGCTCCGCCATAGCTGGTGCGAGGGCCGGGCCCAACACCCGGCGGTGATCGAGGACTACGCCAACATGGCGCGCGCCGCGCTGGCGCTGTTCGAGGCGACGGGCGCGGAAGCCTATCTCGGCCAGGCCCGCGATTGGGTCGCCGCCGCCGACGCCCATCATTGGGACGCCGAGCATCACGGCTACTTCATGAACGCCGCCGACACCGACGACCTGATCGCCCGGCCGAAACCGATCCACGACAACGCGACGCCGCCGGGCAACGGCACCATGACCGACGTCCTGGCCCGGCTCCATCACCTGACCGGCGAGGCGGCCTACCGCGAGCGCGCCGACCAACTGCTCACGGCGCTGACGCCGGCGGAACCGGAAAAGGCGGTGCACCAGCTCTCCATGCTGATGGGCTTCGAGGTGCTCCAATCCGCCGTCCAGGTGGTGATCGCCGGTCCCGCCGGCGACGCCGCGGACGCCATGGCGGCGGCGGCGCTGCGCGGCGCCCCGACGACCCGACTGATCCTCCGGGTCGGACCGGAGGACGCGCTGCCGGCCGACCATCCGGCGGCCGGCAAGGGCGCCGTCGACGGCCGGCCAACGGCCTATGTTTGCGTCGGCACGCGGTGTACACTGCCGATGACGGATTTGGGTGAACTCGAGGAGCACCTGAGGGGCCTGTGAGCGCCGACGTGAACTGGCTGAGCTTTCCTTCCCCGGTGGGCACGCTGACCGCCTTCGCCGTCAACCACGCCCTGGTCGCCCTTGAGTGGGGCAAACCGGAACCATCCGAACAGACGCCGACGGACCTGCTGCAGACCGTCCGCGACCAGATGAACGCCTACTTCGACGGCAGGCTGGAGAAGTTCAATCTGCCGCTGTCGCCGGCCGGCACCGAGTTTCAGCGCCGCGTCTGGACGGCGATGGCGGAGATTCCCTACGGCCAGACCCGGACCTACGGCGAGCTCGCGGACAGCATCGGCGGGGTGGCGCGCGCCGTCGGCGGGGCCTGCGGCAAGAACCCGATCCCGATCATCCTGCCCTGCCACCGGGTGGTCGGCGGCGGCGGCAAGCTGACCGGGTTCTCCGGCGGCGCCGGGCCGGAATCGAAGGTCTTCCTGCTGAAGCTCGAAGGCGCCATGTTCCTCTGAGGCCCGCCTGAGCGCGGCGCATCCGTGCCCCGGCGGCAAAGGACTTTGCCGGCGCTGCCAATGGTTTCCGGTTGCGGCCCGGCCGGCGGCTCATCACAATACCGGCCAAGCCCGGCGACGCGGGCAACGCATTTTCCACACGGGGAGGAACCGATGACAAAAGCCATCCGCATCCACGAGTACGGCGGCGCCGACAACCTGAAATGGGAGGACGTCGACGTCGGCCAGCCCGGCGACGGCCAGGTCCGGGTCAAGCACACCGCCGTCGGCCTCAACTTCATCGACGTCTACCAGCGCACCGGCCTCTACGACATCGGCGCGCTGCCGCAGACGCTGGGCATGGAAGGCGCCGGCGTGATCGAGGAGGTGGGCGCCGGCGTCGAGGGCTTCGCCGCCGGCGACCGGGTCGCCTACGCCATGGGGCTGGGGTCCTACTGCGAGGCCCGGGTGATGGCCACCGACCGGCTGGTCAAGGTGCCCGACAGCGTCGACGACGAGACCGCCGCGGCGATGATGCTGCAGGGCATGACCGCGCGCTACCTGCTGAAGAGCTCCTACGCGGTGCAGCCCGGCGACACCATCCTGATCATGGCGGCGGCCGGCGGCGTCGGCCAGATCATGAGCCAGTGGGCCAGGCACCTGGGCGCCACGGTGATCGGCTGCGTCGGCTCCGACGCCAAGGCCGAGCTCGCCAAGGCCAACGGCTGCGACCACACCATCCTCTACAATTCCGAGGACGTGGCCGCCCGGGTCCGCGAGATCACCGACGGCGAAGGCGTGCCGGTGTCCTACGATTCCGTCGGCCAGGCGACCTGCGAGGCGTCCCTCGACAGCCTCGCGCCCTGCGGCGTCTTCGTCACCTACGGCAACGCGTCGGGACCGATCACCGACTTCAACGTCGGCGTCCTCGGCGCCAAGGGCTCGCTCTACGTGCAGCGCCCGACGCTCGCCACCTTCACCCGCAACCGCGAGCTCCTGAACGAATGCGCGGGCGACCTCTTCGACGTGGTCGGCGCGGGCGCCGTGAAGATCAACGTCGGCCAGACCTACGCGCTCGCCGAGACGGCCCAGGCGCACCGCGACCTCGAGGACCGCAAGACCACCGGCTCGACCGTGCTGATGCCGTAGCCGGCGCGTCCGATGCCGGAGGCGGACGCCGCGAAACTGCACCGCGACGCCATCGTCATCGACGGTGTCTGCCCGCTGCTGATGGACCGCGCCAACGTCGATTGGTACGCGCGGGGCGGCGTCACCGCCGCGGTGCCGACCGTCGCCATCCGCGAACCGGCCGAGCAGACGCTCCGCAACCTCGGCGGCTGGCACCGGTTCATCGCCGGCGACGACGGCCTGGCCCTGGTCCGGGCCGCGGCCGACATCGAGGCGGCGAAGGCGGACGGCCGCATGGGCATCGTGCTCCACTTCCAGGGCACCGACCCGGTCGAGGACGACCTCGACCTGCTCGACGCCTACCACGCGCTCGGCGTCGGCATGGTGCAGCTCACCTACAACGTCAAGAACCGGGTCGGCGACGGCGCGCTGGAACGCACCGACGCGGGCCTCAGCATCTTCGGCCGGAACCTGGTGCGGCGCTGCCTGGAGCTCGGCGTCGTCGTCGACGGCTCGCACACAGGTGTATGCACGGCGATGGAGGCCACCGAGCTTTGCGGCGGCGCCGGCAAACCCTTCGTCTACTCCCACGCCAACGCCCGGGCGCTGCATGCGTCGCCCCGCAACATCACCGACGATCAGATGCGGGCCGCCGCCGCGACCGGCGGCCTCGTCGGCATTGTCGGCTTCCCCGGCTTCCTGGGCGATGATCCGCGGCCGACCCTGGCGCGGTTCATCGAATTCATCGACTACGCCGTCGAGCTGATCGGCGCTGACCACGTCGGCCTCGGCATCGACTACTACATGGGCATGGACCCGATCATTCCCGCCGAGAAGGCGCGGGCCCGCTACGACGACGCCGTCGCCACCGGCCGCTGGGACGCCGACGTCTACCCGCCGCCGCCGCATTATTTCCCGGAAGGGATCGAGACCCCGGACCGTCTCGCCAACCTCACCGCCGGGCTGGTCGCGCGCGGCTACGCCGAGGCCGACGTCCGGAAGATCATCGGCGGCAACTGGCTCCGGGTGTTCAGGGAGACCTGGGGCGGCTAAGCTGGGGAGCGGAGGACGCCATGCACGAGACCCACGGGCGATGCCATTGCGGCAACCTGGAGACCCGGTTCCGTTCGCGGGCGGCGCCGTCGGAAATCCCGGTCCGCGCCTGCCAATGTTCGTTCTGTCGCAAGCACGGGGTGCGCGCCGTCTCCGACCCCGGCGGCACGGCCGAGATCCTCGTCCACGACCCCGGCAAGCTGGTGCGCTACCAGTTCGGCCACCGGGCCGCCGACTTCCTGGTCTGCGGGCGGTGCGGCGTCTACGTGGCGGCGGTCATGGAGGACGGCGCCGACGTTTTCGCGACCCTGATCGTCAACGCCTTCGACAACCACCAGGACTTCACCCGCCTCGACGAGCCGGTGAGCTACGCCGGCGAGGACGAGGCCGGCCGGCGGCGGCGGCGGCGCGAGAAGTGGACGCCGGCAGCGCTCGCCATCGGCACCGGAGAGACGCCATGAGCGACGACGCCAAGCACAAGCCGAAGGCCGAGTTCGAGGCCCGCGCGACGGCCGAGATGAACGCCCACCTCACCGACATGCCCGACTGGTCCGACCGCCAGAAACTGGCCCTGACCGCGCGCATGCTCGCCGCCGAGGATCACGGCTCGGCGCTGGCCGGCCAGATCACGGCGCGCGGCGAGGCGCCCGGTACCATGTGGACGGCGCGCTTCGGCCTCGGCCTCGACGAGATCCGGGCCAGCGACTTCATCCTGGTCGACGACGACTTGGGCGTCCTCGAGGGCGACGGCATGCCGAACCCGTCGAACCGGTTCCATCTCTGGATCTACCGGGCCCGCGCCGACGTCCGCTGCGTCGTCCACACGCACCCGCCCTACGTCTCGGCGCTTTCCATGATCGGCGTGCCGCTGATCGCGTCGCACATGGACACCGCCATGTTCTACGACGACTGCGCCTGGCTCGCCGAGTGGCCGGGGCCGCCGATCGGCGACGAGGAGGGCGATCTCATCACCACGGCCCTGGGCGACAAGCGCGCCATCCTGCTCGCCCATCACGGCCAGCTCTCGGCCGGCGAGACCATCGAGCAGGCGGCCGTCCTGGCCTTCCACTTCGAGCGCGCGGCGCAACTGCAGCTCGCCGCCATGGCGGCCGGCGAGATCAAGCCGCTGCCGCCGGCGGCCGGCAAGCACGCCCACGACTACCGCCTCAAGCCCGCCCCCCTGAACGCCACCTTCCATTACTACGCCCGCCAGGCGCTCCGGCGCGATGGAGACGGCATCCTCGATTGAGCGGACCCCCGCATGTTCCCGAGCCGGCATTTTCCGCCCCTGGTCCTTTGCGCCGCCCTCATGCTCGGCGGCTGCGCCGCCGCGACCACGGGCCATCCGCTCGGCCTGAGCGCGGCCGAGTGGCACCGGATGAGCGAGACAGAACAGGTGGCGGCGCGCGAGAAGCAGCTCGAGATCGAGCGCCGGGAAGCGATCCGCGACGCCGAGGAGAAGCACCGCAACACCATCGAACGCGACTTCGAACAGCAGCGCCTGGCGCGGGTCTACCGATTGAACCGCTACGGCCACGTCGTCTCCTGCCGGCTGGGCGGCGGCGAGGCCCGGTTCGGCGCCAACTGGCGGGCGCTGAAGACCCAGGACTTTCGCCTCGCCATCGGCGAGGTCCGCGAGCTGACGCTGTTCCGGGGCGACGGGCGGGCGGACTTCAAGGCGCTCTGGGCGCGCCTCGGCGAGCCGGCGACGCGGCTCGATCTCTGCGCGGCGAAGCCGGCGGGATCGGACACCGCGTGTCAGCGCATCGAGGCGCCGGCCCGCGATTTCCGCCGCGGCTGGGCGCGCGACGTCGATCTGCCGTTGAAGATCCGCGACGCCCGGCTGGTCTGCCGGTACTGAGGCGCCCGGGCTTAAGTGTTCATGGAATCGAAGAAGTCGTCGTTGTTCTTCGAGTGCTTGAGCTTGTCCAAGAGGAAGTCCATGGCGTCGGTGACGCCCATGGGCATGAGGATGCGCCGCAGTACCCACATCTTCGACAGCGTGCCCTGATCGACCAGCAGTTCTTCCTTGCGGGTGCCGGACTTGGTGATGTCGATGGAGGGCCAGGTGCGCTTGTCGGAGAGTTTGCGGTCGAGGATGATTTCCGAGTTACCGGTGCCCTTGAACTCCTCGAAGATGACCTCGTCCATGCGCGAACCGGTGTCGATGAGCGCGGTGGCGATGATCGTCAGCGAGCCGCCTTCCTCGATGTTCCGGGCCGCGCCGAAGAACCGCTTCGGCCGCTGCAGGGCGTTGGCGTCGACGCCGCCGGTCAGCACCTTGCCCGACGACGGCACCACGGTGTTGTAGGCGCGGGCCAGGCGGGTGATGGAATCGAGCAGGATCACCACGTCGCGCTTGTGCTCGACCAGGCGCTTCGCCTTCTGGATCACCATCTCGGTGACCTGGACGTGGCGCGAGGCGGGCTCGTCGAAGGTCGACGAGATCACCTCGCCGTTGACGGAGCGCGCCATGTCGGTGACTTCCTCCGGCCGCTCGTCGATCAACAGCACGATCAGGTAGCACTCGGGATGGTTCTCGGCGGCGCTCTGGGCGATGTTCTGCAGCATCACCGTCTTACCGGTCCGGGGCGGCGCGACGATCAGCGCGCGCTGGCCCTTGCCGATGGGGGTGATCAGATCGAGGACCCGGCTGGTCGGATCCTTGTGCTCGGGGTTGTCGATCTCCATGCCGAGCCGGTCGTCTGGGTAGAGCGGCGTCAGGTTGTCGAAGTTGATCCGGTGGCGGACGTCGTCGGGGTCGGCGAAGTTGACCTCGTTGACCTTCAGCAGCGCGAAGTAGCGCTCGCCCTCCTTGGGCGCGCGGATCTGGCCCTCCACCGTGTCGCCCGTCCTGAGCCCGAAGCGCCGGATCTGCGACGGGCTGACGTAGATGTCGTCCGGCCCCGGCAGGTAGTTGGCCTCGGGGCTGCGCAGGAACCCGAAACCGTCCTGCAGGACCTCGAGCACGCCGTCGCCGTAGATCGCCTGGTCGTCGTCGGCGAGGTGTTTCAGGATCGCGAACATCATGTCCTGCTTGCGGAGCGTCGAGGCGTTCTCGACCTCCAGCTCCTCGGCGAAGGACAGCAGCTCGGGGGGGGATTTGGATTTCAGCTCTTTGAGGTTCATGGCGGTGTTCCGGCGGTATCGTGGTCAGCGGGGAGGGACTTGGGGGAAACGTCCGTACGGGAAGGGAGGGATGATGTCGTTGGGGCTCGGCCCGGGCGTTCGCCCGTCGTCTTTTTCCAGCCCGTCTTCGGATGTCCCGTGGATGTGTAGGCACCGAGTCTAATGGCGTCGGCCCGGTGAAGAGGCCATTTCATTACCGAACGGCGGCGACCGTGTCAAACGGATATTGCATGTCTTAACAAAGACTTCTCATTCCCGGCGCCGGCCGTCCGCTCAGAACGGCTTGACCACCGCCATGATCACGATGGCGATCATCAACAGCGTCGGCACCTCGTTGGCGACCCGGTAGAACTTGTCCGAGCGGGTGTTGCGGTCGGCTTCGAAATCGCGGCGCCAGCGCGCCATGGCCATGTGCATGGCGGTCATCGCGACCACCGAGACGGCCTTCACGTGCAGCCAGCCGTCGGCCCAGGCCTCGACGCCGAGATGCGCCAGTAGCGCCAGGCCGAAGGCCCAGGACGCGATCATCGCCGGATTCATGATGGCGCGCAGCAGCCGGCGTTCCATGACCTTCAGGGTCTCGGAAAGCTCGGAGCCGGGCTCAGCCGCCGTGTGGTAGACGTAGAGCCGGGGCAGGTAGAGCAGGCCGGCCATCCACGAGATCACGCTGATGATGTGCAGCGCCTTGACCCAGAGATAGGCGGTTCCGGAAAGTTCGATCATCGCTGGTTTCCCGGTCTCAGGCGCCGCAGGGGCATTGGCCGAAGGATCGCGGACACAGCCGCGCGCCGCCGTCGCCACCGTAGAGCGTCTCCGCATCGCGGGCCAGGGCGTTCTCGACCAGCCCGGCGAGGCCATCGATGAAGGCGGCGTGGGTCGCCACCGCGGGCACCCGGATGTAGGCCGGCACGCCGAGCTTTCCGGCCTCCTCGCGGTACTCGATATCGAGCTCGACCAGGGTTTCGGAATGTTCCGAGACGAAGGCGATGGGGACCACCACGACGCCGACGCCGTCGCGGCCGGCGCGCGCCAGCTCGTCCTCCGTCGACGGACCGATCCATTCCAGCGGGCCGACCCGGCTCTGATAGCAGACCGTCCAATCCTCGATCCGGGCGCCGTCGCCGCCGTTCACCGCCGCGACCACCGCGTCGGCGGTCCGCTCGACCTGCCATTGGTAGGGATCGCCGGCGGCGATCACCTTCTTCGGCAGGCCGTGCGCCGAAAACAGGACGCGCAGCGGCGTCGCCCGGCCGGCGTCCGACATGGCCCGGCCGACGAGGTCGGCCTGCGCGGCGATCCAGCCTGTATCCAGCGGATAACAGCAGACCGCCCGGGTCGGCGCCGTGAGCCCGGCCTCGTGGGCGGCCCGGCGCCACTCGGCCAGCGACGAGCCGACGGTGGTCGTCGAGAATTGCGGATAGAGCGGCAACAGCACGATTTGGTCCGGCGCGAACGCGGCGACCGCAGTCGCCGTCTCGGCGCTCATCGGGTGCCAGTAGCGCATGGCGATGAAAGTGCGGACGTCATCGCCACCACCGGCGAGCTGGTCCTGCAGCGCCGCGGCCTGGGCCTCGGTCAATTCCAGCAGCGGCGACTTGCCGCCGAGGTGCGCGTAGATCTCCCTGGCCACCGGGGCGCGGCGGCTGGAAATCCATTTCGCCAGCAACCATCGGACCGGGCCCGGCGCGCCGATGATCGCCGGATCGTTGAACAGGTTGAACAGGAACGGCTGCATCGCGTCGGGCGAATCCGGTCCGCCCAGGTTGAACATCACGACCGCCGTCCGTGCCATGGCCGCCTCGACCGGTCAGGCCCGGGCCCGGATCAGATCGACGACGCGCCCGACGTGTTCCGGCGGCGTCGGCGGCAACACGCCGTGACCCAGGTTGAAGACGAACCGGCCGTTCCCGAAGGCATCGAGGATGCGTCCGACTTCCGCCTCCAAGGTCTCGCCACCGCTGAGCAGCACGTGATTGTCGAGGTTTCCCTGCACGGTGCAGATCGGCTGCAGGGTCTCGGCAGCCCATTCGAGGGGAACGGTGGCGTCGATGCTGACACCGTCGACGCCGGTCTCGACGGCGAAATCGCGGTACAGGACGCCGGCGTTGCGTGGAAACCCGATGATCGGGATATTGGGATGGGCGGCCTTGACGGCCTCGACGATCCGCCGGTTCGGGGCGATCACCCAGCGCCGGAACATGGATTCCGGCAACAGGCCCGCCCAGCTGTCGAACAGTTGCAGGGCCTCGGCGCCGTTCTCGATCTGCTCGATCAGGTAGGCCGTTGTCGCCTCCGAGAGAATATCGATCAGGCGGCCGAACTCGTCGGGCGCCTCCGCGGCCCAGCGCCGGATCTTGGTCCCCTCGGTGCCGCCCCGACCCTCGATCATGTAGAGCGCCACGGTGAACGGCGCGCCGGCGAACCCGATTAGCGCCGTCTTCTCGTCCAGGGCCGCCTTGACGCCGCGCACGGTCTCGAACACCGGCGCCAGCCGCTCGTTCACGGCACCCGGCTGCAGGGCCTCGATGCCGGCGGCGTCGGTGATCGCGTCAAGGACCGGACCTTCGCCCTCGCGGAACGCCACGTCCTGACCCAATCCGTGCGGGATCACCAGGATGTCGGAAAACAGGATCGCCGCGTTCATGGCATAGCGCCGAAGCGGCTGCAAGGTCGCCTCGATGGCCATCGACGGGGTGAAACAGAAATCCACGAAGTTGGCGGCCTGGATCCTCAGCTCGCGGTACTCGGGCAGATAGCGGCCGGCCTGACGCATCATCCAAACCGGCGCCGGGCGGACGGTGTCTCCGGCGAGGGCGCGAAGAAAGGGCTTCGATGATGTCATAGTTCTCGGTCTCTATCGATCTCGGGAAACGGTGCTACCAAATAACTTAAATATATATAGAAAAAGAGGTAGTGGTTGTTGGGCGCGTGATAAAGGGGATTAAATTTTCAGCGTGGGTTATCAATAGGAATATTCATGGGTGATGCCTCGCGGGTACGGTTCGGGGGATATCATGTGGATGGAAGGGAAACCTATCGGTCAACAGCCTGATTGCATAGCACTAACTGTCAGTGGACCATTCACCCACAATATGGGTATGGATTGGCGGCAATACCCGCCCGGTCGTTTTGGGAAAGTTCGCCGAAAAAGTTTTCCCCTGCGTAAAAACATGATAACCGATCTGGCGAATTCTGAACGGTTTGGCCGCGCTGGCGATTTTCGCGGGTTGTCCGCAACTCCGGGCGAACAAATCCACAGGCGATTGTGAGTAGATGAAGCAGTTTCATTTCCACCTGGTGTCCGACTCGACGGGGGAAACGGTCAATCTCGTCGGCCGGGCCTGTTTGGTGCATTTCGAAAACATCGAGGCCGAGGAACACATCTGGGCCCTGGTGCGTACTGAGGAAAAGGTCAACGAGATCCTGGCGGCGCTCAAGGAAGAGGGCGGCTTCGTGATCTACACGCTGGTCGACGACAAGATCAGGCGGTTGCTCGAGGAAGGCTGCGCCAACCTGCAGGTTCCGTGCATCCCGGTGCTTGATCCGGTGATCGCGGCGCTCGGAAATTTCCTCGGCGCCGAAGGCCACGCCCGGCCCGGCGAACAGCACGTCATGGACGCCGAGTACTTCAACCGCATCGAGGCCATGCAGTACGCGCTCTCCCACGACGACGGCCAGTCGACATGGGACCTGGACGAGGCCGACGTGGTGCTCCTGGGCGTGTCGCGCACCTCAAAGACTCCGAC
The DNA here is from genome assembly GCA_028817665.1 of Magnetovibrio sp. Taxonomy (GTDB): domain Bacteria; phylum Pseudomonadota; class Alphaproteobacteria; order Rhodospirillales; family Casp-alpha2; genus UBA3470. The sequence continues at coordinate 21,374 of JAPPPF010000159.1, read as the reverse complement.
GTGCATCTATTTGGCCAACCGGGGCATCAAGACCGCCAACGTGCCGATCGTGCCGGGCTGTCCGATCCCGAAGGAGGTTTTCGAGATCGAGAAACCCCTGGTGGTCGGCCTGACCAAGGATCCGAAGCGTTTGGTCGAGATCCGCCGCCAGCGCCTGAAGCTCCTCGACCGCGACGAGAACACGGACTACGTGAACCTGGAAATGGTCTCGAAGGAGATCAGCGAGGCGCGGCGGCTGTTCGCCAAGCACGACTGGCCGGTGATCAACGTCAGCCGCAAGTCGATCGAGGAGACCGCCGCGACCGTCCTGCAACTCTATCAAGAACGCCTGGATTCCCATATCTAAGCCATGGCGCCGCCGGTCATCCTCGCCTCCGCAAGCGCCGTCCGCCGGCGGTTGCTGAGCGAGGCCGGCGTCGCGCACCTGGCCGTCAACTCCGGCGTCGACGAAGCGCCGATCAAGCACCAATGCCGCGCCGCCGGGCGCTCGGTGACGGAGACGGCGCATGCCCTGGCGGCGGCCAAGGCGCTGGCGGTCAGCGCCGACCAGATCCTCGCCTTCGACGGCCGCTGGTACGACAAGCCGGCCGACCGGGCCGAGGCGGCCCGCAACCTCCGCGCCCTCGGCGGCCGGACCCATCATCTGATCAGCGGCGTGGTCGTCGCCGAGAACGGTGGCGTCGCCTGGCGCCGCGAGGACGAGGTGGCGATGACCATGCGGCCGCTCAGCGAGGCGTTCGTCGAGACCTATCTCGACGCCGTCGGCGCGGCGGCCCTTCAGTCCGTCGGCGCCTACCAGCTGGAGGGCCTGGGCGCGCAGCTGTTCGAGGCCGTCGACGGCGATTTCTTCACCGTTTTGGGGCTTCCGCTCTTGCCGTTGCTGGACTATCTCAGGCAACGTGGTGCCTTGAGCGCGTGACGGGAGACCCGGGACATGGCGAACACCGAGCAAACTCTACGCGCCGGCGTCATCGGCTGGCCGGTCGCGCATTCCCTGTCGCCCCGGCTGCACGGCTTCTGGCTCGATCATTACGGCATCGACGGCTCCTACGAGCCCCTGGCGGTGGCCCCCGATGACTTCGCCGATGCCTTGCGCGGCCTCGCCGAAGCGGGGTTCGCCGGCGCCAACGTGACGGTACCGCACAAGGAGGCGGCGTTCCTGGGCGTCGACCGGCTGAGCCCCGGCGCCGAACGCATCGGCGCCGTCAACACCATCGTCGTCGAGGCCGACGGCACCCTCACCGGATCCAACACCGATGGCTTCGGGTTCATCGAGAACCTGGAGGCCGGCGACCCGGACTGGCGGGCCGCCGCCGGCCCCGCCGCGGTGCTCGGCGCCGGCGGCGCGGCGCGCGCCGTGGTCGCCGCGCTGCTCGACGCCGGCGTGCCGGAGATCCGCCTGGTCAACCGCACGCTGGCCCGCGCCGAGGCGCTGGCCGCCGACCTTGGCGGCCCGCTCGCCGCCTATCCGTGGACGGCCGCCGACGCCGCGCTCGAAGATGCGACGCTGCTGGTCAATACGACGACCCTCGGCATGACCGGCCAGGCGCCGCTGGAGATCGGGCTCTCGGCCCTGGCCCCGGGCGCCACGGTCAACGACATCGTCTACGTGCCGTTGCAAACGGACTTGTTGGTCCGCGCCCAGGCCCAGGGATGCCGCACCGTCGACGGCATCGGCATGCTGCTGCATCAGGCGCGCCCGGGGTTCGAGGCCTGGTTCGGCGTGGCGCCGGAGGTCACGCCGGCGCTGCGCCGCCACGTGCTCGCCGGGCTCGGGGGATGAGCCCATGCTGATCCTCGGCCTCACCGGCTCGATCGGCATGGGCAAGACGACGGCGGCCCGCAACCTCCACCGCCTCGGCGTTCCCGTGCACGACGCCGACGCCGCGGTGCACGCGCTGCTGGCGGCGGGCGGCGCCGCCGTCGGCCCGGTCGCCCGGGCGTTTCCCGGTGTCGCCGCGGACGGCGGCATCGACCGGGGCCGCCTCGGCGCCATCGTCTTCGACGACCCCGACGCGCTCGCGGCGCTCGAGGGAATCCTGCATCCCATGGTCCGCAACGCCGAGCGGCGGTTCCTCGGCGCCATGGCGCGCCGCCGCCGCCGGGTCGTGGTCCTCGACGTGCCCCTGTTGTTCGAGACCGGCGGCGAGGCGCGCTGCGACGCGGTGATCAACGTGTCGGCGCCCGGCTTCATCCAGGAGGCGCGGGTGCTGCGCCGGCCCGGCATGACCCGGGAACGGCTCGAGCGCATCCTCGCCAAGCAGATGCCGGACCGGGAGAAATGCCGGCGCGCCGATTTCGTCGTGCAGACCGGGCGCGGGCGCTGGGAAAGCTTGCGCGCGCTCGCCAAAATCCTTAAGACGGTAAGCACCTGGCGGGGCCGGAACTGGCCGCCCCGGCGCCGCCCGGTCTAGATCAAATTCGGAACCTGACCCTGGGCAGACGACAGGGGCGGCGCATGCGCGAAATCGTTCTCGATACGGAAACCACCGGCCTCAGCCCGAAGTCCGGACACCGCGTGGTCGAAATCGGCTGCGTCGAGATGGTCAACCAGATCGCCACCGGCGAGACCTTCCATTGCTACCTCAACCCCGAGCGCGACATGCCCGACGAGGCCTTCCAGGTGCACGGGCTCAGCGAGGAGTTCCTGTCCCGGCACGGCGTCTTCGCCGACATCGCCGACGCCTTCCTGGAATTCGTCGGCGACGCCAGGCTGGTCATCCACAACGCCGAGTTCGACATGGGTTTCCTGAACGCCGAACTCGAGCGGCTCGGCCGGCCGGCCCTGGCCATGGACCGCGCCGTCGACACCGTGCGCCTGGCGCGCAAGAAGCTTCCCGGCGCGCCGGCCAACCTGGATGCGCTCTGCAAGCGGTTCCAGATCGACAATTCGGACCGCGACCTGCACGGCGCGCTGAAGGACGCGCGGCTGCTCGCCGACGTCTATCTCGAGCTGACCGGTGGGCGCCAGCGCGGCTTCAACCTCGGGGCGCGCGAGGCCGACGCGGATGCGGCGGCCGATGCCGGGGACCGGACGCTGCGCCCGGCGCGCGCCCACGCGGCGAGCGCCGACGAGCTGGCGGCCCACGAAGCTCTTCTCGATGATCTTGATGAACCGGTCTGGCGCCAGTAGCTGAACCGGCCGGCGCGCCGCCGGGTCAGGAGGCCGCGTCGGCGGCCTCGGCGCCCTGTTTCTCCAGTTCGGCGTGGTAGAGCTGGGCGAAGTCCACCGGACCCAGCATCAGCGGCGGAAAGCCGCCGTCGCGCGATACGTCGGCGAGGATGTTGCGGGCGAACGGGAACAACAGGCGGGGACATTCGATCAACAAGGCCGCACCCTTGACCTCGTCGTCGACGTTCAGGGTGAACAAGCCGGCGTATTCGAGCTCCAGCAGGAAGGCCACTTCCTCGCCCACCGTGCAGCGCGCGTCGACCTTGAGGACGACCTCGAAGATCTCGTTCTCGAACTCGGAGAAATCGACGTTGACGGAGATTTGCACGTCCGGCGCGGACTGCTGCATGGCGCCGTAGATCGCCGGCGCCGTCGGCGCCTCGAAGGAAAGGTCCTTGGTGTACTGCGCGTTGACGATGATCGGCGGCATCGCCTCCGCCGCGGCGCCGTCGCCGGCTTCCGGTGTCGAGGTGTCTTCAGCCATGTTCATTCTCCAGTTGTCCGGGCGCCTTGGCTATCATGGAAATCGGCCAGGGACAACTCTCTAGACGGGCCGCCTAGGAGGCCGGCCGGGAAGGATCGGAGCCGTCGGTGAGCCGCGGCGCCGCCTCCGCCGCGGCGTCGGCCTCGGCCTCGGGATCGGCGACCTCGGCGAACTCGCCGTCGATGACCACCCCGCCGGGGCCGGGCGCCGGGCCCGGCCCGGCCCGGAACTCCTGATGCCGTTCGACGCGGCTCAACACCATCGCCGCGGCGATTGAGCGCAGCCCCGGCACCAGCAGTATGAAGCCGACGGCGTCGGTGATGAAACCCGGCGTCAACAACAGGGCGCCGGCGACCAGCAGGCAGAGACCGTCGAAGATCTGGCGCGCCGGGAGTTGCCCGGCGTCGAGATGCGCCTGAACCTCGCGGACGATGTTCAGACCCTGATGGCGGATCAGCGCGGTGCCGATGATGGCGGTGGCGAACACGGCCGCGATGGTCGGCCACAGGCCGTAACGGCCGCCGACCTCGATGAACACGCCGATCTCGGCGATCGGCACCGAGACAAAAATGATCAGCAACCAAGGTAGCATGCTTGCCCTTTGCTCCGCCGCGGCTTATCTAAGGTTTACGCGGGTTTCGCGATAGGAATTATTCGGTTGGTCCGAACCCAGGTTCGTAAACGGTTTATAGACCTGAAGCCGGGAAACCGCTAACGTGTAAATTGACGACCGAGACGTTTTAACGGACAGTCTCCGGCGGGTCCACCTCAGCCGTCTGGTACGGCGCCCCAATGAGAGACCGAGCACCGAGCACCGAACATGGGCAACGGATTCCAGTTTATCGACATCATACTGTTCGCGATGATCGCGGCGTTCCTGATCCTCAGGTTGCGCAGCGTTCTCGGCCGCCGCGACGGACACGAGGGCGGCTATGCCGATCCGTTCAAGCGCGAGGCCTCCGATGAGGCCGGTTCCGACAATGTCGTGCAGTTGCCGGACCGCCGTGACGACGACTACGACGCGCCCCTGAACGGCGACGAACTCGGCGCCGAGGAGGTGATCGCCGACGACGCGCTCGCCGCCGGCGTCACCCAGGTCCGCCGACACGATCCGTCCTTCAACATGGAGGATTTCCTGGTCGGCGCGCGGGTCGCTTTCGAGATGATCCTTGGGTCCTACGCGTCGGGCGACCGCGAGACCCTGGAAAACCTGCTCAGCCCCGAGGTCCTGGCGAACTTCATCAAGGCCATCGACGACCGCGAGGCGGCCGGCCACACCATGGAGGACACGCTGGTCGGCATCCGCCACGCCGATATCGTCGAGGCGTTCATGGAGGACGAGGTCGCCAACGTGACCGTCAAGTTCGTCAGCGAACAGGTCAACGTGACCCGCGACGGCCAGGGTCACGTCATCGACGGCAGCCCGAACCAGGTCGCCGACGTCGTCGATTTCTGGACCTTCGCCCGCGATACCCGGTCCGGCGACCCCAACTGGATACTGGTGGCAACCCGCAGCCTTGACTGACCATCGGCCCCAGCGCGTCGTGCTTCGTTCCCTCTTCGCCGTGCTCCTGTTCGGCCTCGTCGCCGGGTGCGACAAGCTGGCCTCGCAACTGCAGTTGCCGCTTCCCGACGCGACCCGGACCAGCGTATCGACGGGACCGATGCTGTTGACGCCGATGCCGTTCAAGGAGGTGCCAGGCTGGCGCGCCGGACGGCATAGCGCCGCCTTGCCGGCCCTGCTCCGGTCCTGCGAAAGGCTGCGCAGGCAACCGCCGGATCAGGCCATGGGACCGCTTTCGGAGATGGGCCGGATATCCGATTGGGTGAAGGTCTGCGACGACGCGGCGGTGATCCGGCCTGGCAACGATACCGAGGCCCAGTATTTCTTCGAAAGCCGATTCCTGGCCTATGCCCTGTCCCAGGGCGGCAGCCGCAACGGCCTGATCACCGGCTACTACGAGCCGGAACTGAACGGCGCCTGGAAGTCCGATGGACGGTTTCGGTTTCCCCTCTATTCCTTGCCCAAGGATCTGATTTCCGCCGATCTCGGCTCCTTCGACGATCAGTGGCAGGGCGACCAGATCGCCGGCAAGCTCGAGGGCAACCGGTTCGTGCCGTACTTCAGCCGCGCCGACATCGAGGCCGGCGCGCTGGCCGGGCGGCAGCTCGAGATTCTCTGGACCGACAACGAGATTGACGCCTTCTTCATGCACATCCAGGGGACGGGCCGGGTGCGGCTGCCCGACGGCACCCACGTGCGGCTCGGCTACGCCGGCCGTAACGGCCGGCGCTACACGGCGGTCGGCCGCGAACTGGTGGCGGCCGGCGTGATGCGCCTGAAGGACGTCACCATGCCGGCGATCCGCGCCTGGATGGAACAGAACCCTGTCGCCGGCCAGGCGCTGATGAAGAAGAACCAGTCCTTCGTGTTCTTCCGGGTCCTGAAGGGCGACGGGCCGCTCGGCGCCCAGGGCGTGGTCTTGACGCCGGGCCGGAGCCTCGCCGTCGACCGCCGCTACGTGCCCTTGGGCGCGCCGGTCTGGCTGGCGACGACGGTGCCGGGCTCGAAGCCGGCGCGGCCGCTCAGGCGGCTGTTGATCGCCCAGGACACGGGCAGCGCCATCAAGGGCGTGGTCCGCGCGGATTTGTTCTGGGGACATGGGCGCGAGGCGGGGACCATGGCGGGGATCATGAAACAGCGCGGGCAGATGTACATGCTTTTGCCGCGCGCCGCCGGCGAGAAGAAGGCTGGCTCGTGAGGCGGCGGGGCGGCTTGCGCGATGGGGCCCGTTGGCGGATGATCGGCGAGGATGGGAGGTGCCCGCGATGACCCAGCCCAGCGTCGGCCTGTTCGTGACCTGCCTGGTCGATCTGATGCGCCCGGCGACCGGCTTCGCGGCGGCCGAATTGATCGAGGCGGCCGGGTTCCGGGTCGAGGTGCCGGCGGCGCAGACCTGCTGCGGTCAGCCGGCCTACAATTCCGGGAACACCGAGGATACCCGCGCTATCGCCAAGCAGGTGATCGCGGCGTTCGAGGGCTTCGATTACGTGGTCGTGCCGTCGGGGTCGTGCGGCGGCACGCTCCGCAAGCATTATCCCGAATTATTTGCCGCCGACGCGGCGTGGCAGGCGCGCGCGGAATCTCTCGCGGATAAGACCTTTGAGCTGACCCAATTTTTACAAGAGCATGCTAAGAGCAATGAAAAGCTCTTAGCTTGGGAAGTCGCGGCGACCTATCACGACTCATGTTCCGGCCTCCGGGAGCTTGGAATCAAAGGGCAGCCGCGGGAGCTTCTGTCGAAGGTCGACGGTTTGAGCTTAATTGAGGGACAGGAGGCCGAGACCTGCTGCGGTTTCGGCGGCCTGTTCTGCGTCAAATACGGCGACATTTCGGAGGAGATCGTCAGCGCCAAGGTCGCCGATATCGACAAAACCGGCGCCGATCTGGTCCTCGGCGGCGATCTCGGCTGTTTGATGAACATCGCCGGGCGGTTGAAGCGTCTCGGCCGGCCGACCGAGGTGCGCCATGTCGCCGAGGTCCTGGCCGGGATGCGTGACGCGCCGGCGATCGGCGAGCCGGACGGCTGAGGCGGCGCGGATGGACTCGACCACCCGCCAGTTCAAGGACAACGCCCGGGGCGCCCTCGACGACGCCCAACTGCAGAACGCGCTCGACAAGCTCGGCCGCGGGTTTCCCCTGAAGCGCCTCGAGGCGGCGGCGCGCCTGCCGGAATTCGAGCGCCTCCGCGACCAGGCCCGCGAGATCAAGAACCACGTCCTCGACAACCTCGATTTCTACCTCGAGGCGTTCGAGGCCAAGGTCGAGGCGGCGGGCGGCCAAGTGCACTGGTGCGCGGACGCCGACGCGGCGAGGCGGACCATCGGCGAGATCTGCAAGGCCGCCGGCGCCAAGACGGTGACCAAGTCGAAGTCGATGATCGGCGAGGAGATCGCCATCAACGACTACCTCGAGAACGAGGGCATCGAGCCCATCGAGACCGATCTCGGCGAGTACATCATCCAGCTCCGCCGCGAACCGCCGAGCCACATCATCGCGCCGGCCATTCACCTCTCCATGGGCCAGGTCGAGGAGACCTTCCGCGAAAGCCACGCCGACCTCGACCCGGACCGGGCGCTCGACGAGCCCAGGAAGCTCCTGGAAGAGGCGCGGACCCGGCTCCGCGACCGCTTCCTGGGCGCCGACGTCGGGCTCACCGGGGCCAACATGCTGATCGCCGAGACCGGCTCGAACGTGCTGGTCACCAACGAGGGCAACGCCGACCTCACCTATTCGCTGCCGCGCGTCCACATCGTCATCGCCAGCCTCGAGAAGATCGTGCCGACCCTGGAGGACGCCTCGACGATCCTCCGCGTCCTGGCCCGCTCGGCGACCGGCCAGGAGATGTCCGTCTACACCACCTTCTGCACCGGCGTGCGCCGGCCCGGCGATCTCGACGGGCCCGAGGAATACCACGTCGTGCTGCTCGACAACGGCCGCTCCAAGCTGCTCGGCACCGAGTCCCACGAGATGCTGCGCTGCATCCGCTGCGGCGCCTGCCTCAACCACTGCCCGGTCTACCGATCCGTCGGCGGCCACGCCTACGGCTGGGTCTACTCGGGGCCCATGGGCGCGGTGCTGATCCCCGGCCTGATCGGCATGGACGAGGCGGCGCACCTGCCCAACGCGTCGACGCTGTGCGGCCGCTGTGAGCAGGTCTGTCCGATGCGCATTCCGCTGCCCCGCATGCTCCGCGCCTGGCGCCACAAGCTCTACGAGAGCCGCCGTACCGGCGCGCTCGGCCGCTGGGCCCTGGAAGGCTGGGCCTGGCTGGCGCGGCGGCCCCGGCTCTACCGCCTGATCATGGGCCTCGGGGTCGCCGGCCTCGGTATGCTGGGCCGGCGCCGCGGCCGCTTCCGGCGGCTGCCGCTGGCCGGCGGCTGGACCGGCGGGCGCGACCTGCCGGCGCCGGAAGGCGACACCTTCATCCAGCAATGGCACAAGGGCGCGCGCGGCGACGCCAGCGGCGAGCGGCTGCGGAGGCGCGGCCGATGACGCTGCCCCGCGACCAGATCCTGGGCCGGCTGAAGTCGGCGCTGGACCGAGAGAACCGTCCGCCCGAGGCGGCCCGCGCGCGGCTCCGGGACCGGCCCGCGGGCCTGATCCCCGAGCGCGGCCAGGGCGCGCCGGCGGACCGGCTCGCGCTGTTCGCGGCGGAGGCCGAGCGGGTCGAGGCGACGGTGGCGCGGATCCCCGGCCCGGCCGCCCTGCCCCGCGAGGTCGCCCGCTACCTCGCCGAAACCAATCAGCCGCCGGCGCTCCGCGCCGCCCAGTCCCTGGCCGACGTCGACTGGTCGAGCCAGCCCATGCTGAAGGTCACCGGCGGCACCGCCGACGGCGCCGACAACTGCTCGATCAGCCGGGCCTTCGGCGGCGTCGCCGAGACCGGCACCCTGGTCTTCCTGTCCGGCCCCGACAACCCGACCACCCTCAACTTCGTGCCGCCGACCCACATCGCGGTCATCCGCGCCGCCGACATCGCCGGCGACTACGAGGCGGTCTGGGCGCGGCTCCGCGCCGAAGCCGGCGGCGGCGCGTACATGCCGCGCACCGTGAATTGGGTCACCGGCCCGTCCCGGACCGCCGATATCGAACAGACCCTTTTGCTCGGCGCGCACGGCCCGCAGCGCCTGCACATCGTGATCCTCGATGACGACGCGACGCCGTAAGGGGCCGAAGACCGGCGCCGCGACGCCGGCATCGGACGAGGATGCGTTTCTGTGGTCGCACGCGACCCAGAATGTCACGCCTCTGAAAACACATCAGAATAAGATCACTGAAAACACACAAGCTAAACGTTCAGGGGCGGCGATTCAAAGGCGGCGGCATCATCCGCCGGAATTACAAGATAAGATCACGCCGCGCTCCTTGCCCATGACTCATGGGAAGGCGCCGGGGTTAGATAAGCGTACGGAATTGCGCTTACGCAGAGGACAGGTTAAGATAGAGTCTCGCGTTGATCTTCATGGGATGACGCAGATGGAAGCGCATGAAGCGCTCATAAGGTTTATCGAAGAAGCTTATCTGTCAAGCAAGAAAACCCTGCTGGTCATCACCGGTAAGGGCACGCGGCCAGATGGCGCGATTGGCGTCTTGCGGTCGGCGGTCCCGAGATGGTTGAATGAGCCGCCCATGCGCCAGTGGGTGCGGGCCTTCGATCACGCGGCGCCCGCCGACGGCGGCGAGGGCGCGCTCTACGTTCTTCTAAGGAGGCGGAAATGACTCCGTTCGGATCGAAAGTCCGGGAGCTTCGCGAACGCAACGGCATCACCCTGAAACAGATGGCCGAGGACCTGGGCGTCTCGTCGGCCTATTTCTCGGCCCTCGAACACGGCCATCGGGGCCGCCCCGGCTCCGGGCTGGTGCAGCAGGTCTGCGGGTACTTCGAACTGATGTGGGACGACGCCGAGGAGCTCCGGCGCCTCGCCGAGCTGTCGCACCCCCGGGTCGTCGTCGATACCGCCGGGCTCAGCCCGAAGGCCACCGAACTGGCCAACACGCTGGCCGAGAAGATCAACATCCTCGACGAGGACACCATCGATTGGATCCTGGCCGAGATCCACGGCCGCCAGTCTCCGTTAAAGGGGCCGACGCATTGAGTTCCGGGTATCCATTGAGAGCTTGAATCCGGATAGCCGTACAAACCCTTGAAGTGACTTGAATATTAGAGGATGAATTTCCGCACGTCGGCGTTCTTCGCCAGCTCCGAGACGTTCGCCAGGACCACCGCCTCGGTGATCTCGATGGCCTCGCCGCTGCGTTCCGAGGCGGTGAAGCTGATCTCCTCCATCAGCTTCTCCATCACCGTGTGGAGCCGTCGCGCGCCGATGTTCTCGACGCCCTGATTGATCTCGGCGGCCAGGTCGGCGACCGCGTCGATGGCGTCGTCGGTGAACGTCAACGCGACGTCCTCGACCCCCATCAAGGCCGTGTACTGCTTGATCAGGCTGGCTTCGGGCTCGGTCAGGATGCGCACGAAATCGTCCCGGGTCAGGGCCTTGAGCTCGACCCGGATCGGCAGCCGGCCCTGCAGCTCGGGCAGCATGTCGGCCGGCTTGGCGACGTGGAAGGCGCCGGACGCGATGAACAGCACGTGGTCGGTCTTCACCGGACCGTGCTTGGTCGTCACCGTGGTGCCCTCGATCAGCGGCAGCAGGTCGCGCTGCACCCCCTCGCGGCTCACGTCGGCGCCCATGCGCTCCGAACGCGCGGTGATCTTGTCGACCTCGTCGAGGAAGACAATGCCATTGTTTTCAACGACTTCGATGGATTCCTTCACAATCCGGTCCTCGTCGAGCAGCTTATCGCTCTCATCATTGATGAGTACGTCGTAGGACTCGCCCACCGTCATCTTGCGAGGCTTCGTCTGCTGGCCGAAGGCCTTGCCGAGCATGTCGTTGAGGTTGAGCATGCCCATCTGGGCGCCGGGCATGCCGGGAATGTCGAAGGTCGGCAGCCCGCCGCCGGCGTCGGAGACCTGCAATTCGACCTCGCGGTCGTCGAGCTCGCCGGCGCGCAGCATGCGGCGGAACTTCTCGCGCGTCTCGGCGCCCGCGTTCTCGCCGACCAGGGCGTCGAGGACGCGTTCCTCGGCGTGCACCTCGGCCTTCGCGCGGACCTGCTTCCTGAGCTTCTCGCGGGTCATGTGGATGGCCGTCTCGACCAGGTCGCGGACGATCTGCTCGACGTCGCGGCCGACGTAGCCGACCTCCGTGAACTTGGTCGCCTCGACCTTGATGAACGGCGCCTGCGCCAGCTTCGCCAGGCGCCTGGCGATCTCGGTCTTGCCGACGCCGGTCGGGCCGATCATCAGGATGTTCTTCGGCAAAACCTCCTCGCGCATGCCCTCGTCCAACTGCTGGCGGCGCCAGCGGTTACGGAGCGCGATGGCGACGGCGCGCTTGGCGTCGTGTTGGCCGACGATGAACCGGTCGAGCTCGGAAACGATCTCGCGCGGCGTGAAGCTGGTTTCGGTCATAGGCTCTCGAGGGGCACTTCGGGGTTGGGGTAGACGCAGATGTCGGCGGCGATCCGCATGGCCTTCCGCGCGATCGCCTCGGCGTCCATGTCGCCCTGGTCGACCAGCGCGCGGGCCGCGGCGAGCGCGTAGTTGCCGCCCGATCCGATGCCGATGACGCCGTCGTCGGGCTCGAGCACGTCGCCGGTTCCGGTGAGCACCAGCGAGACGTCCTTGTCGGCGACCGCCATCATCGCCTCCAGGCGCCTGAGATAACGGTCGGTGCGCCAGTCCTTGGCGAGCTCGACGGCGGCCCGGGTCAGTTGACCGGGATACTGCTCGAGCTTGCCCTCGAGGCGCTCGAACAGCGTGAAGGCATCGGCGGTGGCGCCGGCGAACCCGGCGATGACGCCGCCGTCGGCGAGGCGGCGCACCTTCTTGGCGCTGCCCTTGATGACCGTGTCGCCGAGGCTGACCTGGCCGTCGCCGGCGATCACCACCTGGCCGTCCTTGCGGACGGAAAGGATGGTGGTGCCGTGCCAGGTCGGGGTTTGTTCGTTCATGGGCCGGGTTACTCCGGGTTGGCGTTGGCCGCGCGCCGGGGCGGATCCCCGGTGTCTGGGCGGGCCGACTATAGCCTAGGATTTCGGTTTGTGAAGCGCGCCCGTCAAGGCCGGCGCAAAAATATTCGCCACCGCCCCGGGACCGGGCCCTGCGGGCTGGCGGCTGGCGGCGGTTCCTGCTACAAGGAGCGCCGATTCGCAAGCCAGGAGGGCCCAGCCATGCGGACCGCGACGGTCGAACGCCGCACCAAGGAAACGGAAATCGCCGTCAGCCTCGATCTCGACGGCACCGGCGCCTACGAAGTCGAGACCGGAATCGGTTTCCTCGACCACATGCTCGAGCAACTGTCACGGCACAGCCTCATGGACCTCAAGGTCAAGGCGAGCGGCGATCTGCACATCGATTTCCACCACACCACCGAGGACACCGGCATCGCCATCGGCGAGGCGGTCAGTCAGGCCCTGGGCGAGCGCCGCGGCATCACGCGGTTCGCCACGGCGACGATTCCCATGGACGAGACCCTGAGCCGGGTGACCATGGACATCTCGAACCGCCCCTACCTGATCTGGAAGGTCGACTTCTCGAAGCCGAAGCTCGGCGACATGGACACGGAACTGTTCAAGGAGTGGTTCCAGGCCTTCGCGCAATCCGCCGGGATCACGCTGCACGTCGAGAACCTGTACGGCGAGAACAACCACCACATCGTCGAGTCGTGCTACAAGGGCCTGGCCCGCGCCCTCAGGGAGGCGGTCAGCATCGATCCCCGGAAGTCCGACGAGGTGCCCTCGACCAAGGGCGTCCTCGGCGGGTCGCTCTAGCTTCCGGACCGCGGCGGCGAGAGGCCGCCGGTCATCGGAGACCACACCATGCGCGTCTATTCGATCCACGTCCGCCGCCACGGCCTCGACCTGGACCGCGACCTGGCCCTGGTCAAGGAGGGGTTTTCCTGGCCGGCGTTCCTGTTCGCCGGGATCTGGGCGCTGTGGAACCGCATGTGGCTGTGGGCCGCGGTCTTCCTCGCGGTGCCGCCGGTGATCGGGGTAACCATGCGCGGCCTCGGCGCCGACCCGCTGGCGCAGTCGGTGGTCGGATTCGGTTGGGCGTTGATCGTCGGACTCGTCGCCAACGACCTGAAGCGCGCCGCCCTCGAGCGCCGCGGCTTCGTCGAGACCGGCGTCGCCGCCGGCCGCGGCGCCGACGAGGCGTTGTACGGCTATCTCGGCGACACCGCGGCCGAACCCCAAAAGGCGGTGACATGAACGTCGCCATCGTCGACTACGGCTCGGGCAACCTGCGCTCGGCGCAGAAGGCCTTCGAGCGCGCCGTCGCCGAGGCCGGCCTCGACGCGGCCGTCCACGTCACCGCCGACGCCGACGCCGTCGCCACGGCCGACCGCGTCGTGCTGCCCGGCGTCGGCGCCTTCGCCGACTGCCGCGCCGGCCTCGAGCGGGTACCGGGCATGACCGACGCCCTCGCCGAGGCGGTGCGCGCCAAGGGCCGGCCGTTCCTCGGCATCTGCGTCGGCATGCAGTTGATGGCCGACCGCGGCCTCGAGCACGGCGAAACCCCGGGGTTCGGCTGGGTGCCCGGCAGCGTGGACGCCCTCGAACCCTCAGACAAGACCTTAAAGATTCCCCATATGGGCTGGAACGAGCTAACTTTTTCCGAACCCCGGCACCCGGTGCTCGCGGGCCTCGAGCCGGGCGCCCACGCCTACTTCGTGCACTCTTACGGGTTCCGTCCGGCCGATCCGGCCGACCGCCTCGCCGCCGCCGACTACGGCGGGCCGCTGAGCGCCGCCGTCGGCCGCGACAACCTGGTCGGCACCCAGTTCCACCCGGAGAAGAGCCAGGCCACGGGCCTCCGGCTGATCACCAACTTCCTCAACTGGACACCGTGACGCGATGATCTTTTTTCCGGCGATCGACCTGAAGGACGGCCAATGCGTGCGGCTGCTGCGCGGCGACATGGACCAGGCGACGGTTTTCAACGAGAATCCAGCGGCTCAGGCGGCGGAATTCGAGCAGCGTGGCAGTGAATGGCTACATCTCGTTGATTTGAATGGTGCCTTCGAAGGCCGGCCCGTCAACGGCGCCGCCGTCGAGGGCATCCTCGGGGCCGTCGGCATCCCGGCGCAGCTGGGCGGCGGCATCCGCGACATGGAAACCATCGACTTCTGGCTGGAAAAGGGAATCCGCCGCGTCATCCTCGGCACCGTCGCGGTCCGCGACCCGGACCTGGTGCGCCGCGCCTGCGCCCGCCACCCCGGCCGCGTCGCGCTGGGCATCGACGCCCGCGACGGCCGCGTCGCCGTCGAGGGCTGGGCGGAAACCGCCGAAATCACCGCCCTGGAGCTGGCCCAGCGGTTCACCGAGGCCGGCGCCGCGGCCCTGATCTACACCGACATCAGCCGCGACGGCGCCATGCAGGGCCCGAACACCGAGGCGACGCTGGCGCTGGCCGCCGCCGTCGACATCCCGGTGATCCTGTCGGGCGGGGTCTCCTCCATGGCCGACCTGGAGGCCGTCAAGGCGGCCGCCGGCGATCAGCTGGAGGGCGTCATCTCGGGCCGCGCCGTCTACGACGGCCGCGTCGACGTCGCCGCCGCCGTGGCGGCGCTGAAGGCGGCGGCCTGATGCTGAAGGCGCGGGTCATTCCCTGTCTCGACGTCGACCGCGGGCGCGTCGTCAAGGGCGTCAACTTCGTCGACCTGGTCGATGCCGGCGATCCGGTCGAGCAGGCCCGCGTCTACGACGCCGCCGGCGCCGACGAGCTCTGCTTCCTCGACATCACCGCCAGCCACGAGAACCGCGACACCATCTACGACGTAGTCGGGCGCACCGCCGACGAGTGCTTCATGCCGTTGACCGTCGGCGGCGGCGTGCGCACCACCGACGACGTCCGCAAGCTGCTTCTGGCCGGCGCCGACAAGGTCTCCATCAACACCGCCGCCGTGCACAACCCGGACTTCGTCCGCGAGGCGGCGCTCAAGTTCGGCAGCCAATGCATCGTCGTCGCCGTCGACGCGAAGAGCGTCCCGGGCGGCGGCTTCGAGATCTTCACCCACGGCGGCCGCAAGCCGACCGGCATCGACGCGGTCGAATGGTCGCGGCGCATGGCCGAGCTCGGCGCCGGCGAGATCCTGCTGACCTCCATGGACCGCGACGGCACCAAGCAGGGCTTCAACCTGCCGCTGACCCGCGCCGTCGCCGACGCGGTGCCGATCCCGGTGATCGCGTCGGGCGGCGTCGGCACCCTCGAGCACTTGGTCGAGGGCGTCGTCAAGGGCCACGCGTCGGCCGTCCTGGCGGCCTCGATTTTCCATTTCGGGACCTATACCATCGGCGAGGCGAAGGCGCATCTGGCCGCCGGCGGCGTGCCGGTGCGCCCGGTGCCGGCCTAGGACCGGCAGAGGAGGGACCCGAGCGTGAGCAAGGACAGCCGGATCATCGAGGAGCTCTACGACGTGATCGCCAGCCGCCGTGGCGGCGATCCGGAGACGTCCTATACGTCGAAGCTGTTCCACCGCGGCACCAACCAGATCGCCAAGAAGCTCGGCGAGGAGGCCACCGAGGTGGTGGTCGCGTCGCTCGGCCAGAGCCCGGCCGACGTGGTGTCGGAGAGCGCCGACCTGCTCTACCACCTGATGGTGCTGTGGGCCGACCAGGGCATCCGCCCGGACGCGGTCTGGGCCGAGCTGGAACGCCGCTTCGGCGTCTCCGGGATCGACGAGAAGAAATTGCGCAAGCGCGCCAAGAATTCCGAGACGCCCCGCTGAGACCGACCGCCGAAAAGGAACTTCCCAAGATGGCCTACGACGACAACAACATCTTCGCCAAGATCCTGCGCGCCGAGATTCCCTGCGACAAGGTCTACGAGAACGACGTGGCGCTGGCCTTCAAGGACATCCAGCCGCAGGCGCCGACCCACATCCTGGTCATCCCCAAGGGCGCCTACGTCTCCATGGACGACTTCTCGGCCAACGCCAGCGACGCCGAGATCGCCGGCTTCGTCCGCGCCGTCGGCGTCGTCGCCCGCGAGGCCGGCGCCGTCGAGGACGGCTACCGCATTCTCGCCAATCATGGCCGCGACGCGCACCAGGAGGTGCCGCACTTCCACATCCACGTGTTCGCCGGCCGCGACCTCGGCGGGATGATCCGCCGCCCGCCCGCCTGAGCCCGATTCGCGGGTTTTCGCGCCCGCCGGCTCGCGCGCCATCTCCGCCAGTTCGCCTAAACCATTGACCCGCGACGGTTTCCGGCGGCCGGCGCCGCCGGGCTTGGCGGCGAATCACGGCCCTCCTATGATTCCAAGGTGCGGAGACCCCACGTTCCGGCCCGATCGCGGCCTGAGGAGACGGCGCGGCAATGACCTCGTGGCTCGTTGATAGCCCTGCCCCCACCGCCACCGCCGAACTCGCCCAGGCCGGTGACGCGCCGGCCCGCGCCGGCAAGCCGGCCCCGGGGGCCGACCTTCCCACCTACCGCGCCGCCACCGACGCGCCGTCCATGAGTTGGCTGACCAGCGTCGAGCGGACAGCGCCGGAACCGGCCATGCGGCCGTCGCCGCCGCCGGAGCTGTCGGGCGGTCTCGGCATCGAGGATCCGGTGGCGATCGCCGCCGAGGCGGCCTTCGCCGAAGCGGCGACCCGAATGCCCTCGAAGGCGACCGTCCCGATGCGCGCGACCATGCCATTACCCCTCTTTTGTTCTGCAAATTATAGAAAAAGAACTATCATTGTCCACCAATTATCGATTGTGGTCGAATTTACCGACGTTCGCCGACCTGCCAACCGTCATCACCGGGCTTGACCCGGTGATCCACGACTTCATTCCATCGCCGGGCGCAACGGGAAAGTCGTGGATGCCCGGGTCAAGCCCGGGCATGACGGTGATAGGTGTTGGTGTAGGGCCGGAGGGGCCGGCGCCGGCCTAGAGCTTCGCCTCGATGGCGTCCCAGATGTCCGCTTCAAGGCACACACCGTCGAAGGCGTTGATTTCCTGGAGGCCGGTGGGCGAGGTGACGTTGATCTCGGTCATGTAGCCGCCGATGACGTCGATGCCGACGAAGATCAGGCCGCGCTCCTTCAGTTTCGGGCCGAGCGCGGCGCAGATCTCTTCTTCGCGCGCGGTCAGCTCCGACTTCACCGCCTGGCCGCCGACGTGCATGTTGGAGCGCGCCTCGCCGGCCTTCGGGATCCGGTTGGTGGCGCCGGCCACGTCGCCGTCGATGAGGATGATGCGCTTGTCGCCGGCCCGCACGTCCTTCAGGTAGGCCTGGGCGATGATCGGCTCGCGGTTGCGCTCGGCGAACATCTCCAGGAGCGCGTTCATGTTCTCGTCGTCGGGCGTCACGTGGAAGACCCCGGCGCCGCCGTTGCCGTAGAGCGGCTTCAGGATGATGTCGCGGTGCTCGGCCCGGAAGGCGTTGATGCGGTCCGGGTCGGATGAAATGAGCGTCGGCGGCATGAACTCGGGGAAGTCCATGACGAACAGCTTCTCCGGCGCGTTCCGGACCTCGCGCGGGTCGTTGACCACCAGGGTCTTCGGATGCACGTATTCCAGCAGGTGCGTCGCGGTGATGTAGGACATGTCGAAGGGCGGGTCCTGGCGCATCAGGACAACGTCGACGTCGGCCAGGTCGATCTCCTCGGGCGCGCCCAATGTGTAGTGGTTGCCGTCCTCGCGGCGCACCTCGAGGGGCTCCGCCTTCGCCAGGACGCGGCCCGAGTCCATGGCCAGGGCGCCGGGCAGGTAGTGATAGAGCGCGTGGCCGCGCTTCTGCGCCTCGAGGGCCAGGACGAAGGTCGAATCGCCTGCGATGTCGATGGTCGAGACGTGATCCATTTGGATCGCCACCTTGAGGGCCATGGGCTGTCCTTTCGTGCCGGGAAGCGGATGCGCGTGACCTAAGATAATCAGGCGGCGCCGATCCGCCAAGCGCGCCGAGCTAACGGCGGTTCACAAGGGCGTTGCCCTCAGCCGAGCCGGCGCCTCAGTTCCTGGAGGAAGGCCGAGGTCTTGTAGCGGGCCTCGTCGTCGCGGCCGCGCCTGAGCGATTCCTCCAGGGCCGCGACGGCGGCCGGGATCTGGTCGAGGCGCGCGTGCAGCATGCCCTGCTCGCGCCAAAGTGCGGCTTCCATGGGCGCGATCATGACCATGGTCTCCATCGTCCGCAGGGCCGCCTCGATGTGGCCGGCCTCCAGGTGGCGGACCTTGATGTTGTTCTGCAGCCTGAGCAGCACGGCGCGCGGCCCGGCCGCCCGGTAGTGCTCGGGGCGGAGCTCGGCGCCGTCGCCGGCCATGGTCTTGAGCAGCTGGCGGAGCTCCGGCACGGCGACCTCGGCGCCGCCGTCGAAGGGATCGAAGATCAGGCGCCGGCCGTCGCCGTCGAGGCTCAACAGGAAACGGCCCGGGAAGTCGACCCCGGCGGCCGGCCAGCCGAGCGCGTGGGCGGCGTGCAGATAGAGGATGCCGAGCGCCACCGGCAGGCCGCCGCGGCGGTCGATGACCCGCATCAGGTTGGCGGCCTCGATGTCGTCGAAGGCGTCCTCGGTGCCGGCGTAGCCGAGGCGGCGGTGGATGACCTGCGAGAGCGCCTCGTGCTTGAGCGCCAGCGACGGCGCCCGGGGGCCGCGCCGGGCGTAGGCGCCGACCTCGGCGGTCAGCTTCTCCAGGTGCCGCCGGTAGGGTTCCCGCGAGGTGTCGGGGCGGCCGACGGCGGCCAGGGTCAGCGCCGTGGCGCCGATGTCGATGGCGTCATCCGCGGCCGCGCCGGCGGCCTCCAGGGCGTCGCGGTGCTTCGCCGCGATGGTCATGTCTTGGCCGCGCTCTTCTTCACCCGGACGTGGGAGATCACCTTCTTCACGTAACCCAGGTTGCGGGCGTGGCCGATCACCCGGTCGAGCTCGACCTGGCTCTGGGCGATGCCGATCAGGTAGATGATGCCGTTGACCGTCTCGACCGAATAGTTAATGGCGTGGATCTCCTGGTCGACGGCCAGCTTCGACTTCAGCTGGGTGGTGATCCAGGCGTCGCGGGCGGTGTCGAGGAAGCCGGCGTCGCTGATCTGCACCTCGTTGATCACGTCCTTGATGCCGGCGACCTTCCAGGTCAGCTTCACCGCCTCGGCGCGCATCGCTTCCGTCGGCACGGCGCCGGTCAGCAGGGCGCGGCCCTCGAACACCTTGAGGCCGATCTTGAGCGTGTATTCCTCGCCCGCCTCCAGCAGGTTGAGGCGCACCTCGGTCGCCATCTTGGTGTCGGCGGCGATGGTCTTCAGGGAGCGCTCCTCGAAGGCGGCGACGCCGACCGCGGCGCCGGCGCCGACCACCGCGCCGGCGCATCCGGCGAGCACGGGAACGGCGAGGGCGAAGAGGACGAGGGCGAGAATCGCGGGGCGGCGGCGGCGGGCGTCGGACATGGTCGGGGACCTCTGCAGCAATGGGGGCGATTCGCGATCATTCTAAATCCAGCGGCGAATCGCTCAAAGGCCAGTTTTCGCCAACCACCGTGTCAAAACTATGACGGCGGTCACAAATGGCTCAAGAATCCGGCCGCCAGGCGTCGGCCATGTGGCGCGGGCGCGGGCCGCCGGCGCGGCCGAAGACGATCGCGTCGAAGCGGAGATCGAGCCCGGCCAGGCCCGGGTGGCGCTGCAGGAAGGCTAGCGCCGCGCGTTCGATGCGGCGGCGCTGGTGATGGGTGATGCTCTCCGCCGCCGTGTCGGCGTCGGCCCGAACCTTGACCTCGCAGAACACCAGCGTGCGGCCCTTGCGCGCCACCAGGTCGATCTCGCCCACCGGCGATTGGAAGCGCCGCGCCACGATCCGGTAGCCCTTGAGCCGCAGCCACCAGGCGGTCCAGGTTTCGGCGCGTCTGCCGGCGGCCCAGGCGCGGCCCCCGGTCTCGGCCCGGCCTTCATTCATCGCGATCGGCCTGCAGGGCGAGGGCGCGCTGGTAGAGGTCGCGCCTCGCCAGCCCGGTGGCCTCGGCGACCAGCTGGGCGGCGTCGCGGACGCTGTTCTCCGAAAGCGCCGTGCGCAGCAGCGCGTCGACGGCCGCGGCGTCCGGCGCCTCGGCGGCCAGCGGCGGGCCGATGACCACCGTCACCTCGCCCTTCGGCGGGCCGGCGTCCCGGTAGTGCCGGGCCAGCTCGGGGAGCGCGCCGCGCCGCACCTCCTCGAACTTCTTGGTCAGCTCGCGGGTCACCGCGGCGGCGCGCGGGCCCAGCGCGTCGGCCGCGTCGGTCAGCATGGCGGCCAGGCGCTTCGCCGATTCCATCACCACGAGGGTCGCCGGCACCGCCGCGAGCTCGGCCAGCTGGCGCCGCCGCGGCCCGGCCTTCGCGGCCAGGAACCCCTGGAAGAAGAAGCGGTCCGTCGGCAGGCCCGAGAGCACCAGCGCCGCCATCACCGACGACGGCCCGGGGACGGCGGTCAGCGCCACGCCCGCTTCGATGCACTGGCCGACGAGCCGGTAGCCCGGGTCGGAAACCAGCGGCGTGCCGGCGTCGGAGACCAGCGCCACGGTTTCGCCACCTTTCAGGCGTTTGATGATCGCCGGCGCCCGCTGGGCGGCGTTGTGTTCATGATAGGAGAGGGTCGGCGTCTTGATCCCGTGGATGGCCAGCAACTTGGCGGTGACCCGGGTGTCCTCGCAGGCGATGACGTCGGCGCCGGCGAGCACGTCCAGCGCCCGGGCGCCGAGGTCGGCGGCGTTGCCGATGGGCGTGGCGACGACGACCAGGCCGCCCGCAGCCGACGGTTTACTCTCCCCGCCTGGGCCGTTAGTGTCGGCGCCGGCGTGAGGAAAACCGCTGCCAGGACCCGATGAACCGCTTTTCGACATTCACCCTAATTCCCGCCGCGCTCCTGACCGCCGCCGTCATGGCGATGGCCGGCTGTCAGTCTCTGCAACAGTCCGGGCCCTTGCAAGTCGAAAGCCCCCGGCCGGCGACCCAGACGCCGCCGTCGCACCGCCGCCCGCCGCTGCCGACGGGCCCCAACGTGCAGGCCTCGACGATCCCGCCGGGCACCGCCCCGGCCGCGCCGCCCCGCCCCGCCCCGCTGCCCCTGCCCGCCGGTTCGGCGCCGGCGAGCTCGCCGCCGGCCCCGGGCGCCCTGCCGCAGCCGGAC
>JAPPPF010000098.1 GCA_028817665.1 Magnetovibrio sp. | reverse complement strand
GCCTTGGTGACCTGTTGCGCCGTCACGAACGCTGGCCCGAAGCGATCGACGCCTACGCCGCCGCCATTGAGCGGGTCGGGACCTTGTCGAAGCGTAACTGGCGGCTCCTGTATTCGCGCGGCATCGCGCTCGAACGCGCCAAGCGCTGGCCCGAGGCCGAGAAGGATTTCCTGAAGGCGCTGGAGTTCGAACCGGACCAGCCTTACGTCCTGAACTATCTCGGTTACTCGTGGGTCGACCGCGGCGTGCACCTGGAGCGGGCGCTCGAGATGATCCACAACGCGGTGCGGCGCCGGCCCAACGACGGCTACATCATCGACAGCCTGGGTTGGGTCTATTACCGCCTCGGTAATTATCCGAAAGCCGTCCTGGAACTGGAGCGGGCCGTACAGATCCGGCCCGAAGACCCGGTCATCAACGACCACCTGGGCGACGCCTATTGGCGGGTCGGGCGGGAACTGGAGGCGCGCTTCCAGTGGCAGCGCTCGCTGAGCCTGGACCCGGATGAGAAGGTCGAGGCCGAGGTTCTGAAGAAGTTGAAATCCGGCTTGCCACCGGCGAAACCGGTGGGCGTTCCTGACGCGGCCGGACAATCGGCCGATCCCGACAAGACCTGAACCGGGCATGAACGGCGATCATGCACACGAGGCCGGCATCGGCATCGATGCGCCGGCCAAGCTGAACCTGTATCTGCATGTGATCGGCCGGCGCGACGACGGCTATCACCTGCTCGACAGTCTTGTCGCCTTCGCCACTATTGGCGATCGGGTCACGGTGCGGCCGGCGGCTGAACTGTCGCTACAGATCGACGGGCCGTTCGCCGCCGCCTTGACCGGCGAGACGGACAACCTCGTGTTGGCCGCCGCCCGGGCCCTGATGCAGGCCGCGGACATCGCCGACGGGGCCGCCATCACCCTGACCAAGAACCTGCCGGTGGCGTCAGGTATCGGCGGCGGCTCGGCCGATGCGGCGGCGGCGATCAAGGCGCTGGTGCGGCTCTGGGGCGTGCATCCGGCGACCCATGACCTGTCGGGCCTGGCCCTGTCGCTGGGCGCCGACGTGCCGGCCTGCCTGTTTGGCCGGCCCGTGTTCATGGGCGGGATCGGTGACGTCCTGGAGCCGGCGCCGGCATTGCCTGATGCCCCCATGGTCTTGGTCAATCCCGGAATCGGGGTGGCCACGCCGGCGGTTTTCGGGGCCCGCCAAGGCGCCTTCGGCGCGGCCGCGCCGTTCGACGATGATGTCGCAGACGTTCCGGCTCTGGCCACGATGCTGACGGACCGGCGCAACGACCTGACCGCGGCTGCGGTCGCCCTGACACCGGAAATTTCCGAGGTCCTGAAGGCCTTGGACAGTGCCACGGGCTGCCTGCTGGCCCGCATGTCGGGCAGCGGCGCCACCTGTTTCGGCCTGTTCGCCGGGCGCGCTGATGCGGAGGCCGCGGCGATTGCCATCGGCGCCGCCAACCCAGGCTGGTGGGTGACGGCGACGCGCCTACGCGCCTGAGGCGCGCCAGCCGGCAACCGTCTCCAGAAAAGCACGCACGATGCTGTCGCGGCGCTGCGCCTGCAGGCAGCCCACCACTTCCGTGTTGTGGGCCGAGATGCCGCGCAGTTCGATCGTGCGGATCCGCGGGTCCGGCGGCGCTTCGCTGGCGAAGATGAAGCCGATGCCAAGGCCGGCCGCGACCGCTTCGATGACGGCCTCGCGGCTGTCCAGTTCCAGGCGGTGGCCGAGCGTCACGCGGCGCCGGCGCAGAAGCTTGTTGACCATGCGCTGGGTGTTGGAGCGCCGTTCCCGGACGACGGTCCGTTCCCCGGCCAGATCACCGAGCGCCACCTTGTCGCGCGATGCCCAGGGATGGTCGGCAGCGACAACGACGACCAGGCGGCTGTGCTGCAGCGTCACCGTATGGTTGGCCGGTGTGTTCGGGGCGTCCGCCGCGACCACCACGTCGGCGCGCCCCAGCGCCAGGTTGTCCCATGCCGCGGCCGCGTTGCCGAGCGATAGGGAAACCCGGAGTCCTGGATAGGCGCGTTGAAACGCGGCGATCAACTTGGTCACCAGATGCGGACC
>JAPPPF010000129.1 GCA_028817665.1 Magnetovibrio sp. | reverse complement strand
TCGGCGATGCCCATGTTCAAGGCGCTGGAAATGTGCCCGGACGCCGTGGTCATCCCGCCGAACATGGCCAAGTACCAAAGCGTCAGCGCCGAGATCCGCGCCATCTTCCTGGCCGCGACCCCGGTGATCCAGCCGGTCAGCCTGGACGAGGCCTACCTGGACCTTTCCGCCGAGGCGCGCGGCGGCGACGAGCCGCGTCCGGCGGTGGCGCTGGCGGCGGCCGCCAACCGGATCGAGACGGAGGTTGGGATCACGGTTTCCATCGGGCTCTCGTTCAACAAGTTCCTGGCCAAGCTGGCCTCGGACCTGGAGAAGCCGCGTGGCTACTCGGTGATCGGCGCCGCCGAGGCCCAGGATTTCCTGGCCCCCTTGCCGGTCAGCAAGATCAACGGCGTCGGCGCGGTGACGGCGGCGAAGATGGCGGCCCAGGGGATCGAGACCATCGGCCAGCTTCAGGAAATGCCGGAGATGGAGCTGGTCACGCGTTACGGCAAGTTCGGCCGGGCGCTGGCCGGATACGCCCACGGCCGCGACAAGCGCAAGGTGAAGTCCGGCGGCATGGCGAAGAGCGTCTCCGCGGAAACCACCTTCCGCGCGAACCTGAACGGCGCCGGGGCGCTGAAGGCGGCGGTGCGGCCGCTTTGCGAACGCGTCGCCCAGCGCCTGGCCAAGAAGGACATCGCCGGCGGCACCGTCGTGCTGAAGCTGAAGACCGCGGATTTTCAGATCCTGACCCGCAACCGGCAGTTGGCCAACGCGACTCAACTGGAGGACGTCATCTACCATCACGCCGCCGATCTGATCGACGGCGAGGCCGACGGCCGGTACTTCCGGCTCATCGGCATCGGCGTCAGCGACCTGCGGCCGGGCTCGGAGGCCGATCCGCCCGACCTGTTCGGGGGACTCGCCTAGGCGCCATCACGGTACGGTCACGGTTGGGTCATTTTCTCCGTTCGGACTTGCGCCGGCTGTCCGTCCTCACGATGATGGCGCCTTGACCGGAGAGCCCCGTGACCGACAGCAGCGACAGCAACCGCAAGCGGCACCTTCGCCGGACCAAGGCCGATCTCGTCGATCGCATCGAAGCGCTCGAGCGCGAGATCGAGGGGCTGCAGGGCGCGGCCCGGCCCGCCGCGCCGGCCGGAGACGACCCCTATGTTCGTTTTCAGCACATCTTCGAGCACGCGCCCATCGGTCTGGCCCTGATCACGCCGGAAGGCAACCGTTTCATGGTCAACCAGGCGCTCGCCGACTTCCTCGGCTACGGCATCGAGGAGCTGACCAACACGACCATGGGCTCGACCGCCGGCGACGACGCGGCCCTGGCCGAGAGCATGCGGCTGCGCCAGGAGGTCATGGACGGCAAGCGCACGACCTACACGAACCAACGTCCCTACCGCAGGAAATCGGGCGAGATCGTTTGGGGCGAGGTGACCGGCTCGCTGGTCCGCGACGAGGCCGGCGCGCCGCTCTATTTCATCGCCCAGACCGTCGACGTCACCGAGCGCAAGCGCCACCGCGAAGCCCTGCAGGCGAGCGAGCAGCGCTTCCGCGATTACGCCGAGGTCGCCTCCGACTGGTTCTGGGAGATGGACGCGGATCTCCGCTACACCTATGTCTCGCCGGCCTACGAGCGGATCGCCGGCAAGGATCCGGCCGGCTTGATCGGCCGGACTCGGCGCGAGATGTACAAGGGCTATATCGCCGAGGAGCGCGAGGCCTGGGCGGCGTTTCTCGATACCCTGGACCGCCACGAGGACTTCGGCGCCTTCAGTTACACATACAATCGCCCCGACGGGCAGCGCCGGGTCCTCAGCAACAACGGCCGGGCCCTGTTCGACGCGGAGGGCGTCTTCCTCGGATACCGCGGTATCGGCGTCGACATCACCTACGAGGTGGAGAGCCTGGAAGCGCTGAAACTGGCCAAGGAGGCGGCCGACCAGGCGAACCGGGCGAAGTCGGATTTCCTCGCCAACATGAGCCACGAGATCCGCACGCCAATGAGCGCGATCATCGGATTGAGCGACCTGCTGGCGGCCATGGACCTCGACGCCAAGCAGCGCGACTACGTCGCCAAGATCCGGACCTCGGGCCGCAACCTACTCGGCATCATCAACGACATCCTCGATTTCTCGAAGATCGAGGCCGATATGCTCGATATCGAATCGATCAATTTCCAACTCACCGACGTCATCGACGACGTCTCCGGCTCGATCGCCATGAAGGCCGAGGAGAAGGGGCTGGAAGTGATGTTCGTGACCGCGCCGGATGTGCCGGCGGCGCTGGTCGGGGATCCGCTTCGGCTCGGCCAGGTGCTGATCAATCTCGCCGACAACGCGGTGAAGTTCACCGAAAAGGGCGAGGTGGTGATCAGAACCGAGCTGGCGGGGCGGGACGGGGACGACGCGACCTTGCGGTTTTCCGTCCGCGACACGGGCATCGGCCTTGAGGCCGAACAAATCGCCCGCCTGTTCGAGTCCTTTACCCAGGCCGACGGATCGACCACGCGCAAGTATGGCGGCTCCGGCCTCGGGCTGACGATTTCGAAGCGCCTCGTGGAATCCATGGGGGGCGCCATCCATGCCGAAAGTGATGGCCATCGCGGCAGTACCTTCGTGTTCACCGTCCGATGCGGCGTGCAGACGGCGGCCTTGGACGTCGCCATCGAGGCCCCGGACGTCTCGAAACTCAGGGTCCTGATCGTCGACGACAACGCCACCGCCCGGCAAATCCTCACCGAAACCCTGGAAGCGATGGCGTTCCCGGTGTCCGAGGCATGGTCCGGCGAAACCGCGCTCGACGCGATCCGCGACGCCGACGCCGCCGGTCAACCCTTCGATCTCGTCTTGATGGACTGGAAGATGCCGCAGATGGACGGTGTCGAGACCATTCGGCGGATCGCTGGAATCCCCGGATTGTCGCGCCTGCCGCGCTTCTTCATGGTCACCGCCTACGATTGCCAGGAAGCGATGGCCGCCGCCGGCGGGGTCGACATCCACGCCTGTCTGTCGAAACCCTTGAATTCCTCGCACCTCATCGACGCGGTGATGAACGCCTTCGCGATCCGGTCCGAACCGGCGGCGGATGAGGATCCCGGTCCGAGCGCGCCGAAGGCGGCGTCGGGCGCGCGGATCCTGTTGGTCGAGGACAACGAGATCAATCAGATGATCGCCAAGGCGGTCCTGGAGACGGCCGGCTTCGAGGTCGATGTCGCCGACAACGGCCGAGATGCGCTGGACCGGCTCGGGGGCGCGCCCGATGCCTACGGCGCCGTTCTGATGGATTTGCAGATGCCTGAGATGGACGGCTACGAGGCGACCCGGGCGATCCGTGCCAACGCCGAATTGGCGGACCTGCCGATCATCGCATTGACCGCCCATGCCTTCGCCGAGGAAAAGGAACGATGCTACGCCGCGGGGATGAACGGCCACATCTCGAAGCCCCTCGACGCGCGGGAATTGATCACCACCTTGAATGACCTGGTCGGCGCCTGAACCCGGTGGGTCAGCCGGAAACGTCGGCCAGCCAGGTCTGGATGAGCCAGCGCGCGATCGAATCCTTGCGCGGCAGGCGCGGCGTCTCGCTCGGCAGCTCGGCGCTCCATTCGCCGAAACCGGCGACCTCGTCGGCGGTGAACCAGCGGGCGTCCCGCAACTCTTCCGCGTCGATGTTGATCGCCGTCGACGTGGCCCGGGCCCGGTAGCCGAGCATCAGCGAGGCGGGGAACGGCCAGGGCTGCGAGGCCATGTAGGTGACCTCGCCGACCGGCACGCCGGCTTCCTCGAAGACCTCGCGGGTGACGGCCTCCTCCAGGCTTTCACCGGGTTCGACGAACCCGGCGAGGGTCGAGTACATGGCGAAGTTCCAGCGGTTGTGGCGCCCCAGCAGGCACCGCGGGCCCTGCCCGCCGATACCGTCGTCGGTGACCAGCATGATGACCGCCGGATCGGTGCGCGGATAGGTCTCGCGGCCGCAGCTTTCCGATTGGCATTTGCGCACATGACCGCCGTCACGGCTCGCCGTCTTCGCGCCGCAGCGGCCGCAGAACTGATGCGCCCGGTGCCAGTAGGCGAGGCCGCGCGCGTAGGCCAACACCGCCGCCTGATCGCGCGGCAGAAGCCAACCGGTGGCCCTGAGATCGACGAAACTGGCGTCGCCGTCGACGAGGCTCAGGGCGTCCGCCTCCTCCAGGGACGAGAGGTCGGCCGCGAACAGGGGCGTCGACCCGGACAATCCGAGAAAAACGATGGAGCTGGCCGGTTCGATGAGCCGCCGTGCGTCGTTGCCCGCCGGCATCAGCGGCATCGGCGCCTCGGTGTCGCCATTGACGAGGTTCCGATTGCGCCAGACCGGCACCATCCTGACCTCGGCGCCGGCCAATTGCGCGGACAGCCATTCGGCGTCGCTGCGGAGGTTGCCGGCGCGGTCGAGACCATTATTCGTATAGATCAGGCTGGAGGTCATGACGGGCAAACTGACACAGCCGCCTCATCCGGGCAACCCGGCCGGGGCGGGCGCGGAAGGGAATACTTGCCGGCCCCTGATTCGTGCTAAATTAGCGATTCGCGGGATCCCTTCCGGGATTCGGCCGTCAATTACCGAGGCGCCATGAACCGGCAACGTTCTTCATCCATCCGCATCGCCGCCGTCCTCGCCGCCGCGCTGGCCGTGTCGGCCTGCGAAACGGCGCCGTCCCTCAACCAGTTGCTGCCGTCGTTCTCGTCCTTCAAGGGATTGGGCAGCTTGCCGGATTTCAATCTCGACTTCTTCGCCGATCAATCCTGCGTCAGCGTCGACAGCGACGACGTGAAGCGGGTCAACTGGACCCGGGTACCGGAGGTCAACATGCGCATCCGGACCGGCGAGTTCGAACCAATGATCGTGCAGTTGAAGCAGGGTTGGCCCTACGTTTTCCGGATCCGCAACCGCGACGACCGCAACCGTGTCTTCGCGGCCCGCGAGTTCTTTTCCAACATGGCGATGATCCGGATCACCGTCGATGGCAAGCGCCAGGACTACACCTGCGTCGAGCGGGTCAAGATTCCGGCCAAGAAAACGGCCGAGTTCCGGATGGTCGCCGCCGTCGACGGGCGTTTCGAGTTCGAGGACACGCCGATGCCCATTCCGGGATTTTTCTCCGAGGGCGCGAGCGGCGTGATCATCGTCGAGGAGCGGTTCGCGACCCGCTATCAATGAACCCCGGCGGCGCCGATTTGCATTGAACGTGTTGGAGTCTCCCCGGGCGCACTGCTATAGTGGGGTCGGGAGGTTGGCGTCGGACGGACTCCTCGCCAACCCGGTCAGGTCCGGAAGGAAGCAGCCGTAACGAGTTTCGGTCCGGGTCGGCGTCCAACCTCCCACTTCGCCCAGGGAGACACGAACAAAAATACCGTCGCATGAGCGGTTCCCCATCCCCGCCGGAAACACCGGCGCCCCCCGAATCAACGACCGACTCGGACTCCGTCCAAGCGGCCGCGGCCTATCAGGTCCTGGCCCGCAAGTACCGGCCGTCGACGCTGTCCGAGTTGATCGGCCAGGACGTCCTGGTCCGGACGCTGACCAACGCCTTCAACATGGGCCGCCTGGCGCACGCCTTCATCCTCACCGGGGTGCGCGGCGTCGGCAAGACGACGACGGCCCGAATCATCGCCCGGGCGCTCAATTGCGTCGGTGCCGACGGCGGCGGCGAGCCGACGACCGAGCCCTGTGGCGTGTGCGAGCACTGCCGGGCGATCGCCGAGGACAGGCACGTCGACGTCTTGGAAATGGACGCCGCCAGCCGGACCGGCGTCGACGACATCCGCGAGCTGATCGACGGCGTGCGCTACAAGCCGACCTCGGCGCGCTACAAGGTCTACATCATCGACGAAGTGCACATGCTTTCCAGGAACGCCTTCAACGCGCTCTTGAAGACCCTGGAGGAGCCGCCGGAGCACGTGAAGTTCGTGTTCGCGACGACGGAGATCCGCAAGGTGCCGGTGACCGTGTTGAGCCGTTGCCAGCGGTTCGACCTGGCGCGCGTCGACACCGAGACCCTGAGCGCGCACTTCGCGAAGATCGCCGGGAACGAAGGCGCCGCGCTCAGCGCCACGGCGCTCAACCTGATCGTCCGCGCCGCCGACGGCTCGGTGCGCGACGGATTGAGCCTGCTCGATCAGGCGATTTCGCAGGCCGACGGGGAGATCGGCGATGAGCTCGTCCGCGGCATGCTCGGCCTCGCCGACCGCTCGCAGACCTTCATGCTGCTGGAAGCGGTCCTCGCCGGCGACCTGGCGCCGGCGCTGCAGTTGTTCGACCAGCAGTACCGCGACGGCGCCGATCCGGCGGCGGTGCTCGAGGACATGCTCGACGTCGTCCATTGGCTGACCCGCATCAAGGTCGCGCCCGCCGCGGCCGAGGATCCCGGCGTCCCCGAGATCGAGCGCGTCCGCGGCCAGGACATGGCCGGCCGTCTCGCGATGGCGGCGCTCGGCCGGGCCTGGCAGATGCTGTTGAAGGGCCTGCAGGAGGTGCGGTTCGCGCCGTCGGCCCGCCAGGCCGCGGAGATGGTCCTGATCCGCCTCGCCCACACGGCCAACCTGCCGACGCCGGAGGAGGCGCTGAAGAAGATGTCCGACGGCGGTGCCGCGCCGGCCCCTGGCGCCGCTGCGGCGCAGGCCGCCGCCGCGCCCCAGGCGCCGATATCGGCGCCGCCGCCGCCGGCCGAGGCCCGCACCGGCACCGGGGACGCCGGCCCGCCGCCGATGCCGGAACCGCCGCCGCCGGAGCCCGACATGCCGCCGGCGCCGGAAATGCACGCGCCCCCGGCCGCCGCGGCCCCGGCCAGTTTCGACGACGTCATCGCCTTGACGGCGGCGAAGCGCGAAATGGTTTTGAAGGCGCACCTCGAGACCAACCTGCATCTCGTGCACTTCGAACCGGGCCGCATAGAGTTCCGGCCGACCGACGACGCGCCGCGCGACCTCGCCGGGACGCTGACCAAGTTCCTCAACGAGCACACGGACATGCGCTGGGTCGTCACCGTATCGCGCGAGCCCGGCGCGCCGACGCGCGCCGAGGTCAAGGCGGAAGCCGCCGAGGCGCTGAACGCCGAAGCCGCCGGCCACCCGTTGGTCAAGGCGGTGCTCGACACCTTCCCCGGCGCCACAGTGACCGACGTCCGACCGGCCGGTCCGAAGCTCGAGGACGGCTAGGCGCCGCGCGGTCCGAGCAGGATCACCGCCGCGCCGGCTAGGCTGATGACGCCGCCGACGGCGTCCCAGCGGTCCGGACGGCTGCCCTCGACGGCCCACATCCAGAAAAGCGACGCGGTGATGTAGACGCCGCCGTAGGCGGCGAAGGCGCGGCCGGCGAAATCGCTGCCGATGCGGGTCAGCAGGACGGCGAAAACGGCCAGTAGGACGATCCCGGCCAGTGCCCAGGCCGCCGACTGACCCTGCTTGAGCCAGGCCCAGAAGGCGAAGCAACCGGCGATCTCGCAGAGCGCGGCGGCGGTGTAGATGGCGAACCCGGACATGCGCGTTCCTTTCCTCAAGCGGCCCGTCGAGAAGCGCATTATGACAGATCCGGCGCGGGCCGGCGGGAAGTATTTGAAGGGCCTGGGATCGGGCGGGTTAGCGGACCGAGACGATACGCCGGTCGACGCCCATGAATTCCTCGGACTTGCGCCGCCGCCGGTCGGGGCCGAAGAACGAGGAATTGCGGACGTAGCAGCGGCCGTCCTCGATGATGGCGACGATGCGGCGGTAGAGGATCTTGGCGGAGATCGGCTTGGTCAGGTACTCGGTCATGCCGACGTCGCGGGCGATGCAGATGTGTTCGACCCGGGTGTTCGCCGTCGCCATGATCACCGGCACGAAGGGGTTGGGCGAATCGGGATCCTTGCGGATGCGCTGGATGAAGGCGAGGCCGTTCAGGTCGTAGGTCCAGTCGGTGATGACGATGTCCGGCGGGAAGGCGGCGAACATGTTGAACGCCTTCTCCGGGTCCGACGTCGATTGCGTGCTGGCGACGCCGAACTCCTTGAACACGTCGGTCAGCAACTGACGGATCAACACGTGCTTCTCCAGCACGAGAAGATTCAAATCGGTAAGGTCATAGGCCTGGAGGCCACGCTCGGCCATCATCCACCTGCCGGTCCCGCAAATTCCTCTCCAGCCCCCACACCATTGGAACATATTATCGCCGCTTCGGAAACCAACTAATAAGCGAAATCCGTCAGAAATTCGCCTCAGGCGCCGTCGGAGAGCAGGAATCGGTTCCCCGACGCCTCGCCCCAGGCGTCCAGGAAGGCGCCGAGATGCGGCCGCGCGTCGCCGGCCTGGTCGATCATCGTGATCACGTCGGCGCAGGCGCGGTCGTAGCCTTCCGGGTCCAGAGTGCCCCGGTGCAGCATCATCCTGAGATAGACGAGATAGGTGTTGAGGACGTCGGTCTCGCAATAATCGCGGACCGCCTGAATGTCGCCGGCGTCCACGGTTTCCGCGACTTTCGAGCCGTCCATGCCGAACTTTCCGGGAAATCCCATCGCCGCGCAGACCTCCGCCAGCTTGACCGCCGCCGACGCGCCGTAGTCGCGCAAGACGTCCAGGAGGTCGCAATGCCAGTCCATGGAATAGCGGCTTTGGTAGCTGTTCCACTTGTCGCCGGCGGCATAGAGCCAGGGGGCCTGGATGCCGTGCACCATGGCCCGGTACTTGAGCACCGGCAGATCGAAGGTGCGGCCGTTGAAGCTGACGAGCCGTGGTTTCAGGTGCTCGAAATATTGGAAGAAGCCCTGGAGCAGCTGTTTTTCGTCGAATCCGGCCTCGCCGCCGGAGCGCAGTTCCTTGAGGTAGTAGGCCTCCTTGGCCCCGGCGTACTCGATCTCGGCTTCCAGGAAACTGATCGCGACCACCCGGTGGAAGGGTTGGCGCGGGAAGGCGTTCCGGCCGTCGGTGATCTCCAGGTGGTAACGTTCAAGCTCGGCGCGGCGGGCGGCGACATCGGGGTCGTCGAAACCGGTGAGGTTGGGCACCGCGTCGGTGTCGGGCACGGTTTCGATGTCGAAGACGAAGAGGTTTCGGTGTTGCATGGTCAAATGCCCCCTGCCGGTGTTATACACGACGAAACATCCGCCAACCCAGCACCGCATGCAGCGCACGTGAGGATTCCTCCATGAGCAATCTCGGCCAAATGTTGAAACAAGCCCAGGAACTGCAATCCAAGATGCAGGAGATGCAGGAGAAGATGGCCGCCATGGAGGTCACCGGGTCGTCCGGCGGGGGCATGTGCACCGTCACCCTGAACGGCCGCGGCGAGGCGAAGAGCGTGAAGATCGACCCCGCCCTGGTGACCCCCGACGACGCCGCGGTTCTCGAGGATCTGATCCTCACCGCCATCAACGACGCCAAGGGCAAGGTCGAGGAACGGATGCGCGAGAAAATGTCGGAACTCACCGGCGGGATGCCGTTGCCGCCGGGCTTCCAATTGCCGTTCTAGGGGCCCGATGACGGCACCCGAAATCGAGCGCCTGATCAATCTGCTGGCCAAGCTGCCCGGCCTCGGGCCGCGTTCCGCCCGGCGCGCCGTGCTCGCCTTGATCCGCCGCCGCGAAGCCTTGCTGGCGCCGTTGGCGAAGGCCATGGCCGACGTCGCCGACAGCGTCCGCACCTGCTCCACCTGCGGCAACATCGACGGCCGCGATCCCTGCGCGCTGTGCGCCGACGCGCGCCGTGACGCGAGCGTCATCTGTGTCGTCGAGGATGTCGCCGACCTCTGGGCGCTGGAGCGCACGGGTGCGTTCAAGGGCCGCTATCACGTGCTCGGCGGCACGCTCTCGGCGCTCGACGGGATCGGGCCCGAGGACCTCTCCATCCCGGCCCTGATCGAACGCGCCGGCGCCGACGGCGTCGCCGAGGTCATCCTGGCGCTGGGCGCCACCGTCGACGGCCAGACCACAGCGCATTACATCGGCGACAAGTTGACCGACGCCGGAATCGCGGTTTCCGGTCTCGCACACGGTATTCCCGTTGGCGGCGAACTCGACTATCTTGATGACGGGACATTGAGCGCGGCGCTGAAGGCGCGGCGCAAACTCGGCGGCCAGCGCCCGGGAGAAAGCGGATGACCAACGCCTTTTACGTGGCACTGACCTTCAAGCTCCGGACGCTGGGCTCGCGGGACCGCGCCGCCGGCGACAAGGCGGCCGAGGA
>JAPPPF010000108.1 GCA_028817665.1 Magnetovibrio sp. | reverse complement strand
AAACAATTATAGACGCTTTAGAACAATTTAATATTCATTTAGAGTGGTTCGAACAAGAAAAAAATATAAAAAAATTAAAATATAACTATGAATTTATTTAACATTAATTTAATACCTTCTATTGATTTTTTATCAAACTTTACTGAAAATATGGACATCTATTTAATAATGATCATTGCACTTGCTATCCTAGCTATAGGAGACTTGATGGTTGGTGTAAGTAATGATGCTGTAAACTTTTTGAATTCAGCTCTTGGATCTAAAGCTATTAAAGTAAGGACAATTATGATTCTAGCCAGTTTAGGTGTTTTGGTAGGGTCAGTATTTTCAAGTGGTATGATGGAAGTAGCAAGAAAAGGAATCTTTAATCCTGAAATGCTCTTCTTTTCAGAAATCATGATAATTTTTATGGCAGTAATGATTACCGACATTTTATTACTAGATTTCTTTAATACACTTGGACTACCTACATCAACAACTGTATCAATTGTATTTGAGTTATTGGGAGCTGCTGTTGCAGTCTCATTAATTAAAATATCCGCTAATGCAGGAGATTTCAGTGATTTGATTGAATATATTAATGTTGCTAAAGCAACTCAAATTATATTAGGAATTGTTCTCTCGGTTTTCATTGCCTTTTCTGTTGGAGCTTTGGTACAATTCATTTCAAGATCCCTTCTTTCATATAATTATGAAAACAGATCAAAATGGGTAGGATCTATATTTGGTGGTGTTGCTCTAACATCTATAACATATTTTATATTGATGAAGGGGATAAAGGGAACTTCATACGCTAAAGAGAGTTATGATTTACTTGGGGGAACAACTATTTCTGCTTTTTTAGAGTCTGAAGTTGTAATGATTTCTTTAGTTAGTTTTATCTTACTTTCTGTCATTTCATACTTCTTAATCTTTTCTTTTAAAGTAAATATCTACAAATTAATTATTGGAGTTGGAACATTTTCTTTAGCTCTTGCCTTTGCGGGCAATGACCTAGTTAATTTTATTGGAGTACCAATTGCTGCTTGGCAATCTTATGAGGCATGGGTTGCTTCAGGAATTTCTGCAGATATGTTTTCTATGGAAGTTTTAGCCAGTAAAGTTCCTACTCCTAATCTTTTATTATTCTTAGCAGGTATGGTAATGGTTATTACTCTTTGGGTATCTTCTAAAGCAAA
Organism: Magnetovibrio sp.; assembly: GCA_028817665.1. Lineage (GTDB taxonomy): Bacteria > Pseudomonadota > Alphaproteobacteria > Rhodospirillales > Casp-alpha2 > UBA3470. Next base: position 905 of record JAPPPF010000108.1, on the reverse strand, counting down.
AAAAGTTACTAAAACTGAAATTGATTTAGCAAGACAAAGAGATACAAAAGAAAGATTTGAACCGAACTTTTTATCTAGGGGGTTAGTTAGATTTTCAATGAATTTATCAAAATATGCATCTGCTATTGTGCCTTCTAAATTAAGAGATAAAATTAATTCTCAGTTTGAAGTACCAGTTGTTCAAATGAGTTCAAATAAAGCTTTGGAGTTACCAGCTTTTGATATGATTAGAGCTTCTGTGAACATGATGGTTGCTGCAATATTAATTTCAATTGCAACTTCATTTAAATTACCATTATCAACAACATATGTGACATTTATGGTTGCCATGGGAACATCTCTTTCAGATAGAGCATGGGGTTCGGAAAGTGCAGTTTACAGAGTAGCAGGTGTGTTAAATGTAATTGGAGGATGGTTCTTTACAGCGTTTATTGCATTTACTGCCTGTGGAATTATTGCATTTCTAATTCACCTTGGAGGGCCAACTGCTATAGCAATCTTAATATTAGGAGCTATACTTATTCTAGTTAGAAATTATGTAAGTCACAGAAAAGAATTAGAAGCAGAAAAAAACAATGATGCTTTAACTAAAGCTGAAAGTCAATCAGTCTTTGGAGTTGTTGAAGAAAGTAGTAGTAATATTGCTAAAGCTTCAAAAAAGATTAAAGCGATTTATTCATCATCAGTTGAAGGATTAGGCTCTGCAGATTTAGATTTATTGAAGAAGAATAAAAAAACTGTATCCAAACTTTCAGGTGAGGTTGATGACCTTAGAAATGACCTTTTCTATTTTATTAAGAACTTGGAAGAAGACACTATAAAGGCTGATATATCTTATACACATATGAAGCTTCATACAAATAGATACATTTAAATATCAATTATAGCATTATCAAAAAAAAAAA
>JAPPPF010000022.1 GCA_028817665.1 Magnetovibrio sp. | reverse complement strand
CATCGGCCTGGTGATGGCCGTCGGCATGATGATGAAGGTCGTCGGCAATCCCCTGGTCGCCGGCGCCGCCGACCGGATGGGCGAACGCCGCCGCCCGCTGGTCGCGCTGGCCGCGGTCTCGTGCCTCGCCTTCGCCGCCTTCCACATGGCGCACGGCTTCTGGCCGGTGCTGTTGGTGACCATGGCCTTCTTCCTGTTCTGGTCGCCGATCATGCCGCTGATGGAATCGCTGACCATGCACCTGGGCCGCGAACGCGGCCTCAACTACGGCCGCATCCGGCTCTGGGGCTCGCTGACCTTCATCGCCGGCGCCTGGGGAATGGGCTGGGTGCTGACCGGGCGCGGCATCGACCTCGTCTATTGGTCCATCCTCGCCGCCGCAGGCCTGGTCGTCCTGACCACGCTGACGTTGCCCGACGGCCGGCCGCCGAAGGCCGAGGGCGCGGCCGCGCCGATCCTCGACGTGCTCCGCGACCGCACCTTCCTGATCTTCATCCTGGCCAGCGGCCTGATCCAGACCAGCCACGTCGTCTACTACGCCTTCGGCACCATCCATTGGCAGAAGGCGGGGCTCTCGGAGACCGTCATCGGCGGGCTCTGGGCGGAGGGCGTGATCGCCGAGATCGTGCTGTTCATCTGGGGCGACACCGTCGTCCGGCGCATCGGCGCGGCGCGCCTCCTGGCCCTCGCCGGCCTCGCCGGCCTGATCCGCTGGTGGGGCACCGGCGTCACCGACGCGCTGCCCGCGCTCCTCGTCCTCCAGGCCCTGCACGGCCTGACTTTCGGCGCCGCGCACCTCGGCGCCGTCCATTTCATCGCCCGGCGCATGGATCCAGCGGTCTCGGCGACGGCGCAGAGCGTCTACGGCGCCGCAGTCATGGGCTTGGGATTCGGCGCCGCGTCGTGGGCGTCGGGCCATCTCTACGCGGCCCACGCGGGCGGCGCCTACCTGCCGATGGCGGTGATGGCCGGCGCCGGCGGCGTCATCGCCTACGCGCTGCGTCGGCGGTCCTAGCCGGCCTCGTCCGTTTGGTTTCCGGTCGCCAACGTGAGGAGCTTCTCCTGGGCCTTCACCATGCCGTTCAGCAGCGGCACGGCCAGCCAAATGCCGCCGGCGAAACTCATCAAGACGAAACCGACGAACATCTTCAGGCCGCTGAACTTCAACGTCGGATCGCCAAACCCCTCGTTGAAGAGGATCGACATGGAAACGCCCAGCGAAGCGGCGAGCGCGAGATAGCCTTGGAAAGCGCGGGACAGGAGATAGCGGTATCCGCCGACAACGCTCTCCAAGAACTTTCCAGTCGCCTCGTCGTAGACCTCGACGCCGTCAAGTTTCTCCAATTGCTCGTTCAGGAACTGGCCTCGATACACGCCGATGACAATGGCGCAGATCGCCGCCACCAGAAACACGTAGATCGGGTCAATGATGCCACGCGAAACCAAGAACCATTTCACCAAGGCCGCGATGACCCCCGCCAGGACGATGCCGACGCACCGATAGACCACCTGACGGGCGGCGACCCGGAACAGGATCAAGCAGTAGGTGAAGAATACTGTCGGCCACCCGATCCAAAACAGCATGGAGCGCGCATGCACAGCCTCTGCGCCGATCAATCCGATTCCTCCGAAAACCGCGTATCCAATGGCGAAATACCCATATACCGGGAGTTCGAAGCGGACCGAAACCTGGGCCGGTTGAAACCGAATATCCATGGGATCACTCCTTGGCGGCCTCGCGGGCCTCGATGGCGCGCCAGCGGGCCAGTAGTTTCTCGGCCCGGCGGACCACCGGAACGTCGATCATCTTGCCGTCGACGGTGATCGCGCCGCGGCCCGCCTTCGTCGCCTCGGCGTAGGCGGCGACGACCCGCTCGGCGTGGTCGACCGCGTCCGGGCCCGGCGAGAACGCGGCGTTGAGGATCGGCACGTTCGAGGGATGGATGCAGGACGCCCCTTCCATGCCGAACCGGTGCGCCCGCTCGGCCGCCTCGCGGACGCCTTCCAGGTCGGTGAAGTCGGCGACCGTGCCCATCAGCCCGAGCGGCATCAGGCCGGCCGCCCGGGCCGCGTAGCAGACCTGCTGCTTGGCCATGGCGAGGGTGTCGCCGCCGGGCACCATACCGACGTCCATGGCGAAATCCTCGCCGCCCAGGACCATGGCCGAACTCCTCGGTTCCGCCTTGGCGATCTCGAGCGCCTGGAAATAGGCGGCCGCCGTCTCGATCATCGGGATCAGCCGGACCGTGCCGGGCGCCATGCCGTGTTCGTGCTCGCGCGCCGCCACCCTGTCGGCGACCGAGCCCAGGTGCGCCGGGTCGCGGACCTTGGTGACGAAGACACCGCGCACGCCCGGGATGACGCCGGCGTTGATGTCCTGAGTGGCCTCGGCGTCGGCGCTGTTGATGCGGACCAGCACGTCGGCGCCGCCCTGGCCGGCCTGGGCGACGGCGTCGGGGAGCGCCGCGCGGGCGGCGTCGCGCTCGGCCGCCGGCACGCTGTCCTCGAGATCGAGGATGATCCCGTCGGCGCCCCGCGTGTGCGCCTTCTCGATGAACCGGGGATTGTTCGCCGGGACGTAGAGCAGGGACCGCCAGACCAGGATATCGGGTGTCGCCACGGCGCCCTCCTCCGATCCCCGCGCCGGCGCGCAGCGCGGCGTTGGCGTCGGCGTCGTATCCGGCCTCGGCGAGCAGTGCGTCCGTATGCTCGCCGAGGCCGGGCGCCGGACGGCGGAAACGGCCCGGCGTCCCGGACAGGCGCGGGTGGATGTTGTGGTGGACCGCCCGGCCGCCGTCGCCGTCGGGGAGATCGACCAGCACCTCGCGGCCCCGGACGTGCGGGTCGGCGACGATGTCGCGGGCGTCGTAGATGGGCGAGCCGGTGACGCCGGCCTCGTTGAAGATCGCCAGCACCTCGTCGCGGTCGCGGGCGGCGATCCATTCGGCGACGATGTCGTTGACGGCGTCGCGGTTGGCGACCCGGTCGGCGTTGGTGCGGAACCTCGGGTCGTCGATCATGTCGTCGCGGCCGATCACCCGGAAGACGCGCTCCGCCATCTGCTGGATCGCAGCCGACAGCGCGATGTACTTGCCGTCGCGGGTGGTATAGACGTCGCGCGGCGCGCTCGAGTTCGAGCGGTTGCCGACGCGCTCCTTGACGGCGCCGGTGAGTTCCAGGATGTAGGCCTCGGGCCCGAGCGTCGACAGGATCGGCTCCAAAAGCGAGAGATCGACGACCTGGCCCCGGCCGCCCTTCAGCTCGACCTCGCGGAGCGCCACCATGGTCGCGTAGGCGCCCTGCAGCCCGGCGATCATGTCGGCGAGCGCCAGCGGCGGCAGCAGCGGCGGCCGGTCGGGAAACCCGTTGCGGCTGGCGAACCCGGACATGGCCTCGACCAGCGAGCCGAAACCGGGCCGCTCGCGGTAGGGCCCGGTCTGCCCGAAGCCGGAGACCCGGACCATCACCAGGCCGGGGTTGCGGGCCATCAGGACGTCGGGGCCGAGGCCCATCTCCTCCATCCGCCCGGGCCGGAAGTTCTCGACCAGGACGTCGGCGGTCTCGGCCAGTGTCGCGATCACCGCGGCGGCGCCGTCGCCGCGGAAGTTGAGCGCCAGGCTCTTCTTGTTCCGGCAATAGACCTTCCAGAAGGCCTCGACGCCGGCCTCGGTCCAGGCGCGCAGCGGGTCGCCCTTGCCCTTGGGCTCGATCTTGACCACCTCGGCGCCCATGTCGGCGAGCTGCAGGGTCAGCATGTTGCCGGCGACCAACCGGGTCAGGTCGAGAACCCGGACCCCGTCGAGCGGTCCCTTGGCGTCGGCGTCGTAAGCGGCCACTGTTTCGTTCCTCCCCCGCCTAGGTTCGGCCATCGTCGCGAGCGAGGCAAGACCGCCGGGCCGTTCGGGCTGTCAGGCTCCGTTCATATCGCCACGCTAGGCTGTCCCGGCAGATCGAGGGAAGGCAGGCATCCGATGACGGCCTCCAGCAACGGCAACGCCCCGCAACTCCGCACCGGCAGCGGCATCGAGCACAAGGACATCGATCCCGGCCGCTACATCTTCCGCGAGTTCGAGTCCGGCGACATGGCGTTCATCGTCAAGTCCGGCGAGGTCGAGCTGTTCATGACCATCGACGGCGAACAGGTGCACCTCTCGACCGTCACCGAGGGCCAGATGTTCGGCGAGATGGCACTGATCGACGACAGCCCGCGCATGGCCGCGGCGAAGGCCAAGGGTCCGGTCAAGCTGATGGCGATCTCGAAGCCGGTGTTCGACCGCAAGATCGAGGCCATGGACCCGTTCACCCGCAACCTGGTCGGCGTGCTCGCCGACTACATCCGCTCGACCGTCGACACCTTCACCGACTACATGCGCCAGAAGAGCCGGCCGGAGCCTGAGCCGGAAACCGAGGACTGAGCCGCCGGGCCTAGATCGTCGCCACGGGCGTCGCCGGCGAGCCCACCGCGCCCGGCATGCGCAAGGGCGGCGCGGTCAGCAGGAAGCGCGAGCGGCCGCGTTCGTGAAGCGCGTCGGCCAGTTCCTTCAGATACCAGATCTCGCCCAGGTGCACGCCGAGGCGGAACAGGCAGTGGCGGTGCACCGGCAGGCGCGAGCAGCCGCCCCGGGTCTCGCCGTAGCCGTCCGGCGCCTCGATGGCCATGTTGTCGGAGATCAGGGCGACGACGCCGCTCTCGGTGATCCAGTCGAGAATACGCTCGTCGAAACCGTTGAGCACGGCGCCCGACGCGTGCAGTTTCCCGGCGTCCGGGTCGCCGGCCATCTCCAGGATCATCTCGTCCCAGCCGGTGTGGAACAGGAAGAAGTCCCCCTCCTCCACGGTGACGCCGTCCTTGGCGAACACCTCCATCAGCATGTCGTAATCGACGGCCGTGCGCGCGCGCCCGAAGTGACGCTCGAAATCGACCAGCACGCCACGCCCCTGCATGCCCGACATCGCCATGTTCTCGACGCCGAGCGCCCGCGCGCCCATGCCGTCGGGGTCGTCCGGCGGCTTGATGTGTTCGCCGGCCCGGTAGCCGTTGTAGTAGACCCGCTCCGCCTCGCCGTCGCCGTCGGCGTCGAAGCGCGAGCCGACGTGGGCGAAGCTGTCCCACTGGGTCGAGTACTGGGAGTGGATGGTCACGCACTCGTCGGAGGTGACGTCCATGTTGCCGTCTTGGATGGCGTTCCAATCGTAGTTGTAATAGAAGTCCTCGGCACCGGGCGGGTGGAACACGGGACCGAACCGGGGCGGCAGCCGCTTCGGGTTGACGGCGTTGCCGCCCGGCATGTCGAGGGGCATGGAGAGGCAGAAGGCCAGACCCTCGGTGACCTCGCGGGCGGCAGCGAGGCGTTTCTCCGGCGTCACCAGGTTCATCCGGCCGCGCTGGTCGTCCGGCCCCCAGTCGCCCCAGGTCGAGCCCTCCGGCCGGTTCACCCATCGCTTCGTCATCATCCCTCGCCCTCATTCTCGGCAGCGGCGGTCTGCTCGGCCATCTTCTCCCAGCCGCCGGCGCCGGTCTGCTGCCAGTAGGTCAACGCATGGCCTGCGTCCTTGTAGGCCGCCCAATGTTCGCGCGCCGCGGCGACCATGGCCTCGTCGTTGCCGTCGAAGAGCTCGAAGCAGCGCTCGAAGTCGGCCAGGCGGTCCGACGTGGCGCCGTCGGTCAGGAACAGGAACTGGGCCGCGTTGGCGTTGTCGTCCGACGTCGCCAGCCACACCGGCTGGTCCCCGGCGTCGCCGTCCTTGGCCGAGCCGTGCGGCAGCCAGCTATCCTGGTGATAGGTCCAGAGCAGGTTGTTGAGCGCCTCGACCCGCGCCTCCGACCCGGCCACCACCAGCGCCCGCTTGCCGGCGTCGAGCGTCTTCTCCAGGAGCTTCGGCAGGGCCTGCTCCAGGGGCGAGCGCTCAAGGTGGTAGAAGGCGATATCCGTCATGACCCTCCGGTCACTTCTTCTCGTAGTGGTTCGCCACCAACTGGTTCAACAGCCGCACCCCGAACGCCGTGCCGCCCTTCGGCACCGTCGGCGCGTCGTTCTTCGACCAGGTGACGCCGGCGATGTCGAGGTGCGCCCACGGCGTCTTGCCGACGAAGCGCTTCAGGAACTGCGCCGCGGTGATCGAACCGCCGGCGCGGCCGCCGATGTTCTGCATGTCGGCGGCCTCGGACTTCAGCATCTTGTCGTAGGCGTCGCCCATGGGCATCCGCCAGACCTTCTCGTCGACCTGCTTGCCGGCCTTGCTGAGGCGGTCGCAGAGCTGGTCGGAATTGGAGAACATGCCGGCGTACTCGTTACCGAGCGAGATGATGATGGCGCCGGTCAGCGTCGCCAGATCGACGACGAACTTGGGCGCGAACTTCTCGATCGTGTAGTGCAGCGCGTCGGCCAGCACCAGGCGCCCCTCGGCGTCGGTGTTGAGGATCTCGATGGTCTGGCCCGACATGGAGGTGACGATGTCGCCGGGCCGCTGCGCGTTGCCGCCGGGCATGTTCTCGACCAGGCCGACGACGCCGACGGCGTTGACCTTCGCCTTGCGCCCGGCCAGCGCCTTCATCAGGCCGATGACGACGCCGGACCCGCCCATGTCCCACTTCATGTCCTCCATGCCCGCGCCGGGCTTCAGCGAGATGCCGCCGGTGTCGAAGGTGACGCCCTTGCCGACGAAGGCGACGGGCTTCTCCGTGGACCGGGCGCCGGCGCCGTTCCACTGCATGACGACGAGCTTCGATTCGCGGATCGAGCCCTGGCCGACGCCCAACAGCGCGCCCATGCCGAGGCGCTTCATCTGCGCCTCGCCCAGCACCTGCACCTTGACGCCGAGCTTGGTCAGTTCCTGGGCGCGCTTGGCCAGCGTCGCCGGGTAGATGACGTTGGGCGGCTCGGAAACCAGGTCGCGGGTCATCTCGACGCCGTCGGCGATCTTGGCGAGCGGGCCGTAGGCGCGCCGGGCCGCGGCGCTCGCCTTGCTCAGAACCTTGAAGGTCCTGAGGCTGGGCTTGGCGTCGGCCTTTTCCTGGGTCCGGTACTTGTCGAACCGGTAGCTCCTGAGCCGCGCGCCGTAGGCGATGTTGGCGGCGGCCTCGGCCGGCTTGACCTTGGCGCCCTCGATGCCGTCGGCGAGGACGCTCAGCGCCGTCCGGCCGGTGTTGGCGAGCCCGGCGTAGGCGTAGCCGCCGGCCCGCTGCATGGCCTTCGCGTCGACATCCTTGGCCTTGCCGAGGCCGATCAGCAGGATGCGGTCCAGTTTCGCCCCGGCCGGCGCCAGCACGCTCAGGGTCTGGCCCCGCTTGCCCTTGAACCGGCTCGCCTTGATGGCGCGGCGGAGCGCGCCCTTGGTCGCCTTGTCGAGGGCCGCGGCCGATGCCGAAAGCTTGCCGCCCTCGAGGACGAAGGCGACGGCGGCGCCGGTCGTCGGCAGCGCCAGGTTGGCGAAACTGATTTTCATGGAAGCTCCTCCCTAGAGCGTGATCACGGGGTCACCAAGATAAAGGCGCTCCGGCCCATCGGATCAAGGTTTTTCCGCATCGCCGACGGCGGCCAGCTCAGACTCGGCCTGGGCCAGGGAGACGCCGTGGCGGCGGCGCTGCACGAGCCAGATCAGGCCGCCCGGAATGGCCACGCACAAGCCGACCAGCCCGACCAGCAGGCCGAGCACCGTCGCCGCCTCCGGCGCGACGCCGACCAGGCCGAGGGAGACCACCATGGCGTTCTCGCGCACCCCCCAGGCGCCGATGGAGATGGGTATGGTCATCACCAGCAGCACCGGCGGGATCAGCACCAGGGTGTCCATGGGCGAGATCGCGATGTCGAGGCCGACGGCGAGGACGAAGACGCTGAGCGAGAAGTTGACGTGCCCGGCGACGCCCCACAGAAGCGCCGGGAGGGCGTTGGCCGGCTTCAGGAACACCGCCCGCGCGTCGCCAGCCAGGTGCCCGAGGCCGCGCACCAGCCGCCACCGGCGCAGCCCTTTGGGCAGCCGGTCCAGGGCGCAGACCAAACCCAGCCCGGCGCAGGCGCCGAGGGTCACCAGGACGACCACGGGCACCACCCACGCGGCGGCGGCCTCGTCCAGTTTCGGCACGATGAAGGGTTGCGCCGCGACCACCAGCAGCACCAGGGCGAGGACGATGGCGACGCGCTCCAGGATGACGCCGTTGAAGGCGCCGCGCAGCCCGACGTCGGACTTGTAGACCATGTAGATGCGCACCGCGTCGCCGCCGGTGCCGCCGGGCAGCGCCTGGTTGAAGAAGACGCCGATGTAGAACAGCCGCACGACCTCCCAATAGGGAAGCTCGACGCCGATGGCCCGGAGCACGGCGCGCCAGCGGAACCCGGCGATCATCATCTGAAGGAGCAGCAGCGCGGCGGCGGCGGCAAGCATCAACGGATCGACCTGGGCGAGGCGCGCCTTCGCCGCGTCGATGTCGATGGTGCCGACCAGGTACCAGATGAGCGCCCCGGAAACCGCGATCTTGAGCGCCAGGGCGAGCCACTTCTTCAACGTCTGAATCCTTCGGAAAACCGCGCCGCCAAGCCTTCGCCGGAAGCTTTATCAGGTCGCTTTGGCGAAGTCACGCCGATGCTGGCGGGCGGGCACTCAGGCGGTGGAGACGGAAATCATCCGGTTCGGGTCGGGCCGGGGCCCGAGGCGCACCGGCACGCGCTTGCGGCCCCAATCGCCGGGCTTTTCCTCGAACACGCCGGCGACCGGCTCGCCGCAGTTGCCGCAGTTGCCGGCGTAGTTGCCGCCGAACGCGATGTGCCACTCGGAGAGCTCGTACCAGTCGCGGCCGACCAGCCGGTGGTCGCAGTTGTGGCAATAGGTGCTGTGGCCGTCGAAGTTGTGGACATTACCGGTGTAGGCGTAGCGCACGCCGTTGGCGCGCGCGATCTCGCGGGCCCGCACCAGGGTCGATTTCGGCGGCCGGGGCTTGTCCATCATCTTCCAGTCGGGGTGGAAGGCGGAGAAGTGCATGGGCACGTCCTCGCCCAGGTTCTTCACCACCCACTTGGTCATCTCGTCGATCTCCTTCTCCGAGTCGTTCTCGCCCGGGATGATCAGGTCGGTGATCTCGAACCAGACGTCGGTCTCGTGCTTCAGGTACTTCAGGGTGTCCAGCACCTTGGAGAGCTGCGAGGTGCAGAGCTCCTTGTAGAACTTCTCGGTGAAGGCCTTGAGATCGACGTTCGCCGCGTCCATCCACTTGTAGAATTCCTCGCGCGGGTCGGGGCAGATATAACCCGCCGTCACCGCGACGTTCTTGATGCCCCGCTCCCGGCACGCACGCGCCGTGTCGACGGCGTACTCCAGGAAGATCACCGGGTCGTTGTAGGTGTAGGCCACCGAGCGGCACTTGGTCTGGGCGGCCGCCTGGGCGATCAGCTCCGGCGAGGCCTGGTCCTGCAGCTTGTCGAACTCGCGCGCCTTCGAGATGTTCCAGTTTTGGCAGAACTTGCAGGTCAGGTTGCAGCCTGCCGTGCCGAAACTGAGGATCGGCGTGCCCGGCAGGAAGTGGTTCAGCGGCTTCTTCTCGATGGGGTCGATGCAGAACCCCGATGAGCGCCCATAGGTCGTCAGCACCATGCCGTCCGGCCCGGCGGCGCGGACGAAGCAGAGCCCGCGCTGGCCTTCCCGGAGCTTGCAGTAGCGCGGACAGAGATCGCACTGGATGCGGCCGTCCTCCAGCGCGTGCCAATAGCGGCCCGGGTGGGCGTCTCCGAAGGTCTCTTGGCTGGCGCCGATGGCGGTCATGATTGCACCTCACGAAGAGTATAGCGCAACCATCGACCGCCTCACAGCTTCCTACCCCTTCTCCACCAGCGGCGCGCTCCGGAGCTTCCACTCGTCGAAGCCGCCGCGGAGGTAGTAGGCGTCGAAGCCCAGCTCACCGAGCGCGCGGGCGGTCTGCTGGCTGACCTGGTGGCCGTGCACGCAGTAGCAGATCACCGGCTTCGCCTTGTCGAGATCGCCGGCCCAGGCGTCGAGCGCGAACGGGTCTCGCCATTCGGCGCCCTCGGCGATGACGTTGTCGTCCTCAAACGCCGGCTTCTTGCGGACGTCCAGGATCTGCACGTCGGCCTTGAAGGTGATCAGGGTTTCCAATTGGTCGGGGGTGACGGAACGCAACATGGTGGTTCTCCTTTTCATGTGTGAAATATTTCTGGCCACTTCCTCCTCCCCCTTGATGGGGGAGGATTGAGGTGGGGGTGAGAACCCGGG
>JAPPPF010000155.1:6184-36863 GCA_028817665.1 Magnetovibrio sp. | reverse complement strand
GCTTCACCAGGGAGCGCTCCGAGACCACCGCGTATTCGGCGAAGCACGAGACGCCGACCTGGTGGTTCATCTTCTCGCCCTTCCAGGCCAGCCGGCGCTCGCCGGACAATAGCGTGCCGGCGCCGTTGGCGGCGGCGCCCGGCTCACAGAGCGTCGGCCGCCCCGTGGTGCAGGGCTTGCTGTTGCCGCAGCTCGGCACGAACACGAAGACCACGGGGTCGCCCGCCTTGAAGGCGGTGACGCCCGCGCCGACCTCGGCGACGATCCCCGACGCCTCGTGGCCGAGGACCATCGGGGTGGGGCGCGGCCGCGACCCGTTGACGATGGAAAGATCCGAATGGCAGACCCCGGCCGCCTTCATTTCGACCAGCACCTCGCCGGGCCCGGGCGGCTCCAGGTCGACCTCAACCACCTCGACCGGTTTCGATTGGGCGTAGGGTTTGGGGCGCTCCATTTCCAGGAGCACGGCGGCGCGCATCTTCATGGTCACGATCTCCCTCGGCTGAAGGGCCGAAGTGTATCATCTGACTTCACCGGGGCAATCCCCGGCCGGGCGGCGGAAGGGGCGGCGTCAGTGAGCCTGGGGCGCCAGCGCGGCGACCTTCGGGTTGGTCTTCCTGAGGCGCTGGGCCAGGGTGATGGCGATGGAATGGTAGAAGCGGTGCCCGAAGGTCGGGTCGCCGAGCAAAAGCGACTGAATGACGTTTTCCTCGATCAGCAGCAGCTCGACCGGCCCTTCGGCGATGACGCTGGCGCTGGTCGGTTCGTCGTCGACGAACGACATTTCACCGAAGATATCGCCGCGGCCGAGCTCGGCGATGTCGATCTTGCCCGTCGGTCCGTCGAGTTCGACCCGCGCGGTGCCCTCGACGATCACGTAGATGCCACTGAACGGTTGGCCCTGTTCGACGATGATCTCGCCGGCGCTGTAGATATGCTGGACCGAGCCGCGCAACAAGAACAGCTCCTCTTCCGGCGCCAGCCGGCAGAAGACCTTGCGGAAGGCGACGGTGATTTCCGAATCGACATGCCTCCGGAAGGCGGCAGAAGGATTGATCTGGACCACTTCGTTCTTTCCAAAATAGAACCGGCGGTCGGCCGGCAGCTTGATCCCGTTGCCCGTGAGGAAACCACAGGCGGCGCCTGAATACTATGGTAACCAACGCGCCATATGTTAAAGCATATGAAGACGGGCTGGATCCAGCGCTCACGCACCGTCGTCATGGATATCGGTAAATACTTAACAGAGTCTGATGTGCGGACGGTTTTTCGCGTCTATCGCCAGCCGCCGCCCCCGTTCACGTAGACCGTGTCGGCGGTCATGTACTCGCAGGCGTCCGAACACATGAACAGAACCAGCTCGCCGATTTCCTCGGGCTCGCCGAAACGCTTCATGGGCACGTCGTTCTTGAATTGCTGGACCAGCTCCGATGGCGTGTTGGCGGCCGCCGCGAAGGCGGTGTCGATGGGTCCCGGCGAGATCGACAGGCAGCGGATGCCGCGGTTCGCGTACTCGCGCGCCACGCCCATGGTCATCGTCGTCACCGCGCCCTTGGCCGCCGCGTAGTGGACGGAGGCGCCAGGGCCGCCGCGCTTCACCGACATGGAGGCGACGTTGACGATGACGCCCCGCTGCCGCGGTCCAGCAGGTGCGGCAGCACCGCATGCATGCAGGTGAAGACGCGCTTCGCGTTGATCGAAGGTCCTGTCCCAGAGATCCTCGTCGATCTCCAGGAACGGGCAGCGGCGCATCGCCGAGCCGGCTGAATTGAACTGGAAGTTGAGGCTGCCGAACGCGTCCAGCGTGGCGGCGACGGCGTCGCGCACGTGATCGGCGTCGGTGACGTCGCATTCGAGGCCGAGGGCGTCGCCGCCGGCCGCGGAAATCTCGTCGGCGACGGCCCGCGCACCGTCGGCGTCGACGTCCGTGCAGGCGACGGCGGCGCCTTCGCGGGCGAAGATGCGGGCCGTTTCCCGGCCGATGCCGCTGGCCGCGCCGGTGATGAATATCGTCTTGCCGACGAAGTAATCCGGAGTCTTCGGCATATGCGCCTCCTGTCTTGGAAATTGCCGGCCGCTTCGGGCGGGACAATTCTTCCCCGCCGCCGGAACGGGGTCAACGCCCGACGGGACTTCGGTATCGCGCTGTGAAATGGGATGGAAAAAGGGCCGGCGGTTGGCGCCGGCCCTTGGTCTCCGAAACACCCGGTCCCGGATTATTCCTTCTTCTTGGCCTTCTTGTTTTTCTTGTCCTTGTTCTTGCCCTTCTTCTTGTTCTCTTCCGACTTGCGGTTCTCGTTCTCGTCGTTGCAGGCCTTGTCGTCCTTGGAGCACTGCTTTTCCTTCTTCGCCTTTTTATCCTTCTTGTCTTTCTTATCCTTCTTAGCCCTTCTTGCTCTTCTTCTCCTTCTCCTTCGCGTCGGCGGTCTTCTCGATGACGGAAAGGCCGTCATCCATCGACACGGTCCACGGCGCCGCGGCGCCGCCCATAACGAAGGCTGCAAAGGTCAAGACGGTCACGAAATTGCGCAGGATGCTCATCGGGCACCTCCTTATTGTTGATCGGGCCGGCTCATCCGGTCCCGTCATGGGTAACAAACAGGCGCGAATGGTTTCCCCCGTTTCCACGGTCCCCCACCAGACGTTCCCCTGCCGGAATTGGTGCACATTTGCCGCGCCGCGGCAAGGGAAGGGCGGAGAATTGACGCCCGGCGGGCGCGCCCGTAGGGTCGGTTCATGACTGCCAAAAATCATTCGGGCGACGTCCTCGTGATCGGCGCCGGGATCGCCGGCGCGTCTGCGGCCTCGGCGCTGGCCGGCGCCGGCGCCAAGGTGATCCTCGCCGAGATGGAACCGCAGCCCGGCTACCACACCACGGGGCGTTCGGCGGCGACCTTCGTCAACAGCTATGGCAACGACGTCATCCGCGCCCTCAACGCCTACAGCCGGCCGGTGCTGGAGGGGCTCGACACGGCCTTCTCCGACCACCCCATCCTGAGCCCCAGGGGTGCCCTGTTCGTCGCCGGAGTGAGGCAACTGGACGACCTGCAGGCGGCCCTCGACGATCCGCCCAACGCGGGGCTCCTGGAGCGCCTCGAGGCGGCCGAGGCGCTCGAACTGTCGCCGGCGCTGCGGCCCGAGACCGTGGCCGGTGCGGCCTATGAGCCGGCGGCCCAGGACATCGACGTCAACGCCTTGTTGATGGGGTACCTCAAGCGGTTCCGCGCCGCCGCGGGCGCCTTGGTCACCGGCGCCGAGATCACCGGACTGCTGCGCCGCGCCGGCGCATGGGAGGCGGAGACGCGGGCCGGTCGGCTCAGCGCGCCGGTGCTCGTCAACGCCGCCGGCGCCTGGGGCGACGAGATCGCCTATCTGGCCGGCGCCCGGCCGGTCGGCCTGGTGCCCAAACGGCGGACCGCGCTGACCTTTGATCCGGGCCGGCCGATCGCCGATTGGCCGTTGACCATCAGCCTCGACGAGACCTGGTACTTCCGGCCCGAGGCCGGCGACCTGCTGGTCTCGCCGGCCGACGAGACGCCGTCGCCGCCCTGCGACAGTCAGCCCGAGGAGATCGACGTCGCGCTTTGCGTCGATCGGATCCAATCCGTGACGACGCTCGAAATCTCACGGCTGGTGAGCAAGCGGGCCGGGCTCCGGACTTTCGTTCACGACAAATCGCCGGTCGCCGGCTTCGCCGACGACGTGGACGGGTTCTTCTGGCTGGTCGGCCAGGGCGGTTACGGCATTCAGACGGCGCCGGCCATGGCGCGGATTACGGCGGCGTTGATCGATGGCGGCGGGATGCCCCGGGAACTCGCCGAGCGCGGCGCCACCGAAGCGGCGCTCGGGCCGGGGCGCCTGCAGGAGGGCGCGCTCTAGGCGGCGCGCGGCAGCTCGAAGAAGAACACGGTGCCCTTGCCGACGCGGGTCGAGAAACCGATCTCGCCGCCGTGGTCCTCGACGATCGCCTTGGCGATGTTGAGCCCCAACCCGGCGCCGCCGCGCTGGCGTTCGTTACTCGCCGGCGCGCGGCCGAAGCGCTCGAATATCCGGTCCTGGAACTCGATCGGGATGCCGGGCCCCTGGTCGGTGATCGTGGTTCGGACGATGGTGCCCTCGGCCGCCGCCGAGACCGTGATGGTGCTGCCTTCGGGGGAGGCCTTGAGGGCATTCGACAGCAGGTTGTCGAGAACCCGGTCGAGGTGGCCGGCGTCGCCCTTGATCGCGGCGTCGACGTCGGGCGCCTCGAACTCGAGGCGGATCCCGGAGGTCTTGGCGACCGGCTGCAATCGTTCGACGGCGGCCCTGGCGACGGCGCTCATGTCGAGAACGTCGTCGCTGCGCTCGAACTCGCCGGAGGTGATCTTTTCCAGGTCCAGTTCCTGGTTGATGAAATGCAACAGGCGCTCGGCGCCCTCCATGGCGGCGCCGATGTAGGTGTCCACGGGCTTCGGCAGTTCCTCGCGATCGAGGAGCGACAGGTATCCGATGACGCTGGAGAGCGGCGTCCGCAGCTCGTGGCTGACTACCTGAACGATCTCCGATTTCTTCTGATCCGATTCGGTCAATTCGGCGATCCGGCGCGCGGCCTGGCCCTCGGCGATCAGCCGTTGGACCTCGGCCTCCGCCCGGTAGCCGCAGAGCTGGGCGATCTCAAGCGCGAAGTCGTCGGCGTCCTGAACCTTGCTGGAATAGACCGCGATATGGCCGATCTGGTCGCCGGCCGGGTTGAACAGGGGAATGCCCAGGTAGCTTTCGTAGCCGCTGTCCCTCTTCTTCGGGAAGTCCTTGGCCAGGTCGCAGGGGATGTAGGTCGGCGTGCCGTCGTAGGTAAGATGGCAGGGGTTGCCTTCCAGGTCGTACTCCCAGCTATCCTTGTGGGCGCCGTCCTTCCAGGCGGCGAGGCCGCGCACCCGGGTCGGCGGGTCGTCGAGGACCCGGGCGACGAAGGTGGTCTCCGCCTCCAGCAATTGGCCAAGGCCGCGGACCAGTGATTTCAGGAAGTCCTCGCCGACATAGGGCGAGGTTTCCTGGAAGATCTTTCGGAGCGCGTCGAGCTCGAGGCGCTCGCGGTTCGGTAGGTCCATGTCGTGGTGTCCCAACACCCCTGCGGAATTTATGGAAATTTAGTACCGGCGCCTGTCGGCTTCCTGACAATCTCATACGATTGTAGGAAAGCGGGAAGGCTTTTCCAAACACCCAATCGCGGCTAGCCTAGGGGCCATGCAGATGCGCGCCGCCGTCCTTCGAATGCCCGGATTGAAACGCCCCTACGCGGACTCGCGACCGCTGCAGATCGAGGAATTGGCCCTCGACGGCCCGGCGGACGGCGAGATCCTGGTCGAGATCGCCGCCGCCGGTCTCTGTCATTCCGATCTCAGCACCATCGAGGGAATCCGGCCCCGGCCGCTGCCGGCGGTGCTCGGTCACGAGGCCGCCGGCGTGGTTCGAGAGGTCGGCCCCGGCGTCGCCGACCTCGCCGTCGACGATCACGTGGTCATGGTCTTCGTCATGAGTTGCGGCGGCTGCGCCGATTGCCTCGGCGGGCGGCCGAACCTGTGTGGCGAATCGAGCGCCGCCAAGGCGAAGGGCGAGATGGTCGCCGGCGGCCGGCGCCTGCATTTGAACGGCGAGACCATCAACCACGCGGCCGGCATCTCGTGCTTCGCCGAATACGCGGTGGTCGACCGCCGCTCGGTGGTCAAGCTGCCGGCCGACGTGCCGCTCGACGACGCGGCCCTGTTCGGTTGCGCCGTTGTCACCGGCGTCGGCGCGGTGTTGAACACGGCCGCCGTGCCGGAGGGCGCGTCGGCGGCCGTCGTCGGGCTCGGCGGGGTCGGGCTGAACGCGGTGATGGGCGCCGCCATCGCCGGCGCCGAGCCGTTGATCGCGGTCGACGTGCACGAGGACAAGCTGGCCCTCGCCGTCAGCCTCGGCGCGACCCACGGGATCGACGCCGGCGCGCCGACGGCCCTGGAGGAGATCCGCGACCTCACCGGCGGCGGCGTCCAGCACGCCTTCGACATGGCCGGCACCGTCGCCGCCTTCGAGACCGCCTACGCCATGCTGCGCCCCGGCGGCGTCCTGACCTCGGCCGGGCTGGCGCCGGCGGCGGCGGAATTCGCGTTCAAGCCCTACGAGATGGTGTCCCAGGAAAAGCGCATCCAGGGCAGCTACATGGGATCGTGCACGCCGTCCCGGGACATCCCGAGGTTCATCGAGTACTACCGGGAAGGCCGGCTGCCGGTGAACCGGCTGCACAGCGGCGAGTTGGGCCTCGACGCGATCAACGGCGGTTTCGACCGGTTGTCGGACGGCGCCGTGGTGCGGCAGATCCTGAGGCCCCGGCTTTCCTAGAAATTCACCGTCATGCCGCCGTCGACGACGAGGACGTGGCCGTTGACGAAACTCGACGCGTCGGAGGCCAGGAACACGGCGGCGCCGGCGATCTCGCCGGGCGCGCCCCAGCGCTTGAACGGAATGCGCGCCTCGACGAAGGCCTGGACCTTGGGGTCGTCGAGCCATTGCTCGTTGGCCTCGGTGGCGAAGTAGCCGGGCGCCACGGCATTGCAGCGGATTCCCTTCGGCGCCATCTCGACGGCGAGCGAGCGGGTCAGGGCTTCGAGGCCGCCCTTCGCCGCGGTGTAGGCCGGGTCGCCCGGCCGCGCCCGGGGGCCGGCGATGGAGGTGATGTTGATCAGGCTGCCGCCCCGGCCCGCCGCGATCCGGCCGACGGCCCAGCGCCGCGCCATCCTGTAGGCCGAGGTCAGGTTGACGTCGACGACGTGGTTGAAGTCGTCGGGCGGGCAGTCGGCGGTGCCGAAGCGGTGCCGCAATCCAACGTTGTTGACCAGGACGTCGAGGGCGCCGGCGGCGTCGAACCAGCGGCCGACGGCGTCGTCGTCGGTGACGTCGAAGGCCGCCGCCTCGCCGGCGAGCCCCGCGTCGGTCAGCTCCCGGACCCGGGCGTCGAGGGCGGCCGGGTCGCGGCCGTTAAGGATCACCTGGCCGCCGGCCTCGGCCAACGCGCGGGCGATCTCCCAGCCGAGCCCCCGGGCCGCGCCGGTGACCAGGGCGCGGCGGCCGGTGAGGCCGAAGCGTTGGCGGTGGCCGTCGGCGCCGGTCATACGTCGGGCCTGGCGGCGGCCATGTCGTAGTCGCGGAAGACCTCGGCGACGCGGATCCGGTAGTCGTTGAAGATGCTGGCCCGGCCTTCCGCCTGGGCGCCCTGGTGGCCGGAATGGCGGAACCAGGCCTCGACGGCGTCGCGGTCGCGCCAGAACGACAGGGACAGGTACTTGCCTTCCGTGGTCAGGCTCTGGAAGCGCTCGACCGAGATGAAGCCGTCGACCTGCTCGAGCGCCGGCTTCAGGGCGGCGGCGAGGTCGAAATAGCGTTCCGCGTTTTCGGGCACGGGCTCGACTTCGAACATCACGGCGATCATGCGGCTCTCCTGCTTGGCTCGGGCGGCCAGTTTATACCGCCGGACCGGCGGTCCGCCATCGCAAGGTTGACGGGAAAGGGAATTCCCCGCAGCCTAAGCCGCCGCCCTGGCACATTCTTACACTGGACTACATCATGTCGCACCGCATCGTCTTCCTGGACCGCGATACCATCGCGCCCCACATCAACGTCCGCCGACCAGATTTCCCGCACGACTGGGAGGTCCACGACCGGACCCGTCCCGACCAGGTGGCGGACCGCCTGAAGGGCGCCACCATCGCCATCGTCAACAAGGCGCCGGTCCGCGCCGAGACACTGGACGCGCTCGACGATCTCCAGATGATCGCCGTCGCCGCCACCGGCACCGACATCGTCGATATCGACGCCTGCGCGAAACGCGGCATCGTCGTCTCCAACATCCGCGGCTATGCCATCAACACGGTGCCCGAGCACGCCTTCGCGCTGATCCTGAGCCTGCGCCGCTCGATCGGCGCCTACCGCCGCGACGTCGCCGCCGGCGAATGGCTGAAGGCCGACCAGTTCTGCTTCTTCACGCATCCCATAGAGGACCTGCGCGGCAAGCAACTCGGCATCCTGGGGGAGGGCGTCCTGGGCAGTTCCGTCGCCGCCATCGGCGAGAACGGGTTCGGCATGAAGCCGGTGTTCCTGGACCACGCTTTCGTCAGTGACGCCGACCGCGAGACCAAGGCGTTCATGCCCCTGGACGAGTTGCTGGCGACGTCGGACGTGTTGACCGTGCACTGCCCGCTGACGCCCGAGACCCATCATCTCCTCGACATCGACGCGTTCCGCCGGATGAAGCCGACCGCGCTGATCGTCAACACGGCGCGCGGCGCGGTGATAAAGGAGGATGACCTGGCGACGGCCATCGAGGAAGGCCTGATCGCTGGCGCCGGCATCGACGTGCTGGCCGCCGAGCCGCCGCCCGACGACCACCCCTACATCAAGCTCCTGGAGCGGCCCAACTTCATCCTCACGCCGCATGTCGCCTGGGCCAGCACCGAGGCCATGCAGACTCTGGCCGACCAGTTGATCGACAACATCGAGAACTTCGTCGCCGGCAATCCGTCGAACGTCGTCAGCGGGGGCTGAGGGCGCCGATGAATTCGGCGACGCGGGGCGCGATCTCTTCGCGCCAGCGCCGGCCGTTGAAGACGCCGTAGTGCCCGACGCCGGGGTGCAGGTGGTCGGTTTTCTCGGCTTCCGGGATGTTGGGACATAGGGCGTGCGCCGCCGCCGTCTGGCCGGGCGGGCAGATGTCGTCGCGGCCGCCCTCGACGGTCAAGAGCGCGGTGTCGCGGACGGCCGCGAGATCGACTCTCCGGCCTCGGTGGTCGAACGTGCCGCGGGCCAGGTCGAAGTCCTGGAACACGGTTTCCACCGTCTGCAGGAAGAACTCCGCCGGCAGGTCCATGACCGCCAGGAACTCCTCGTAGAAGGCCCGGTGCTGGGCCGCCGTCTCGCCGTCGCCCTCGACCAGGTGGTTGAAGTAGGTGAGCTGCGCGTCGACGTGGCGCTCCAGGTTCTTGAACAGGAACCCGGACAGGGTGACGAATCCTGGAAACACCGGCCGCGTGGCGCCGGGGTGCGGGAACGGCACCCGGCTGATCACCGTCTGCTCGAACCAGGCGCGATTGCGCGACGCCGTCATCTGGTTGGCTGGCGTCGGGTTGACCCGTGCGTCGATGGGCCCGCCCATCAATGTCAGCGAACGAGGCCGGTGGGCATCCGCGTCCTCGGCCATCAGCGCGGCGACGGCGAGGGCCGGCACCGAGGCCTGGGAGACGGCGACCACGTGGGCGCCGGTGCCGATGTAGCGGAGCGCCGCGATCACCGTGTCGATGTAGTCGTCGAGGTCGAAGGGGCCGACGCTTGCCGGGACCATGCGCGCGTCCTTCCAATCGGTGACGTAGACGTCGTGGTCGGGCAGCAAAGCTTCGACGGTGCCCCGGAGCAGCGTCGGGTAGTGGCCGGAAAGCGGCATGACGATCAACAGCTTCGGCTGCGTGCCGGGCGCCACCTGGTTCGGTTCCTTGACGAAATGCAAGAGGTTGCAGAACGCCGTGCAGAGCTCGACCTCGGCGCTGACCGGGACCGTCCTTCCCGAAACCTCGACGCCGTCGATCCCCCAGGCCGGGCGGCCGTAGCGCCGGGTCATGCCCTCGAACACCTG
Organism: Magnetovibrio sp.; assembly: GCA_028817665.1. GTDB lineage: Bacteria > Pseudomonadota > Alphaproteobacteria > Rhodospirillales > Casp-alpha2 > UBA3470. Next base: position 27,226 of record JAPPPF010000155.1, on the reverse strand, counting down.
GCAGGCGGCGTGCACGGCCCGTCCGCCGGGCGTCCAGGCCCACGGATTGAGGCCGCTCGCGGTCCAGGATTTTTCGATCTCGCAGAAGGCGCGCAACGGCGTCAACGCGGCGTGGGTGAGTTCGAAGGCGTGATAGAGCATGGCCGGGCCAAGCTAGCACCTGGGTTCCGGGGGGAAAGGCATTTCCTCTCCCCTTGACCCCGGGCGCGGACGGGCTAGGCTCAAGGGTAGGGGATTGAAGTCGACAGCAGAGGAGGCGGCGCCATGGTTTTCGGCATGTTCGGCAAGAGCGACGAGAAGATCCAGGAACTCATCGACAACAAGCAGTTCGACGAACTGCCGACCGACGTCATCGACGAACTGGCCCAGGAATTGATCGTCACCACCGAGACGACGCTGTCGGGCTACGAGGTGACCGAGCACATCGACGTGATCACGGCCGAGTGCGTGTTCGGCATGAACATCTTCCGCGACATGTTCGCCGGCATCCGCGATATCCTGGGCGGCCGCTCGTCGGCGTCGCAGAAGGTGCCGCGGGACGCGCGCCACACCTGCCTGACCGAGCTCCGCCGCGAAGCGCTGATCGTCGGGCGCGCCGCCTTCACGGGGTTCAGCGGCATCGTGAACGCATAGTCCTGACCCGCGATGCTGTGCGGATTGCCGCGGTTCGGGAAGCGCCCCGGCGCGTGATCCGGAAGCCCATCGGCACGGATGACGCGCTTTCCGGCTGAGCGATCGACGCGCATGCGCAGCGCCGCGTGCGCCGGACGGATCAACGATGTCCAGAAATCCGCCGTCGCCGCGGTGGGGCGCGCCGTTCCGCCTCGGGATTCGACGCCGTGTGCGCCGGCCGTGGCCGGGACGGCCGTCAGCGCCGTCACCCACAGCGCCGTTGCCAGGCCGCGCCCGTGGCTCAAATCCAAGGCACGCCGGCGGTCCCCTCGAGGACGGTCTGCAAAACCGCGACCCGCTCCTCGGGATCGAGTTCCTTGATCATATAGGCGAGCACGTCGGTCTTGCTGATGACTTCCACCGAACGCCCGTCGCTGACCACCGGCATATGGCGGATTCCGCCTTCGCCCATGGTCCGTATGACGTCGCGCACGTCATCGCCGGGGCCACAAGTGACGACCTTGGCGGTCATCAGATCGGCAACGGTCGTGGACGTCGCCGCCGCCGCGGCTTCGGCGACGGCGCGGACGATATCGCGCTCGGAGAACACGCCAAGCAACTCACCATGGGCGCCGACGACGACCGCCAAACCCACGTTGTTCTCGCTCAGCAGCTTGGCAGCGTCGGCGAGCGGCGCGTCGGGTGAGATGGTCACGGTGCTTCGGGAAGATTTGACGGCAAGCAGGTTTTCGACCTTCATCGGGGTCTCCTCAATCCGCACCCGTTCCCTAGATCAATTATGCCCGCCGTCCGGTTCCCGTCAATCGGGTGGGCCGTTGGGGTGGATGATGACCTTGCCGTCACGGCTTTCGCGCATGGCGTGGGCGAGTGCGGCCTTGGCGTCCGAGATGGGGTAGGTGGCCTCCACCGGGACGGCGAGCGTGCCGTTGACGAACTTGCCGGCCATGTCGGCATACATGGCCGTGACCTCGGTCGGCGAGGCGGTCTGGAAGAACCCGACCAGCCAGAAGCCCGTCAGGGTGATGCCGTGCTCGATGGTGTGGCTCGGATGAATCATGCAGGGTTCGCCCGAGAGGTAGCCGTAGTTGACCACCGTGCCGCCGTCCGAGAGGCAATCGGCGAGGCGCAGACAGGCGCTGCCGACGACGGCGTCGATGGCGAGCCGGATCGCCGCGGCGGCGCCGGTCTGGTCGCGGTCCCGCTCGGCCTGGTCGTAGCCGTCGTCGAGCGTGACGTCGGCGCCGATCCCGGTCAGTTCGTCGATCAGTTGTTCGCGGCGGACCACGTTGACGGTCTTGATCCCATGTTCGCGGGCGAGCCGGATGACGTGACGGCCGACACCGGAGTTGGCGGCGTTCTGGATCACCCAGTCGCCGGGCTCCAGGGTCTCGTACTCGCTCAGCATCAGGTGCGCCGACGGCGGGTTCGCCTTCAGCATGGCGGCGTCGTTGAAGCTCAGGTCCTCGGGCACCTTGATCACCCGGCCGGCCGGCACCCGGATCCGTTCCGCCCAATTGGCGCGTTCCAGGCTGATCACCTTGTCGCCGGCGGCCAGCCCTTCGACGCCGGCGCCCACCGCGGCGATCCTGCCGGCGCCCTCGATGCCGAGTTGCGCGACCGGGTCGGGGCCCGGATAGCGCCCCTCGATCATCAGCAGATCGGCCGGGTTGATGACCGACGCCATGATCTCGACGACGACCTCGCCGTCGCCGGGCGCGCCGACGTCGTCGACCTCGACGCATTCGCAGACCTGGTCGGGGGGGCCGTAGGCGTTGAACTGGATGACCTTCATGGTGTTGATCCTTCATGGCTGGCGAGATGCCGCGTCAGGGTGGCGACGAACGCGTCCGGCGTTTCATACATCACCCAATGGCCGGCGTCCTCGATGATATCGAACTGGCAATCGGGCCGCTGGGCGCGCAGGAGATCGCGGCGTTTCAGGATGTCGCCGCCGCCGCCGCCGGTGGCGTCGGCCGCCCCCCAGATGCCGCCGATCGGGGAGACGACGCGGGGCAGCACGTCGATCAAGGCGTTGGAGAGTGAGATCCGGCGGGTCCGGACCCGGCCGCGCTGGATGTTCATGCGGTGGATGTGCAGCGCCAGCGGGTCGATCCGGTCGTGATCGGCGAGCATCAGGAGCTTCAGGTTCTCCGTGTGGATGGCGTCGATCTCGGCGTCCGGAAGCGCCGGGTCGGGGACCCGGATGCCGAGGACGATGTAATGCAGATCCTTGAAACCGGCCGCGCCGACCAACGTCAGGCTTCGGCAGCGCTGGCCGTGCGCGGCCGCCGCCCAGGTGCCCATGACGCCGCCGAAGGAAAACCCGATGGCGTGATAGGCGCCACCGTCCGGCAGCAGTTCGTCGATGCCCCGGATGACGACGCCGGAGATGGTCTCGGCCGAATGCGGTTCCGGCGCGTCGGCTGAATCACCCATCCCCGGCAGGTCGGCGGCGATCACCGTGCGCTCGGCGGCGAGCTCGGGAACCGTCTTGATCCAATGGGTCCACGAGCCCCAACCGCCATGCAGGAGGACGGCGGGCGGCTTGCCGGCGGGACCCGGCCAGCGGTGCCAGACCATGGCGCCGCCGCCGCAAGGCGTCTCCACGCGTTCGGCGCGTGCGGCGATGGCGGCGACGATATCGGCGGGCGCCGCGCTCCAGTCGACCTCGAAGGCGGAGGGCATCGGGCTCAGGCGTCCTCGAGTTGCGATTTCAGATAGGCGACGTTGACGCAGAGCCCCGGCAGCAACCACTGGAACAGCCGCACCACCTCGAGAACCTCTTCGACGCCGGCGTCCGCCTCGGCGGCGTCGCGGAGCGCCTTGCCGTCGAGCCCGCCGGGGTTGGGCAGGCCGGTTTCGGCGGCCTGCACGAGCTGATCGTGATAGGCGTGGCACAGGGCCTCGTGCGGCAGGTTGCCGGCGACTTCGCGGAGATCGGACCAGGCGGCCCGCCAATAGCTGGGCCAGCGGGCGAAGGCCCGGTAGTCGGTGTTGACGAAGGGCAGTCCGAGGATCAGCTTGATGTCCTCGTAGGTGGACCGTGTCGGCGCGTCGGCGTGATGCGCCTCGATGAGCACGAACGGCACGTCGACGTCCGGCACGTGGCGGCCATCGTAGGGCTCCGCTTCGCCGCCGCCCGACATCTCGCCTTCCTGCAGCAGCAGCCGCGCGATGGTGGCGATCAGGGCGTAGGCATGGTTGCCGTGGGAGAATACCGCGTTGACGGCGCGGATCTGGTCCATCTCCCGCGCCCCGTAACCCATCTCGGCCAGGCGCGCGGTGACCGGCGGCGGCGCCAGGGAGGCGACCTTGTCCTCGACCATCACCTGCAGGGCCTGGCATTCCTCGACGAACGGCCGGCTCACGACCAGCGGCCCGAGGCCGCGCCAGAGCTCGGCGAAGAAGGTCGGGTAATGGGCGAAGGCCATGGTGACGACGCCCATCCACGGCACCTGAAGCGCCGACTTCATCTCGCCGTACCATTCGGCGGTCTGGCCCTCGACGGCGTATTCAGGGACCGGGTGGACGGCGGGGACTGGATCGGGCTTGCGGCGACGCGGCGACGGCATGGCGGCGGCTCCCTTAGGTTCCCTTGAAATTCAGCGCCGCTGGCGAGATCAGCACGTTGAACTGCTCGCACCAGATGACGACGCTCTTGAACTGCTTCAGGTCGGTGCCGGCGGGGATGTCGAAGACCTGCGAGCCCTTGAACGCCCGGAGCCGACCCAGGTCGACGTACATGGTCCGGTTGACGGCGGTGTCCGGCGTCACCGGCGCGTCGGGCACCAGGTAGACATGGAACTTGGGTCCCGGCCCGACCTCGAAGTCGGCGCCGATGTGCACGACGTCGTCGAACACGCGGACCCCGCCCTTGCCATAATGAACCGGGTCGGAGGGGTTGGCGTGTATGAACTGGCCCGACGCCACGAGGTTCTTCTCGGCCACATTGGCGACCTGCTCGTTGGCGACGATGTCGGCGAGAAAGATGTAGGGGTAGACGAAGATCCCGACGGCGAAGCCGCCGATCACGCCGAGCAGCCCGCCGAGTGCGAAAATCAGAAATCTGTGCATGCACGCCTCCCTCGATGCCGGCGCAGCATAGCGCATGGCGCCGCCCTGGGCAGCGCGAAATTTCGGCGAGTTTGTCTCGATGGGTCTTGCGGGCGGTGGGGTTGCTCAAGCCGACCCCGCCGGTTCCGGCGGGGTCTCAGCGACGTCGGGTCTGATGCTTTGCGAGGCTCGTGGCCTGTGGCTGGGGGCGCCGCGGTCCGGGTCCCCGCTCAAACGGGTTCGAGCGGATCAGTCGGTCGGGTGCGGGCCATCCAGCGGATGTTCGAAATCACCTGATTTCACCGCGTACATGGTCGTTTCTCCTTCCATGTTCGTTGTCACAATCGCCATTCTGGCAGTTTCAGACTAGCAGGCCTTGGCGGCCGGGTCAGTGACACGGGTCACACAGGATAGGCGGGGCGGGTTGACGAATGGTAAATGGCCGCCGGCCCGCCGCCGCCCTGTCTGACGCTTACGCCAACCGGCGTTCGGCGCCGCAGAAATCCATGGCCCGCCGCCGCCGGTCGGGGCCGAAAAAGGATGCCATCTTGACGAACGGCCGCTTGCTCTCGGCGATGGCGCGGATGTGCTTGTAGACGGTCACCGCGCTATAGGGCTTCGCCAGGTATTCGGTCATGCCGCTGTCGCGTGCGCAGCGCACGTGGCGCGGCTCCGTATTGGCGGTAACCATGACCACCGGCACGTAGGGGTTGGGCGAACGCGGATCGCGGCGCAGGATCTGCAGGAATTCGATCCCGTCGAGGCTTGGCCCCCAGTCGGTGAAGATGATGTCGGCGGGCCGGTCGACCAAAAGTTCGAAGGCGTAATCCACGGACCCGGCGGCGCGGACGTCGCGCATGCCGAGGTTGCGGAGCACGCTCGACATGGTCTCGCGCATGAGCTGGGTTTTCTCGAGGACCAGCGCGCCGACCCTCGAGATGTCGAGGCCCCTGGCCGCCGCGGATGCATGGGAAATGGGTTCGTCGTCCCGTTGCCAACGCGCGGCAACGGGCTCCTTGCCGTTGAGGTACATAGCGTTCTCCTATGTCTCTGCTACCATTCTGGTAGCCTCAACGGTGGCACGAATCGGGGCGCCGGCGCAGTGACCGATGTCACAAGGCCCGGAACTCGTCTACGGAATGAATTGGAACAGGGGGACGCGCCCCCGTTCGGGCCGCGCGATCAGGCGGCGTAGCTGCCTTCGCGCCAGGCCGCGGTGCTCTTGCAGTTGGTGCAAACGCGCTCACCAACGTGGTTGGACTGGAAACCCTTTCCGCACATCAAGCACTTGCGCTCCTTGCGGACCGGCGGACGGTCCGGCTCGGGTTTCTTGTTGTTGTTACTTCTAGACGACATTCATAATCCTCCCGATACGGGCTCGTATCGCTGGTAGTCTGGCCCTAGCGGGGAAATCCAGGCCGCTCTTGTCGAACGGCCACACGTTCCCCCTCCCCCGTTAGGGTGATTCACATGCAGGAAAGGGGATATAGCGCGAAATGCGGCCAATTGCAAGGGGTTAGCCCCAAAACGTCGGGATTCAGGGCTATTTCCGGCGTTCCAGAACGGCGCAGAAGAAGCCATCGGTACCCGTCGTGGCCGGACTCAGGCGCAGACACGGGCCGGCCGGAGGCGCTGGCCCGCCGACGGTTTCGGCCCAAACGTCGGGCATCGCCAGCGGCTCGAATTCGGGGTGATTTTCAACCAGCCATCCCAACTGTTGTTCATTCTCTTCCTGCAATAGCGAGCAGGTGGCGTAGACGAGACGCCCGCCGGGTTTCACCAGCGATCCCGCGTCGGCGAGAATCCGCTGCTGGATGGCTTTCAGCTCATCCAGGTCGGTGGGTTGGAAGCGCCATTTGGCGTTGACGTCGCGGCGCCAGGTGCCGGTGCCGGTGCACGGCACGTCGGCCAGAACCCTGTCGGCGCGGCCGGCGTTCTCACGCACCCAATTGTCGTCCCGCGCGGCGATGGTCCGGCGCTTGACGCCGAACGCGCCGGCCCGCTTGATCCGGCCCTGCATGCGCTCCATGCGGTTGGCCGAGACGTCGCAGCCGAACAACCGGCCGGAGATGCCGCCGTCCCCGGCCATGGCGGCGGCGAGGGCCAGGGTCTTGCCGCCGGCGCCGGCGCAGAAATCGACCACCGTCATGCCGGGCCGGGCGCCGACCAGGAGCGCCAGCAGTTGCGAACCTTCGTCCTGGATCTCCACGTAACCGCGCTTGAACGCTTCGGTGCCGCCGAGGCGGGGATGGCCGTCGACCCGGAGGCCGAGCGGCGACAGCGGCGTCGGTTGCGCCTCGATGAAGGCCTGGGCCAGGGATTCCTGGGCCTGCTCGGGCGTCGCCTTCAGGGTGTTGACGCGGAGATCGACGGGCGCGGGCTGGTTGAGCGCCGCGATCTCGGTTTCCAGATTGTCGCCCCAGAGCGCCGTGAACGAGGCGTCCATCCAGCCGGGGTACTCGAAGGCCACCGGGCGCGGCATGTCGCGGTGGCGCAGCGGCCGGCCGTAGAGCGAGTCGGCCAACGCCGTCTCCGCCTCGCTCATCGCCGCCGGGCAATGCCGGGCGCCGCTGAACAGGGCGGCCAGGTCGTCCGGCGCGGTACGCTCGGCGACGGCCAGATCGGCGATGACGCGGTTCCGCGGGCCTGGCTCGAGGCCGAGGCCGGTGCGCTCGATCCACCAATCCAGGCGGGCCCGCCGCCGGAGCACGTTGTAGACCTGCGCGGTGATGGCCCGGCGGTCGCCGGAACCGGCGTAGCGGCGCTTGCGGAAATAGGCGTCGGTGAGCACGTCGGGCGGCGTCGCGCCGTCCCAAACGGCCGTCAAAAGCTCGATGGCGGCTTGCGCGCGGGCGCCGGGGGTCACCGGTTTCGTCCTCTCTCGATCATCGCAGGAAGGTAATCCGCCGGGCTCGCCCGCGCCAGGACGAATGCGCTACGATGGCGTAGCGCCGCCGCTCACGGTTCATTGATTGTCCGCGCCCGGGGCGCCTGTGTACACTCCCGCGCCCGCTGCCGGGACATCGGTCGGGAACCATCGGGAGGGTCGGGAGGCCGCCATGTTGTATCGGTATCTGTTGTTGGTTCGCTTCGGGTTGATCAATCTCGTCGCCGTTTCGCTGCTCTGCGCCGCCTTCCTGCAGGGTTGGCTCGACGGCATCGTCCGGGCCGAGCTGGTCGAGCTCAGCGGCATCATCGCCGCGGTCTTCCTCTACGGGTTCGTGTTCTGCGCGGCCCGCGTCTGGACGACCAGCCTGGAATTGAACGACGTCAAGGCGGGCCGGCCGCGGCCGCAATCCCACGCCGGTCGCTACCTGGCGGCGCTTGAGGACCGCGCCGACCGGGAGCTGTCGTTAAGAGTGTTCCGGCTGAAGCTGACGAACCGCATCGCCATCGTCCGCCACGTCGCCAACTCCTTGGTCTTCCTGGGGCTGATCGGCACCGTCATCGGGTTCATCATCGCGCTCTCGGGCGTCGATCCAGCCGGCGCGTCGGACGCCGAACGGGTCGGCGGCATGGTCTCGACGCTGATTTCCGGCATGTCGGTGGCCCTGAACACGACGCTCGTCGGCGCCGTCCTCTACGTCTGGCTGATCGTCAACCACCGGCTTCTGGCGACCGGGACCGTGCACCTGCTGACGGCCACCCTGGAACGCGGGCAGGCGCCCGCGGCGGAGACGGTTGGGGCGGAATAGGACATGGAAGAACTCGACTATTTCGACGAGGACGACAGCACCGGAACCGTGTTCCGCGACGTCATCCTGTTGGCGCTGATCGGATTCGTGGCGATGGTCATCATGCTGTTGCCGCACATCAGCCCGAAGAAGAAGGAGACCGAGGACCACAAGGCGCCCGGCAACGTCATCGTCGAGATGCATTGGCCGAGCGAGATGACCTATGATGTCGATCTCTGGGTGAAGGCGCCGAACGAGGTGCCGGTGGGATTCTGGAACCAGGGCGCCAAGATCTTCAACCTTTTGCGCGACGACCTCGGCACCGAGGGCGACGCCACCGACGAGAACTACGAGGTGTCCTACTCGCGCGGCATCCCGCCCGGCGAGTACGTGGTCAACGTCCATATGTACGGCAATCTGGGCAAGGGCAAGTCGGTGCCCGTGAAGATCGTCGTCAGCGTCAAGCGGCCGCTGGAGGAAACCCGCCAGATCCTGGAGACGACGGTCCAGTTGGTGCGCCACAACCAGGAGGAAACGGCCTTCCGGTTCCGCCTCGACAACGACGCCGAACTGGTGCCGGGCAGCGTGTCGACGCTGAAGCGCCCGCTGATTACGGAGGCTCGATAATGGACTTTCTGATTTACGTCTTCATCGCCGCGACGTTGGTCGCCGCGACGCTCGCCAGCCTCGCCATCTGGGCGCCCCGGGTGGCCCGAGTCCGATGGGCGGCGCTTGGCGTCGCGGCGCTGTTCATTCCGCTGAGCTACGTTCTGTTCCTGGAATTCCTGTCGAAGCCGAAGCCAAAAGGATACGAGTGGTTCGAGGCCAACGTCGAGGAGGCCGAGGTCCTGGGCGTCAGCCTCAGCGAGGGCGAGGCGATCTACATGTGGCTGCGCCTCGACGGCGCCATCGAACCCCGCTACTACGTCTTCCCCTGGGACCTGCGCCTGGCCGAGCGGCTGGAAGAGGATGTCGACAACGCCATCAACCGCAATTCCAAGCTGGTCATCAAGAACCCCTTCAACCGTCGCCCCGGCGAACCCCTGGGCGATTTGAACCTGGAAATCATACCGCCGCCCTTGATGCCGTTGAAGAAGCCCCGGGTGCCGCCGCGCATCTTCAATCCGCGCGGACAGGAGGCTTGAGGCCGGACGCCGCCGGGGGCCCGGCGCTCATTCCGGGGCGGGGCGAATTGCGAACGTCCGGGCGCCGCCGGTGGCGTTGACCAGGAGCGGCCGGAGGGTTCGCAGGAACGCCTCCGAGACGGCGTTCAGTGGCCGGTCCTCGAGGTGCATGACGCCGATTTGGCGGGTGATCGTCGGGGCCAGGGGCCGGACGACGAGACCGCCCTCTCCGGCCGGCGGCAGGACCGAGGCCGGCACCAGGGTCACGCCGAGCCCGTTGGCGACGAAACTGAACAGCGAGCTGTATTGCTTGGTCACCACGCCGTGGGTGAGGCCGATTCCGGCCTTCGCGGCGGCGCCGTCGATGATCCGGCGAAGGCCCGATTCCACCGGCATCGAGATCAGTGCGGTGTCCTTCAAGTCGAGGAACTGCAAGACCTCCCGGTCGGCCAGCGGATGGCGTTTCGGCAGGACGGCGAAGAAGGCCTCCTCCATCACCGATTCGACACTGAGGCCGGGCGGTTGTTCCTCGGGATTGCCGATGCCGAAATCGACGAGGCCGTTGCGGACGTCCTCGTGGATGGCGCTGCCCACGCCCTCCCGGATTTCCACGAAAACCTGCGGATAGGTGCGGCGAAACTCCACCAGCGCCGCCGGCAGGACGATATGCGAGACCGACATCAGTGACGAGATGGTAAGCCGCGCTTCCGGCGCGCCGTGGCTGGCCCGCAATCGCTCCGTCTGCGCCGCGAACTCGCCGATCATGCGTTCGGCGAACGGCAGGAAATCATGTCCGGCGGCGGTCAGCGAAACGCTGCGCGGCCCGCGCTGGAACAATTGGGTGCCCAGCTTCCGTTCCGATTGCTGGATGATGCGGGTCAGGCCGGGCTGCGAAATGCCGAGATAGTTGGCCGCCGCGATGAAGCTGCCGAACCGGGCGAGGGAGACGATCGCGTTCAGGTGCTTGAGGCCGACGTCGGGAAGCGGTGGCGTCATGAAGCTCATCAGTGATGCGAAAATAGCATGATAATTCGTTATTAATAACAAATTGACATAGTAAAAGTCGAGCGTGAAAAAAGAACGAGGTTGAACCGCGTCTTGCCGGGAGCACGAAAAATGACTGAGACGGCCGAAGTGAAGATGTATTCCGACTATAAAAGCCCGTACGCCTTCCTGGCGTTCGATCCGGCGTACGAGTTGGAATCCATATACGACGTGCGGATCAAATGGCGGCCGTTCCAGCTCCGGCTCAAGGGCAAGGGCCAGCGCAGCATCTATTCGGAATGGAAGGTCAAGTACTCCTACATGGACGTCCGCCGCAACGCCAACATTCTGCACGGCGGCAAGATGTTGCGGGGGCCATTGAAGATCTTCGACACGACGCCGGCCTTGATCGGCGGTCTGTTCGCGGAGAAGCACGGGCTGTTGAAGGAATACAGCCGCACCGTGTTCGAGGAATTCTTCAAGCGCGAACTGGCCGCCGACGAGGCCGACGCCATCGCCGACGTGATCGCCGGTCTCGACCTGTCGGCGGAGGAATACCGCGCCTACCTGGCCGGCGACGGCGCCGATGAATACGAGCAAGCCCAGGAAGAGGCCGTCGAGGACGAGATCTTCGGCGTGCCGCTGTTCGTCTTCCAAGGCGAGCAGTTTTGGGGCCAGGACCGGCTCTGGCTGTTGGAACACCGGTTGAAGGAAGCCGGCCTGGAGACGTAATCGGCGCCCGCGCCGAGGAGGAACCCCCATCATGACCCCCATGCTCACCGGATACCGCGTCCTCGACATCACCCAGTTCGTCGCCGGCCCGACCTGCACGCGGATCATGGCCGAACTGGGCGCCGAGGTGATCAAGGTCGAGTTGGCGCCGAGCGGCGACCACGGCCGGCGTTCCGGGTTGCGCGCCCGCGGCGACGGCGACGAGGATTGCTCGCAAAGCACCTACTTCGCCCAGCACAATCACTCGAAGAAGAGCCTCGCCCTCGATCTGAAGGACCCGCGCGGCCAGGATCTGGTCAAACGGATGGTGCCGAAGATCGACGTCGTGGTCGAGAACTTCGCGCCCGGCGCCATCGCCCGCATGGGGCTCGACTACGATACCTTGAAGGCGATCAATCCGCGCCTGGTGATGTGCTCGATATCCATGGCCGGACAGAGCGGACCGCTGTCCGGGCAGCCTGGCTTCGATTACATGGCGTCGGCCTACGCCGGCATCACGTCGGTGATCGGCGAGCCCGACAGGGGCCCAGTGCAGGTGCCGATCGCCATGGGCGACAGCGCCACCGGCGTCGCCGCGGCGATGGCCGTGGGCTTCGCGCTCCTGCACCGCGAGCGCACCGGCGAGGGGCAGTACATCGATTGCTCCTTGCTCGACACCTACGTGCAGATGCACGAAGACCTGATCCCCCGGGTCGGTCTCCGCGGCGCCAAGGCCATGCAGGCGCGCCCCGGCTCGCAGCACCCGAACGGCGGACCGACCGGCGTCTTCCACGCCGGCGACGGCCAATACGTGCAGATCATGATCATGCCCTACCAGTGGGAACGCATCGTCGCCGCCATGGACATGCCGGAACTGACCGAGGACCCGCGCTTCAAGACACGCTACGACCGCCGGGAGAACCGCTTCCAGTTGAAGGAGATCATCGAGGCCTGGATGGCCGGCCTGGGGGGGCGCGACGCCGTCATCGAGGCGCTCAATCGCGAGCGGGTGCCGGTCGCGCCGGTGCTGGAACTCGCCGACGTGATCGACCATCCGCACCTCCGCGAGCGCGGCACCATCCGCGACCTCGACGACCCCCATATCGGCCGGTTTCCGGTGCCCGGCCGCCCGCCCGCGTTCTCACGCTGGACCTACGAGACGGCGCTCAGCGCGCCGTTGCTCGGCGAACACAACGCGGCGGTCCTGGAGGGACTGCTGGGACTCAGTGCCGAGGAGGTCGCGGCGCTCCACGACGACGACATCCTGGTCGCCGACCGGCGGGTCGGAGCGGAAGGGGACGGTTGAACAAGTCCGGAGAAAGGGCCGTTAGCTGGACGAGCCGTAATTCGGCGCCTCGCGGGTGATGGTGACGTCGTGGACGTGGCTTTCGCGCAGCCCGGCGTTGGTGATGCGGCGGAACTCGGTGTCCTCGCGCAGCGCCCTGATGGTCTTCGAGCCCGTGTAGCCCATGGACGCCTTCAGCCCGCCGACCAATTGGTGGATGATGGTGCCGATGGGGCCCTTGTAGGGCACCCGGCCCTCGATGCCTTCGGGCACCAGCTTCAGGTTGTCGGAGACCTCGTCCTGGAAATACCGGTCGGCGGAGCCGCGCGCCATGGCGCCGATGGACCCCATGCCGCGGTACGACTTGTAGGAGCGCCCCTGGTAGAGGAAGACCTCGCCGGGGCTCTCATCGGTGCCGGCGAACAAGGACCCGATCATCACGCATTCGGCGCCCGCCGCGATCGCCTTGGCGATGTCGCCGGAATACTTGATGCCGCCGTCGGCGATGCACGGGATGTCGTTCTTGGCGCAGACCTCGGCGACGCTCATCACGGCGGTGAGTTGCGGCATGCCGACACCGGCGACCATGCGGGTCGTGCAGATGGTGCCGGGCCCGATGCCGACCTTCACGCAATCGGCGCCGGCGTCGATCATCGCCCTGGCGGCCTCGGCGGTGGCGATGTTGCCGCCGATCACCTGGGCGTAGTTGCTGAGCTTCTTGATGTCCTCGACCGCCTTCAGGACGCCGGCCGAATGGCCGTGCGCGGTATCGACGACGAGGACGTCGACGCCGGCGTCCAGGAGCTGCTCGGCGCGGGCGAGGCCGGCATCTCCGACGCCGGTCGCGGCGGCGACCCGGAGCTGACCGTTCTCGTCCTTCGCCGCGTTCGGATGGAGCTGCGCCTTTTCGATGTCCTTGACGGTGATCAGGCCGACGCACTTGAAATTGTCGTCGACGACCAAAAGCCGCTCGATGCGGTGCCGGTGCAGCAGCTTCTTGGCTTCGTCGAGACTGGTGCCCTCCTTGACGGTGACCAGCGGCCCGTCGTCGGAGTGCGCGGTCATCAGTTCGCTCACCGGCTGCGACGGGATCTCGGCGAAGCGAATGTCGCGGTTGGTCAGGATGCCGACCAGCTTGCCGCCGTTCTCGACCACGGGGATGCCCGAGAACCCGTTCCGGGCCTTCATGTCGAGCGCGTCGGCCAGGGTCGCGTCGGGGGCGATGGTCAGCGGGTTGATGACCATGCCGCTTTCGTACTTCTTGACCTTGCGGACCTCGGCGGCCTGTTCGTCGGGCTCCAGGTTCTTGTGGATGACGCCGATGCCGCCGGCCTGGGCCAGGGCGATCGCCAGGTTGGCCTCGGTGACCGTGTCCATGGCGGCCGAGAGCAGTGGAATGCCGAGCTCGATGGAGCGGGTCAGGCGGGTCCGAGTGTCGGCCTCGGCGGGCAGCACCTCTGACTTGGCCGGCACCAAGAGAACGTCGTCGAATGTCAGGGCTTCGGGGATATCGTTCATGCCAACCTCGCCAGCGGGGACCTCGGGTTGACGCCGCATCATACACAGTCGCGGTTGAAAGCCAAGCGGGTTCGGCGGTGCCTCGGGAAGTGGGCTAATTCCCTGGCTTCCGTGCCTTCCGCGCGCCCCGGAAACCGGTCGCGACGACGTAGGATTCCGCCGACGAGTCGCGACTCGCGGGCGGCTTGGCGTGGCGCACGGAGCTGAAATCGCGTTTCAGCGCCGCCAACAGCTCGTTCTCGGTGCCGCCCTTCAGGACCTTGCCGACGAAGGCGCCGTCCGGCGCCAGCACCTCGGCGGCGAAGTCGACGGCGCATTCGAGCAATCCCATGATCCTGAGGTGGTCGGTGGCCGTGTGGCCGGTGGCCGGCGCGGCCATGTCCGAGAGGACGACGTCGGCGCGGCCGTCGAGGGCGGCGAGGAGCCGGTCGACGGCGCCGTCGTCGAGGAAGTCGCCCTGCAGCAAATCGGCCCCGGCGATGGCGTCCATCTCCAGCAGGTCGATGCCGATGACCCGGCCCTGCTTACCGGACCGGCCGGCGTCGGCGTTGACCCGCTCGACCGCGACCTGGGTCCAGCCGCCCGGCGCGGCGCCGAGGTCGACGACCCGGCGGCCCGGTTTCAGGAAGCCGAAGCGGTCGTCCAGTTCGATCAGCTTGAAGGCGGCCCGGGAGCGGAAGCCGAGGCGCTGCGCCTCGGCCACGTAGGGGTCGTTCAACTGGCGCTTCAGCCAGCGCGTCGAGGAAACCTTGCGGCCGCGCGCCGTCTTCACCCGGGCCGCGAGCTGGCGGCCGGAGACGCGCGCGCCGCGGCCCTTGCCCTTGCTCTTCGGACGTTTCGGGGCGTTCGGTTTTCTGGGTCGATCGTCGGCCATGGGCGCCGTTTAACAGATTTCCCGAGCGCCCGCCAGTCCGCCAGGGCGGCTCCGGCGCGCGCCGGGTATTGCGTTTTTCGCCGCGCCCGCTATGAATGGGCCGAGCGGGCGTGCCCTCGGCCGCCCCCGGCCCTTGGGGTATGGTGTAATTGGCAACACGACGGATTCTGATTCCGTTATTCCAGGTTCGAGTCCTGGTACCCCAGCCAAATCTCACTTTTCGCGGAATTTCCGCCGTCATTGCCTCCCGAAAGGGATGCGATGGCGGTGGTTTCTGCCAATAAATCAAAGGGTTGCCGGAAAGTGGCGACCACCTCTCCATCGTCCCAGGTGCAGTTCGATAGTACAAAGTTGAGCAGACGCCGTTTTTCCCGCGCATCCTGGCGCTCGAACAGGGACTGGGCGTTTCGGGCCAGTTCGAGAAGGGCCACGCCTTCATTCATATAGGATTGTTCCGCGTTCTGGTGGCGCTCGATGTCACGGAGGCAGCGGTTCTGTTCTTCACGCCATTCCGCCGACATCTTGTCAAAGAACGCGGTATCCACTCGACCATCGAGCTTATCGACGTACATGGCATTGATCCGTTCGCCAAGACGCTTGTGTTCTGCCTCTAGCCGCTTGATCGCAGCTTCATGTTCCTGGCGTTCATCCGCATGGCTGGCGCGAAGGGCTTCGCGGACCCAATCCAGGACCTCGTCATCAAACCGCAGGCGGCCAAGCATCTCGGTGAATTGTTGTTCAAGGACTTCCTCGCGCACATGCTTGCGGCGGCAGGACGCGGGGTTGCCCTGGCATTTGTCGGCGTAGCCGGTGCAGTGATAATAAATGTACTTCTGTTTCTTGATCTCGCCGACCACCGAGCATCCGCATTTGGAACAAGCGATTAGGCCCGAAAAAGCAAAGTTATGCTTTGCGCGCTTCGGCTTTTTGGCGTTACGGCCATCCATGACTCCCTGAACCCGCTCCCACAATTCAATGGGAACCAGGGGCTCGTGTTTGCCCTGGTACCTTTGTCCGTTCCAGTCGAACTGGCCGGTATAGATACGGTTGCGCAGGATCGAATGGACCGTGCTGACCGGCACCTTGTTGCCGCTCTTGCGGTAGACCAGCCCCTCTGCGCGGGCCATCCGGGTGACTTCCTTGAGGGAATGTTCACCGGTGGCGTACCAGCGGAACAGCTTGGCGACGATGGGAGCAACCTCGGGATCGGGTTCGATGGCCTTCTTGCCGTCATTGCCGGTGACGTTGCGATAGCCCATGGGAGCTCTGGTCGGCCAGTGGCCTTGTGCGGCCTTCTCCAGTTGGCCCTTATCGCCGCAATCTTCCGGACTTTATCCTCGGCCGGCGGAGGGAACTCGTCCCTTTCCACCTTGGAAAGATAGGTGGGACTAACCCCGATCATCTTCGCCATCTGGCGCAAACCGAACTCCCGCTCTTCCCGAATGGTTCGGATGTATGCGCCGAACTTAATGTTCCTCCCACTGGTCATGATTAACATCTCCGTTTCATGTTTAGGTTTCACTTTACACTCCGCGCCACCAGACTGTCAAGTGTAAGCTAAACGTTTGCCGTGGTGATTGGATCAGGCCGCGATTTCCAGGTGGCGAACATCTTCCAACACCTGCCGGAAATCAGGTGACGGAGCAACGCACATGGTTCTATAAGTGTTCAAGAAGCGCAGCCATCCGTTTCCGAAAGCCCGATCAGCCGTAGAGCGCCTCGAGGGCCTCGCCGTAGGCTTCCTTGATCTTGTGGCGCCGGGTTTTCATGGTCGGCGTCATCTGGCCGTTGTCGATGCTGAAGGGCTCGCCGGCGAGCATGTAGCGGCGCACCTTCTCGATCGGCGACAGGTTCTGGTTGACGCGGTCCATGACCGGCCCCAGAGCCTTGCGGAGGTCGGCGTCGTCGGCGAGGTCGGCGAGGCCGCCGGATTTGCCGTTCGCCTTCGCCCACTCGGCGAGCCAGGCGTCGTCGGGCACCAGCAGGGCGACCAAGTGCGGGCGCTTGTCGCCGTAGACCATGGCCTGGGCGATCTCCGGCTCGATGCAGATGATTCCCTCGACCCGTTGCGGCGCCACGTTGTCGCCGCCGGAATTGACGATGATGTCCTTCTTGCGGTCGGTGATGACGAGATGTCCGTCCTCGTCGAAGTGGCCGATGTCGCCGGTATGGATCCAGCCGTCGATCAGGGCCGCGTTCGTCGCCTCCTCGTTGCGCCAGTAGCCCTGCATGGTGAGGTCGCCGCGGGCCAGGATCTCGCCGTCGTCGGCGATCTTGACCTCGGTATCGAGGACCGGCGGGCCGACCGTGTGCATCTTGGTGTTGGAAGCGCGGTTGACGCTGATCAGCGGTGCCGTCTCTGTCTGGCCGTAGCCCTGCAGGATCCTGAGGCCGAGCGCCGTGAAGAACATGCCGATCTCCGGGTTCAAGGGCGCGCCGCCCGAGACCAGGGCCTTGAGCCGGCCGCCGAACCGCCCGCGCACCTTGTTCCGCACCAGCTTATCCAAGGCCTTGTCCTTGACCTTTTCGACAAGCCCGAGATCGGCGGCCTCGTAGCGCCGGCGCCCGAGATCGAGGGCGGCGCCGAACATCTTCGCCTTGGCGCCGCCGGCCTTCTTGACGCCCAAGGTGATCCTGTGATGCAGGGTCTCGTAGAGCCTTGGCACCGCCGTCATGATCGTCGGCCGCGCCTCGAGCATGTTCGCCGCCAGGGTCTCGATCCCCTCGGCGTAATAGATCTCGGCGCCGATGCTGATCGGGAAGAACTGGCCTGCCATGTGCTCGTAGGAATGCGACAACGGCAGGAACGAGAGGAACACCTCGCTCTCCAGGCCGATCTCCTCGAGCGCGTCCCGGGCGCCGGCGCAATTGTGGAACAGCGCCCGGTGCGACAGCATCACGCCCTTCGGCGCGCCGCCGGTGCCCGAGGTATAGATGATGCAGGCGGTGGCGTCGGCCGGCCATTGGCGGGCCTTTTCCACGATGTTGGTGTGATCGGCGCGGCCGCGCTCCAGGATCTTGTCCAACGGCTGCACGTCGATGCCGCGCGCGGTCTGGTCTTCCGGCGCGTGCAGGGCGATCACGAACTGCGTGTCGGCGCTGTCGACGGCCGCCGGAATGAGCCGCTGCGCGAGCTTGCGGGTCGAGACGATGGCGCCCTTGGCGCCCGAATCGGCCAATATGTGCAGATGATCGGCCTCGGTGTTGGTCGTGTAGGCGGGGACGGTGATCGCGCCGATCGACATGATCGCGATGTCGGCGATCAGCCAGGCCGGCCGGTTCTCTGAGACCAGGACGACGCGGTCGCCGGGTTCGATGCCCATCTGCATGAGACCGCGCGCCAGCGCCGTGACCCGGGCCGCGACGTCGCCCCACGACAAGGGTTTGTAGGCGCCGTCGCGTTTCGCCCACAGGAACGGCTTGTCGCCGTACCGGTCGACTTGGTCGAAAAACATGGCCGCCAGATTGGGCCAGGCCGCCTCTGCCATGATCGCCTGTCCTCCCTAGATTCCCTGTCCAGCCATGATTGCCGTTGCGGCCAGGCATTTCCACCCTTATATGCCCTGGACAAAAGGAGTCTGTCCATGTCGCCCGAAGCCGCCGCCGACCTTCCCGAATGGAATCTCAACGATCTCTACGCCGGCCTGGACGCGCCGGAACTCGAAACCGATCTCAGCGCCGCCGAGACGGCGGCCGGAACCTTCAAGGAAACCTACCAGGGGCGCCTGGATGATTTGAGCGGCGGCGCCCTCGCCGCGGCGATCTCGGCCTACGAGGAAATTTCCGAAAAACTCTACAGGGCGATGAGCTACGCCCATCTCCTGCATGCCACCAACATCACCGACCCGGAGATCGGACAGTTCTTCCAGACCCTGCAGGAACGGGTCAACGCGATCACCACGGAAATGCTCTTCTTCACGCTGGAGCTCAACGACCTCGACGAAGCGGTGTTGGCCGGCCAGCTCGACGATCCGGCCGCCGCCCGTTACGCGCCGTGGATCCGCGATACCCGCGCCTTCCGGCCTCATCAACTGTCCGAGGACCTGGAGAAGCTGTTGCACGAGAAGGAGGTCGCCGGCCGGCGCGCCTGGGTGCGTTTGTTCGACGAGCACATGGCGCACATGCGGTTCGATCTCGATGGCGCCGAGCGGACCCTGTCCGATACCCTCAACCGGCTGACCGACGCCGACGGCGGGCGCCGCAAGGACGCGGCGACGGCCCTGGCCCAGGGCCTGAAGGCCGACGAACGCTTGTTCGCGATGATCACCAACACCTTGGCCAAGGACAAGGAGATCGAGGACCGCTGGCGCGGTTACGAGACCCCGGCGCAGTCGCGTCACCTGGCGAACCGGGTCGAGACCGAGGTCGTCGACGCCCTGACGTCGGCGGTGCGCGATAGTTACGCCGACCTGGCGCACCGTTACTATGGCCTGAAGGCCGTCTGGATGGGCGCCGACCGCCTTGATTGGTGGGACCGCAACGCGCCCCTGCCGGACGACAGCGACCGGCGGTTTTCCTGGTCGGAAGCGAAGGACACGGTGCTCGGCGCCTACGCCGGCTTTGATACCGGCATGGCGGCGACGGCGCGGCGTTTCTTCGACGAAGACTGGATCGACGCCCCGCCGCGTGAAGGCAAGGCGTCCGGCGCCTTCGCCCACCCAACCGTGCCGTCGGTCCATCCGTACGTGCTATTGAACTATCACGGCAAGGCCCGCGATGTGATGACGCTGGCCCACGAATTGGGCCACGGCGTGCATCAAGTGTTGGCTGGGCCGCAGGGCGTCTTGCTCGGTGACACGCCGCTGACGCTGGCGGAGACGGCTTCGGTGTTCGGCGAGATGCTGACCTTCCGGGCCATGCTCGACGGCGAGGCCGACGCGGCGCGCCGTCGCGTCCTGCTCGCCGGCAAGGTCGAGGACATGTTGAACACGGTGGTCCGTCAGGTCGCCTTCCACGAATTCGAGGCGCGCGTGCACGACGAGCGCCGGACCGGCGAACTGACGCCCGACCGGCTCGGCGACATCTGGATCGAGACCCAGACCGAAAGCCTCGGGCCGGTCTTCAATTTCGACTCCGATTACCGGACGCTTTGGGCCTATATCCCGCACTTCATCCACGCGCCGTTCTACGTCTACGCCTACGCCTTCGGCGATTGCCTGGTGAACGCGCTCTACGCGGTCTTCCAGGACGGCCACCAGGGGTTCCAGGAGAAGTACCTCGACATGCTCGCGCAGGGCGGCGCCAAGCGCCACGCGGAACTGCTGGCGCCGTTCGGACTGGATGCCTCCGACCCGGGGTTCTGGAAGAAGGGTCTGAACATAATCTCTGGCTTCATCGACGAGTTGGAAACCACCCTTTGAGTCCGGCCGACGACCCGGGTTTCGACGACAAGGACAGCGTCACCGGACGGGTCAAACGCTACGCCCGGGTCGGCGCCGCCGCCGGCGGGCTGGCCGCGAAGGTCGCCGGCAACCGGTTTTTCGGCATGGCCATCGACCGCGCCGAGCACGCCGGCGAACTGCAAGCGGCGCTCGGCGGCCTCAAGGGGCCGTTGATGAAGGTGGCGCAGATCATGGCGACCGTGCCCGACATGCTGCCCGAGGAATACATGGCCGAGCTCGGACGATTGCAGACCAACGCGCCGTCCATGGGCTGGCCGTTCGTGCGTCGGCGCATGCGGACCGAGCTGGGCGCCGGATGGCAGGACCGGTTTTACGAGTTTCCCCACGAAGCCACCGCCGCCGCCTCCCTCGGACAGGTCCACAAGGCCCGCGGACCGGACGGCCAGGCGTTGGCCTGCAAGCTGCAATACCCGGACATGTCGGCGGCCGTCGAGGCCGACTTGAAGCAGTTGAAATTGGTGTTCGCGATCTACCACCGCTATGACAAGGCGCTCGATCCGGTCAACATCCACGCAGAGCTTTCCGAGCGCCTGCGCGAGGAGCTGGATTACCATCGCGAGGCGCGGAACATGGCGCTCTACCGCGAGATCCTGAAGGACGAGGCGGGCGTCCACGTGCCCGACGTGCTGGCCGAGCTTTCCACCGACCGGCTGCTGACCATGACGTGGTTGGACGGCCAGCCGTTGCTCGAATTCGTCGAGGCCCCGCTCGAGGACCGGAACGCCGTTGCGCTCAACATGTTCCGGGCCTGGTACCTGCCGCTCTACGGATACGGCGTGATTCA
>JAPPPF010000155.1:0-6174 GCA_028817665.1 Magnetovibrio sp. | reverse complement strand
GATTCACGGTGACCCGCACCTCGGCAACTACACGGTGCGCGCCGACGACACCGTCAATCTCCTCGATTTCGGCTGTATCCGGGTGTTCCGGCCGGCCTTCGTGCGCGCCGTCATCGATCTCTATCACGCGCTCCGCGACGACGATGAGGACTTGGCCGTCAGCGCTTACGAAACCTGGGGGTTCACGGACCTGGACCGATCGGTCATCGATATCCTCAATCAATGGGCCCTGTTCCTGTACAAGCCGCTGCTCGAGGATCGGGTCATGCCGATCCAGGAGACCGGCGGCGTCGCCTACGGCGCCGGCGTCGCCGCCAAGGTGCACCGGGAACTGCGCGAGGTCGGCGGTGTCACGCCGCCCCGGGAGTTCGTGCTCATGGACCGCGCCGCCATTGGGCTCGGCAGCGTCTTCACGCACCTCAAGGCCGAGATCAACTGGCACCGCACCTTCCACGACCTGATCGACGGCTTCGACCAAGCGAAGCTCGAGCGCCGTCAGACCAAGGCGCTGAGCAGGTTCGATATTCCGCTGCCCCGTTGACCGCCGGCCTTGTCGCGGCTGAACCTGGGATTGTAGTATCGGCGACGCATACAGGGTGGGGCCGGAACGTCATGTTCGACGCCGAGCGCGGAATCAAGAAGAAGTTCTTCGGCAAGGGCGAGGCCGTGTTCACCGAAGGTGACGCCGGCGACATGGCCTATATCATCGAGACCGGCGCCATCGAGATCTTCAAGGCGATGGACGGCGGTGAGATGCGCCTGGCGGTCATGCGCGACGGCGAATTGTTCGGCGAAATGGCGATCATCGACGGTTCGTCCAGGATGGCCAACGCGCGCGCCGTCGAGGACACGGCGGTCATCCAACTGCCGGCCGCCGTGGTCGAGAGGAAGCTCGCGTCGTCGGAGCCGTTCTTCAAGACCCTGGTGCAGATCCTCGTCGACAACCTGCGCAATGTTCACCGCGTCTACATGCGCCGGCCGCGCAGCGTCGAGGACTACCTCAATACGGTCGGGTTCCACACGGAAGGGTTCCGCAGTTACCTGGAATCCATGAACGGCGAGGAGCGGGCGGCCGCCGGCCTGACCCAGGTCGCCGCCGTCGAAGGGGCGCTCGCGGAGTTGCGGGAGTTGTTCAAGGGCCACCGCGACCGCCGCCATCAGGCGCTGGGCGAGGCCGATGTCACGCGCCGGGCGCCGAGCGGGTGAGGGGCCGGCATGACCGATGACCTGAAATTCCCGCGCGTCTTCAACCCCAACGTTCAAGAGGGGGCCAGCGCCCAGCAGCGCGAGTGGCTCGACATCCTCGACCGTGAACTGCACCGGCTCTGGGGGCTCGGCCGCAACCTGATCCTGGTCTGGGCGGCGCGCGGCGCCGGCATGGACATCCTGGTGATCCCGCATTATTCGATCAGCGATTTCGACCGCAAGTCGAAGGAGGAGGCGGAGGCCGCCGGATCATCGGCGCTCGGGCTCAGGCCGGTGAACTTCATGGAAGAGGTCATCGCCAACCCGAAGCAGGTGACCCAGGGCGGCCTGGCGCACCTCGCGCAGATGACCGGCTACGATCCGATCCCGGTCGAGCTGCCCTTCGTTCCCGGCACCGACCTGGCGCCGGAACTCATCGAGACCGTGGTTCAGCGCTACTCCATCTCCTACGTCGAGGACCGGGCGGTGGCGCTCTTCGACATCGTCGGGTTCTCGCTATTCTCGCCCCTCGAGCAGGTCACGCAACTGAATTCGCTCAGCTATTCGGTTAACTCGGCCTACGCCAAGATGTTGAGCCGCGATCTCGATATCTCGTTCGCGCGGACCACCACCGGCGACGGCTATTACATCTGGAACCGCGACCGCAGCGTTCAGGCCAACGTCAACCTGTATCACTTCATGCACCTGGTTCTCGCCGACAACGCCATCGCGCGGGCCAAGTCGAGCCCCAACACGACGCCATTGCTCAGGGCGTGTTTCCACATGGGCGGCCATTACGAGTTCTATCAGTCCGAGGGCCTGAACCCCGCGGTCTACAGCTACATCGTCGGCGACGTGACCATCGAGCTGGCGCGGATGATCGACCGCGCCATGCCCGGCCAGATCCTGGTCGGCGAATTCGACGCGCCGATGCCGGACCGCAACACGCGGCAGGTCGAGCGTATCGACTCGGTGGAGTTCATCGAGCGCACCCAGGGCACCCTTTCGAAATTCGAGGGCCTGGAGCTGTCCGGCGACGACGTCGAGGACATCAAGTGCTACCTGACCGGCGCGGCGCAGGGCGACGACGCAGGCGGCGAGGAGCAGTACGCGATCAAGCGTTACACGATCACCGACAAGCACGGGCGCTCGCGCAACGTCTACAACGCCAAGGTCAATATCTACCGTAGCGACGCCGACCCGATCTTCCTCGGCGTGCAGACCACGGACCTGGACGGCTTCAAGTACGACAAGGACGAATTCATCTAGTCTCCCGGGTTCGCGTCGTGTTTCGCGGTGACCCAACCGGCGATCAGGATCGCGGCCAAAACCAGCCCGCCGCCGGCGTATTGGGTCGCCGACAGCAGTTCGCCGAGGACCACGGCGGCGAGGATCAGCGTCACCAGCGGCTCCAGGTTGGATACCATGGAAACCGGCGCGGGGTCCGCGAGGCGAACGGCGACCATCTGCAGGATGACGCCGACGATGTAGGCCGCCGAGGCGACCGCCAACCCGGTCCAGCCGCCGGCGGTGTCCGGCATCGCCGGCCCACCGTCGATGACCATCACGGCGGCGACGATGGGCAGGCCGATGAGTTGGGTGAAGAAGGTCAGGACCACCGCGTCCATGCGCCGTGACGCCCGGGCGCCGGCGAACATGAACAGGGTCCCGCCGAAGGCGGCGGTCAGGGCGAACGCCAAGCCGCGCCAGTCCAACTCCTCCAGCGACGGCCCGAGCGCCATGGCGAGACCGCCGAACGCCGCGGCGAAGGCGGCGGCCGTGACCGATCCGGGAAGACGTCGCGACGCCATGGCGCTGATCGCCAAGACGATGATCGGATAGAGATAGAAGATCAGCGCCGCCAGGCTGACCGGTATGAAGAAGACCGACGTCATGTAGCCGAAGGCGATCATCAGCGAACCCGCGGTGACGCCGAGGGTCGGCCAAAGCGTATTCTCGGGCAGCCGCAGGCGCCGGCGCATGGCGGTGGCGACGGCGGCGGTGGCGACGACCCCAACGGCGACGCGGAAGGCGATCAGCGTCGCCGGGCTCATGCCGCCGTCGTAGGCGAGCCGGACTCCCGTGGTCACCAAGCCGAGGCTGGCGGCGGCGATGGCGGCGGTGATCAAGCCGGGGGTCTGGGAACGGGTTGGCATGGCCGGTTGGGTGAACCATTGTGGGTTTCGCCGTTTTTGATCATGCTGCGGTGAGCAACACAACAATTTTCCAAAGGAGGCCAAACCGCCATGGGCGCCCCGATCTTTCACAATTTCTCCAGCGCGCCCACCCACGTGGCGCCGTTTTCCCACGCCGTCGAGTGCGACGGCTGGATCCAGCTCACCGGTCAGATGCCGACCGACCCCGATGACGATTCGAAGCCGCTTGCGGACGGCGTCGCGGCGCAGACCCGGCGGGTCATGGACAACCTGATCATCGTCTTGGAAGGGCTCGGACTGGGGTTGGAGCATGTGTTGTCGTGCCGCGTCTTCATCACTGATTTCAAGCGCGACTACGAAGAGATGAACGACGTCTATAAATCCTATTTCCTGGCCGACCGGCTGCCCGCCCGCACCTGCGTCGGCGTCACCGGCCTGGCCAAGGACGCCCTGGTCGAAATCGACATGATCGCCCGGCGGCCGGATTGACCGGGAATGGTCCCGCGCGAACGAGCCAAGTGGCCCTTTACCTAAGGCGGCGCGCGGCCTTGACTGCAGGGCGATGAACGAAACCCTCAATCATCTGGGGCAACCCATCGGCTTCGAGGTGCCGGACTGGCGAGCCTGTCCGCCGCCGCCTGGGACGGCGATGCGGGGTCGAGCCTGTCGGGTCGAGCCCCTGGACCCCAACCGTCACGCCGCCGATCTCTTCGCCGCCAACGCGGACGACGCGGACGGCCGGATCTGGACCTACATGGGCTACGGCCCGTTTGCCTCGCTCGACGGCTACCGCGATTGGATGCTGTCCAGTTGCCTGGGCGACGACCCGATGTTCCACGCGGTCGTCAACGCGGCGACCGGTAGGGCCGAGGGGGTCGCCAGCTATCTTCGCATCGAGCCCGCCGTCGGCGTCATCGAGGTCGGCAACATCTGCTTCTCGCCGCGCCTGCAGCGTACCGCGGCGGCGACCGAAGCCATGTATCTGATGATGCGCCGCGCCTTCGACGAGCTCGGATACCGGCGCTACGAATGGAAGTGCGACGCCCTGAACGCGCCGTCCCGGGCGGCTGCGAAGCGGCTCGGGTTCCAATATGAAGGGATCTTCCGCCAGGCGACACTCTATAAAGGCCGCAATCGCGACACCGCCTGGTTCGCCATCACCGACGGCGATTGGCCGGCGGTCAAGGCGGCATTCGAGACCTGGCTGGCGCCGGAGAATTTCGATGCGGGAGGTGCGCAGGTGAAGAGCCTGGCGGCGTTCATGCCCGCGGCGGACTGAATTCCGGCGGGGTCAGTGGATGTCCTGAACCTCGGCCAGGACCTTCTTCAGCTTCTCGATATCGAAGTCGTCGGCGCGGGCGGTCTCCAGGATACGGCCCTCGCGCCGCACCATGACGTCGACGGCGGCGGGAATGTCGGCGACCGCCGCGGCCGGCACGACGATGGCGCCGTGCTGGTCGGCGTGGATGATGTCGTCGTGTTCGACGGCCATGCCGTGGACGTTGACCGGCGTGGCGAAGTCGACCGGATGGACGAAGGCGTGGCTCGGGTTGACCATGCCGCCCAGCACCTGGAAGCCCGGCGCGCTGTCGGGGAGGTCGCGGAAGGATCCGTTGGTGATCACGCCCAGCGCGCCGAGCCCCTTGTGGACGGCCGTGTGCACCTCGCCCCAGAACGCCCCGACGCCCGGTTTCGGGTCGACGTCCTCGATGACGACGATGGTCGGCCCCGGCGGCGAGGCGACGTATTGATAGTAGGGGATGCGGTTGCCGGACGCCTTGCCCTCGGCGGCCGGCGCCGGCGCCGTGGCCCGGAGTTTCGCCGTCCGCGCGTAGCCGACGATCGGCGGCAGCGAGGGATCGAGGCACTGGAACGGCTCGACGGTGAAGCCGTAGCCGCGGCGTTCCGGCATCACCAGCTCGAGGGCGTTGCAGATCGTCGGCGTGTCCCATTGCCGGAGCGTTTCCAACTCGGCGGCGGTCGGCTTGGTCATGACGGCGGCTCCTCGCGCTATCCCTCGATGATGTTGTGTTCCGGGCCGTAGGGGAAGCCGGTGATGTTCTCGGCGCCCGTTTCGGTGACCACCAGGATGTCGTGTTCGCGGTAGCCGCCGGCGCCGGGCATGCCTTCCGGGAGCATGATCATCGGTTCCATGGAGACCACCATGTTCGGTTCCAGCACAGTCTCGATGTCCTCGCGCAGCTCCAGCCCGGCCTCGCGGCCATAGTAGTGGCAGAGCACGCCGAAGGAGTGGCCGTATCCGAAGGTCCGGTATTGAAGCAGGTCGTGGGCGCGGTAGATCTCATTGAGTTCCTGGGCGATGTCGCAGCAGCGCGCGCCGGGCTTGATCAATTCGAGACCGCGTTCGTGGACCTCGACGTTGACCTGCCAAAGCCTCAGGTGATCGTCGCTGGCGTGGTCGAGGAAGAGCGTGCGTTCGAGCGCCGTGTAATAGCCGGCGATCATCGGGAAGCAGTTGAGGCTGAGGATATCGCCGTTCCGCATCTTGCGGCTGGTCACCGGATTATGGGCGCCGTCCGTGTTGATGCCGGACTGGAACCAGGTCCAGGTGTCCATCAGTTCGGCGTGCGGAAAGCGGCTGGCGATCTCGCGGACCATCGCCGCCGTCGAGGCCAGGGCGACCTCGTGCTCGCCGACGCCTTCGGCAACGGCGGCGACGCAGGCCGCGCCGCCGATGTCGGCGACCTGGGCGCCGTGCTTGATCAGCGCGATCTCCTCCGCCGACTTGACCATCCGCATGGCCATGGTCGCCGGCGCGATGTCGACGAACTCCGTACCGGGCAGCGCCGCCGCCAGCTTGTCGCGGTTGGCC
>JAPPPF010000055.1 GCA_028817665.1 Magnetovibrio sp. | reverse complement strand
TTTATCTGTTAATATCCATCTTCTTGTTAGGGTTTCGATCTATGTTTTTTTGTGAAAAATGGCACGTACCCTTCCCTCGCTGAATGCCCTGAAAGCCTTCGAGGCGGCGGCCCGGCACCTGAGCTTCACAAAAGCCGCCGCGGAATTGTTCGTCACCCAGGCCGCGGTCTCGCACCAGATCAAACATCTGGAGGCGCAGTTGGACACGCCGCTGTTCCGGCGCCTGAACCGCCAGCTCCGGTTGACCGACGCGGGCCAGATCCTGCTGCCGGCGATCACCGAGGCCCTGGACCTGATGGCCGGCGGCATCGACAAGCTGCGCCGCGACCAAAAGGAAGGCATGCTGACGGTGTCGACGTTGGAATCGATCGCCGCCACCTGGTTGGTGCCGCGCCTCGCCAATTTCCGCGATCTGCATCCGGAGATCATCCTCAGCCTGGAGGTCTCGGACCGGTTCTCCGATTTCGAGCGCGACAACGTGGATATGGGCATCCGCTACGGCCGCGGCGGCTGGCGCGACGTGGTCGAGACGAAACTGACGGATGAGGAGATCTTCCCGGTGATGGCGCCGTCGCTGCTGGAGCAGGGGCCAAAGCTGGAGACGCCGGCGGATCTGCTCAAGTACCCGTTGATCCACGAGGACCTGCCGGAGTCCTGGCCCCGCTGGTTCGCCGCCGCCGGCCTGCCCGACGCCGACATTCCCGACGGCACCTTCCTGCAGCATTCGAACCTGATCATGCAATGGGTCATGGCCGGCCAGGGCGTGGCGCTGGGGCGCAGCTTCCTGATCAAGCCGGAGATCGACGCCGGGCGCCTGATACAGCCCTTCGACATCACCTTGCCGGCGGCGCTCAGCTACTACGTGGTGGCGCCGCCCGGCGCCGACAAGCAACCCAAGGTGAAGGCCTTCACCGACTGGCTGGTCACCGAGACGCGGGCCACGATGGGCACCGCCGAGAACCCGTCCCCATGACCGGCCCTAGCCGGCCTTCACGCCATAGATCCGCGTCAGCGTGCCGGGGATGAAGGGGATGGCCGCGACCTCCGCAAAGCCGGCGGCCCTGAAATAGCCGATGCAGTCGGCCTCCGCATGGGCAACCCCGAGCGTCTCCGCGACCGCCTGGCCGAGGCCCCAGTAAGCCGGGCCGATGGGCCCGGCCCGGTCGTCGTCCAGGGTCTCCCCGATGAGGTGCATCTCGCCGCCGGGCACGAGCGCGTCGAAGGCCTTCTGGACCACGTGGGCGATCATCTCGGGCCCGTACATGGGCAGGTTCGACGCCATGATGACGACGTCCGCGCCGGGCGGGAAATCATCCGTGGTGAAGTTGCCGCCCACGGCCGCGACCCGGTCGGCGACGCCGTTTTCGGCAATGAACTCCCGTGCCACCTCGGCCACCGGCGGCAAGTCGAAGACGATGGCGCGGATCTCCGGATGCGCCTGGGCGGCATTGATGCAATAGGCGCCGGAGCCGCCGCCCAGATCCAGGATCAGTTTGCGGCCGCTGAGATCGACCTGTTTGACGAAACGCCGTCCCGCCCCCATGCCGATGGAATAGGTGGCCTGATGATAGGCCCGGGCGTCATCGACGGTGAAGCCGTCGATCGGCCCCATGACACGGAGATCCTTGGCCCGCAGATGCTCGGTCAATCGGCCCCAAGCGTTCCCTTGCGGGTTGTTGAACAGCATCCACGGCCCGGCGTAGGTCGGCTTGTCCGCGACCAGAAACCGCGCGACATCGTCGGCGTTGCGGAACCGGCCGCCGGCGTCCCGGGAAACAAGCTCCATGGCCGTCAGCATGACCAACAGGCGCTCGGCGTTGACGGGGTGGATGTCGACCGCTTCGGCGATCGCCGCGATGGTGTCGGCGCCACCGTCGATGGCGGTGAAGACGCCCAAGTCGACGGCCGACATCAAGGCCGCGGAGCGGCCGAACCCCTGGATGATGTTCTGCAAGCGGACGGTGGTCGGGCGGGCGGGTTTGTCGGTCATGGCGAAAGCCTAGTTTGCCAACGCGCAAGGTCAACCCAGGTGCGGCTTGAAAATCCGAAAACCCCCGACATCCTTATGGAATTGATGATGCGGCTTGGCCGACACGGGG
>JAPPPF010000206.1 GCA_028817665.1 Magnetovibrio sp. | reverse complement strand
ACCATCGACAGGGGCTCCAACGTCGAAGGCATCGGCCGGCCGCGCTGCGAACCCTCTTTCGTGCCGGGTGTCATCGATCGCATGATCAAGGTGCCCGACGAAGCCGCCTTCGCCGCCATGCGGGTCCTGGCGGAGCGGGTCGATCACCTGCCCGGCGGCTCCACGGGCACCAACCTCTATGCCGCCCTGCAGGTGATCCAGGGGATGGCGGCGGCGGGCGAGGCGGGGTCCGTGGTGACCTTGCTCTGCGATCCCGGCGAACGCTACCGCGACACGTATTACAACGACGCCTGGCTGTCCGAGAACGGCTTCGACATCGCGCCCTACCGGGCCCAGATCGACGGCTTCCTCGACACCGGTGTTTGGGACGACATCTGAACACGGCGGCAAGGAGCCCCGGACTATGGAACAGCGATTAAGCCTGGTGTCATTGGGCGTGAACGACCTCAAGGCCAGTACGGCCTTCTACGAGAAACTGGGGTGGCGGCATTCGGCGGCCAATTCCAACGACCAGATCACCTTTTTTCAGCTCGGCGGCATCATTCTCGGTCTCTACGGCCGTCAGGCCTTGGCCGAAGACATCGGCCTCGGATCAGGCGACGGCAGCGGCTTTGCCGGCCTGACGCTGGCCCACAATGCGCGTTCCAAGGACGAGGTCGACGCGCTGCTGGCCGACGTCGAAGCCGCCGGCGGCGTCATCGCCAAGCCCGCCGAAGAGGTTTTCTGGGGCGGTTATTCCGGCTACTTCCGGGACCTGGACGGCCACTACTGGGAGGTCGCCTGGAACCCGTTCTTTCCGATCGCCGAGGATGGGTCGATCACGTTGCCGGACGGCCCGCCCTAACGCTTCACCATCAACACGCCCAGGCCCAGCGTGACGATCCCGATCCCGGCCCATTCGAGCGCCGTCGGCGTTTCCGAGAGCACCGGCATGGCCAACAGCGCCGCGCTGGCCGGCACGGCGGCGGCGAACCCGGACGTGATCGTCGGGCCCAGATGCAGGGCCGCCACGGCGAACAGGATGACGGCCAGGAAACCCGGGCCGATGCCCTGGAACAGGGCTTGGAAGGCGATGGTTGTGACTTCGGCGTCCGCCATGGACGACGGCAGAAAGAAATACCAGACGGGCAGGAACACGACGGCGTTGGGGATGTTGATCAACGCCAGGGCCTGTTTCGGCGTCACCTGCCAGTGCTGAACGCCGGCGATATAGAACGACAGGACCGCGGATGCCGTCAGAAACAGCGCGATCCCCGTGACCACGTCGGCGCCGCCGGCCGTCATTCCGCGGTAGCCCAGCACCGCGCCGCCGGCCATGATCACGGCGACCGCCAGAAGCTGCAGCGGCTTCGGCCGCGCGCCCGTCAGGATCAGCACCAAAAGGGTCGTGAAGATGGGCAGCGAGCCGTTCGCGAAGACCCCCCCGTAGGCCGCCGAGGCGTCCGTCAGTCCCAGATACATGAGCACCGAATAGAGCGCCCCCGGGCCGCAGACGGCCATCCCGATCACGACCTTCCACGGCAGCTCGCGCGGCCACCAGGCCCAGGCGAACGGCAACACGATCAGGCCGGCCGCCATGAACCGCAGCGCGGTCACGTCATAGGCCGTCAATCCCGTGGTCACGCCGAGGCGTGAAAAGACGATGAACCCGGACCAGATGAAGATCACGGCGACGGCGCTGGCCAGGCCGGCGAGGAGGTTGGAATGGGTCACGGCGGACGGCTTTCTGACAATCCCTGAAAAGGGGGGGCTCAACCTAGCGCATTTCCCGGATATGGAAACACGCGGGGCGGGCAGGGCCGTCAGGCGTCTTGCGCTCCGTAGGCGCCGCCGCCGGGGGTCTCCATGATGAACACGTCGCCGGGCCGCATGTCGGTCTCGTCATTGCCGGCCAGCTCGTCGATGCGGCCGTCCGCACGCCGGACCGCGTTGCGGCCGCGCGCCCCCGGTGCCCCGCCGTCCAGGCCGTAGGGGTCCGTGTGCCGGTGGCTGGTCAGCAACGTCACCTTCATCTCTTCCAGGAACGTCACCTCGCGGATGATCCCGTCACCGCCTGGGAACTTGCCCTGGCCGCCGGAGCCGGGGCGGATGGTGAAGCTTTCGACCCG
>JAPPPF010000158.1:1130-2115 GCA_028817665.1 Magnetovibrio sp. | reverse complement strand
ACGGTATCCTCGTGGATTTCCTAAATCGCCATGCCGGGCTTCAGGTCCTTGTAGTCGAGCGCGGCCTCCATGTCGGCGCGGACCAGCGGGTCGCTCTCCGTCGACGGGTCCGGAATCGTCTCCGTGACCGGCAGCGCCCATTGCGGGGAGTTGCCCCAGGTGACCATGGGCGCGATGGCGTCGCCGTCGAGCGTCACTTCCTTGTCGAAGACGGCGTCGGCGTCGGAGGGCAGACTCCGCCAATACGCCTCCGCCTTGTCCCATTCCGCTCCGGTCGGCGCATAGGGGCGGCCCTTGCAGTAGTCGATGGTTTTGTCGTCGGGGGCGATGATGCCGGACCGCGCGCCCGCCTCGATCGCCATGTTGCAGACCGTCATGCGGCCTTCCATCGACATGCGCTCGATGGCCGAGCCCGCGAATTCGATCGCGTAGCCGGTGCCGCCGGCGGCGCTGATCTCGCGGATGACGGCGAGGATCACGTCCTTGCCGCTGACCCCGAAGCCGAGTTCGCCCGTGATGTTGATCCGCATCTGCTTCGGGCGGCGCTGCCACAGGGTCTGTGTCGCCATGACGTGGTTCACTTCGGTCGAGCCGATGCCGAAGGAGATGCAGCCGAGCGCGCCGTGGGTCGAGGTATGAGAATCGCCGCACACCAGCACCAGGCCCGGCAAGGTGATGCCCTGTTCCGGGCCGACCACGTGAACGATGCCGTGGCGATCGTCGGTCATCGAGTAATGGGTGAAGCCCATCTCGTCGGCGGCGGCGGCCAGGACCTCCACCGCTTCCCGCATCTCGCCCGGTGGAATTTCGTCGACCGTCTTCGCGGTCGTGGGAACGCTGTGATCCGGAACGCCGAACAGCTTGTCCGGTTCCTTGAGCGACAGGCCCGCCGCCTTGAGGGCGCCGAAGGTCCGGAAATGCAGATCGTGGGTGAGGTGCCGGTCGATATAGAGCAGGACATCGCCGTCGTAGCTTTCGACGAGGA
>JAPPPF010000158.1:0-1120 GCA_028817665.1 Magnetovibrio sp. | reverse complement strand
AAGCGGAAGAGATCGGCGCGAAAATGAACATCGCGGTCTGCGACGGGGGCGGCCGGCTGCTGGCGTTCCAGCGCATGGACGGCGCCCGCTGGGCCGGTTCCTACGGCAGCCAGGGCAAGGCGGTCGCCTCGGCGGCGTTCGGCCGGCCGAGCGGCGAGCTGACGGAGCGCGCCGAGCACCCGACCCTGCGCGGCATCGCCCAGGCCGAGGGCAATCACATGTTTTACGGCCAGGGCGCGGTGCCGATCATCCGCGACGGCGAGGTCATCGGCGCCTGCGGCGTCGGCGGCGGCACGGCGCAGGAAGACGAGGACTGCGCCCAGGCGGGAGTCGACGGCCTTTAGGCCGCTTCGGGCGGCGCGCCTCCCCTTCCGCGGCGGCCGGTTTAGATTAAGCACCGGACGCGCAGCGCGGAGAGGTGCGATATGAGCGGGTTGGACGGTAAGGTCATCGCGATTACGGGCGTCGGACGGCCGCGCGGCGTCGGGCGCGCGGCGGCGCTGCGTTTCGCGGAGCAGGGGGCCCGACTGGTTCTGGCCGATCTCGGCCGGGGCGACAACGCCATCGGTGACATCGAAGGGACGTCGCCGGACCTGGACGCGGTGGCGGCGGAAGTCACGGACGCGGGTGGGCAGGCGATTGCGGTCGCGACCGACGTCAGCAAGGAAGCCGACGTTCGGAACCTCGTCGCCAAGACCGTCGAGACCTACGGGCGGATCGACTCCATGGTCGCGAATGCGGCGATCCTCGCGGGCAAGGGCGATCCCATCGATATTTCCCTCGAGACCTTCATGCGCATTCAGGAGGTCAATCTCGCCGGGGTGTTTCTCTGCGTCCGCGAGACCGTGCGCCAGATGCTGGCGCAGGGCGACGGCGGCAGCATCGTGACCGTGGGCTCGCGGGCGTCGCGCCGGGGCGACCCCAATATCGCGGCCTATTCGGCGTCCAAGTTCGGCGTCATCGGCCTCACCCAGAGCTTCGCCATGGCCTACGCCAAGGACGGCATTCGGGTGAACTGCGTTTGTCCGGGCGCGGTCGATACCGAGATGTATGTCCGCCCGACCAACGCTTTCGCCGCCCGCGCGGGCGTCGACGTCGATCCCGCCCGGCGGAAGCTGGG
>JAPPPF010000067.1 GCA_028817665.1 Magnetovibrio sp. | reverse complement strand
CTGCTTGGCCATGTCCCCCGGACCGACGAGAACGCCGTCGTCATCGCGCGCCGTCATGCCGGCGGTGAACAACAGCGGCCCCACGACTTTCACGCCGGAGGCGTAAGGAAGGTCTCTGTAGAACGCGGTATCGATATCCACAGTCTCGCGCGCCATGGTTCAGGTCTCCTCTGGTGACGGCCGGTCTATTCCCCATCCTCGGGGCCAAGGATATATGATCTAGAGACAATCGGCGAAACCGTGTCGCTCCGCCGAACCCGCCCGCCCTTCAGGAAACCGCCATGAGCAAGCCCGTCTATCTCGACTACGATCAAGCCGCGCTCGATGCGCAGTACAACGCCCGCGCCGCCGTGCCCGCCTTCGACGCCTTCGTCGCGCGCTGGAACCGGGACAGCGAGCAGGCGGTGCAAGACCTCGCCTGTACCCTCGATGTGCCCTACGGCGAGAGCCCGGTCGAAATTCTCGACATCTTCCACCCGGCGGGCGGCGGTCCGGCGCCGGTCCTGATGTTCTTTCACGGCGGTTACTGGCGGGCGGGCGACAAGGCCTGGTTCCGGTTTCTCGCCCGGCCTTTCGTCGAACGCGGCGCCATGGTGGTGATCCCGAAATACGGCCTCTGCCCCGACCACACAATGGACGAACTGGTGGCGCAATGCCGCCGCGCCGTCGCCTGGACCCATCGCAACGCCGCCGAACATGGGGGCGACAGCGCCCGGCTCTTCGTCTCCGGCCATTCGGCGGGCGGCCATATCACCGGCATGATGCTGGGGACGGACTGGTCGGCGACCGAAGGCCTGCCGCCGGACACGATCAAGGGGGTGATCGGGATCAGCGGGCTCTACGATCTGGAGCCGATCCGCCTTTCCAAGGTGAACGAGCCGCTGCAGCTGGACGCGGCCGCCGCCGTCCGGAACAGTCCGGTCAAGCAACCGCTGCCGGCGATCCTGGTGCAGGGCGCTCTCGAAAGCGCCGAGTACGGCCGTCAGGCGGCCGCCTATGGCGAGGTCCTCCGTAAAGGCGGCGCGGCACCGGTCGCCTTCCCCATCGAGGGCCATCACCACTTCTCGATCCTCGACGCCTTCGCCAACCCGCACCACCGTTTCGGCCGCGCGGTCCTGGCGCAGCTGGGGCTCGCCTAGAGGTTCGGCCGCCAAAGCGTCATCCCCGCCGAGCGCAGCGAGACGCGGGGACCCAGGGATTTAAACCTACCCGCTGGCGTATAGGTCCCGGCGTCTGCGCCCTGGATTTCAATCCGGGGCTTGGCCGGGATGACAATGAGAGGAAAGGGGGGAAACCGGGACTACCCGAACCCAAGAAACCTTGTGTACTCGTCGATCGGCAGTTTCTCGGTGCGGAAGGCGTTCTCCGGGGCCGTCGGGTCCTCATAGCCGAGGGCGAGGCCGCAGGCGAACTGCTCCTCCTCACCCATCGGCAGGTGCGGGCGGATCGCCTTGT
The DNA here is from genome assembly GCA_028817665.1 of Magnetovibrio sp. Classification (GTDB taxonomy): domain Bacteria; phylum Pseudomonadota; class Alphaproteobacteria; order Rhodospirillales; family Casp-alpha2; genus UBA3470. Next base: position 674 of record JAPPPF010000067.1, on the reverse strand, counting down.
GGTACCAGTTGAACGCGGCCTGACCGCAGGTGTGGAGCCCTTCGCCCCGGGCGCCGACCATCAGGTTCTCGATGAACATGCCCATGTCCATGAAGGTGCCCGTCGCGAGGCGGCGGTCGAAGGCGATGAACATGCCGACCGGCGCGTCGAAGAAGATGTAGTTCCGGTTCATCTGATCGGTGCGCGCCTGCCGATCGTCGCGGGCGATGCCGAGCGCTTCGTAAAGGCCGAAGCCGGTGGCCCGGCGGCGGCCGATATAGGGCTCGAACCATTCCGTCGGGTAATAGTCGAACTCCGGCTCGTGGTCCTCCGGCGGGTCCTCGGCGATGGCTTTCAGGATCGACGCGGAGATCGCGTCCTTGACCGCGCCCGCCACCACATAGACCTTCCACGGCTGGATGTTGTGGCCGCTCGGCGCCATCCCCGCCCCTTCGATGATGCGCCGCAAGCTTTCCATCGGCACCGGATCCGGCAGGAACTTCCGCACGGAACGGCGGCTCATGATCGCTTCATGTACGTCCAAGGTTTCAGTCTCCTTGTTTGGAATTCGATGCCGGTCGCGGTTAGAGCCGGCCCTTGAGGCGCGCTTCCCGCCACCAGATGAAGAGGCCGCTGCCGACCACGACGGTCGCCCCGATGATCATGTCGCGCTGCGGCACGTCGCCGAAGAAGAG
>JAPPPF010000047.1 GCA_028817665.1 Magnetovibrio sp. | reverse complement strand
ACGGTCTTTCCGATGATCACCGCGCCGGCGGCGCGCAGCAGCGCCAAGCATGTGGCGGCGTGGACCGGCCGGCGGCCGCGGAACAGGTCGGACCCGTTCTCGGTCGGCAGGTCGGCGGTGTCGATGATGTCCTTGATGCCGACGGGCACGCCGTGCAGCGGTCCCAGCGGCCCGCTGGCGGCCTGCGCGCGGTCGCGGTCGCGGGCCTGCGCCAGCGCCAGGTCAGGCGCCAGGTGCGCCCAGGCCCCGACCGTATCCTCGCGCGCCTCGATACGGGCCAGGCACGCGGCGACGGCTTGTTCCGACGTCGCCGCGCCATCGGCGATGGCGGCGGCGAGGTCCGCCGCCGTTCGTTCGTTGAGTTCCACGACCCTCTCCTCCCTGTCGCCCCGGCCGGCCTGTGTCCGTTCGCCGGTCCGGTGGGCGGACCTCAATATACGGCGCGGCGCCCGCTCGGAGCAATCCGTAGCGCCACGATTGCACCAACCCTTCCGGATGGTTTTTTGCCGACCCACTTGTTTCGCATGCCACCACCTTATGGGTGTGGGCGGCGACGGCGGTGCCGCTGTAGGCTCCTGGGGCTCTTGGTTCATTAGATCTCCGGGGGGAGTCCATGACCATATCGACGCGACCGTCCGCGCCGCCCGCGCCCGGCACCGCCGACACGGGGTTCCATTTCCTGCAATTGCCGGGACCGACCAACATTCCCGAGCGCGTGCTCCGCGCCATGCACCGGCCGGCCACGGATCACCGCGGCGCGGCCTTCGCCGAACTCACCCTCGGCCTGCTCGCCGATTTGAAGAAGGTCTTCCGCACCGACCAAGAGGTCTTCATCCTGCCTTCGTCGGGCAGCGGCGCCGGCGAAGCGGCGCTCGTCAACACGCTTTCGCCCGGAGACGGCATCTTGATGTTCGACAGCGGCCAGTTCTCGAAGCTGTGGATCAAGATGGCCCGCCAATTCGGCCTCGACGTCCAGGTCATCGAGAACGACTGGCGGCGCGCGCCCTGCCCCGACGAGATCGAACGCGCGCTCATCGAGGACAGCGGCCACGGCATCAAGGCGGTATTCGTCGTCCACAACGAGACCTCGACCGGCGTCACCGCGCGAATCCCGGAGATCCGCGAGGCCATCGACGGGGCGCTGCATCCGGCGCTCTTGATCGTTGACACCGTGTCCTCGCTCGGCTGCATGGACTACCGTCACGACGACTGGCGCGTCGACGTCGCCGTCAGCGGCTCGCAGAAGGGCCTGATGCTGCCGCCGGGCCTCGGTTTCTGCGCGGTCAGCGAAAAGGCCCGCGAGGCGTCGAAAACCGCGACCCTGCCCCGCTTCTACTGGGATTGGGAATGGATGCGCGAGAACAACGCCGACGGCTTCTTCCCGTTCACCCCGGCCATCAACCTTTTCTACGGACTCCGCGAGTCCCTCGACATGATGTTCGCCGAGGGCCTGCAGAACATCTTCGCCCGGCATCGCCGCCTCGGCTTGGCGACGCGCGCCGCCGTCGACGCCTGGGGTTTCGAGACGATCTGCGCGAACCACGCCGAACTCAGCGATTCAGTGACCGCGGTCCTGTATCCCGACGGTCACGACGTCGAGGCGTTCCGCGACGTGGCGCGCGAGGAATTCGGCCTGACGCTGGGCGGCGGGCTGGCCCGGTTCCAGGGCCGCGCCTTCCGCATCGGCCACATGGGCCACTGCAGCGAATTGATGACCCTGGCGACCCTGCAGGGCGTCGAAATGGCACTGCATCTTCAGGGGTTGGCCGACCTGGGCGATGGGACCCTGGCGGCCCGCCAGATCCTGGCATCCGAATCCCTGGCGGCGGCCGCCGAATAAGCCTCTGGCGGCCCACCGCTCGGCCACGGCGGGGCCGGACACATCCGGGGCGGTTGTCCCGGCCCCGCCGCCTCCTCCTCCCCTCCCGCGACTTTGCATCCCGGCCCGGTGGCGCTACATTTCGGCGAACGGGCGGACGGCGGGGAGGATGTCATGAGTACCGGCGACGAAAAGATTCTGGCCGAGGTCGCGGACGGCGTCGGCCGCTTCACCATCAACAATGCGGCCAAGCGCAACTGCATGTCGCTGGCCATGTGGGCGCGCATGGGCGACGTCTTCGAGGCCTGGGCCGACGACCCCGCGGTGCGGGTGATCGTGGTGCGCGGCGCCGGCGACGCGTGTTTTTGCGCCGGCAACGACATCTCCGAGTTCAAGACCCTGCGCGCCGACGCCGCCGGCGTCGCCCGCTACCACGAGATCACCCAGCGCGCCTACAAGGCGCTCAGGGACATCGCCACGCCGACCATCGCGCGCGTCGCCGGGTTCTGCATCGGCGGGGGACTGGAACTGGCGCAGCTCTGCGACCTGCAGATCGCCGCCGAGGACGCGACCTTCGGCGTCACCCCGGCGAAGCTCGGGCTCGGCTACAAGCTTGACGACGTGATGCTGCTGACCGGCAACGTGCCGGCCAAGGTGGCGAAGGAGATCCTGTTCACAGGGCGGCGCTTCCCGGCCGCCGACGCGCTCCGCTGGGGGCTCGTTAACCGGGTCGTCGCGGCCGGCGAACTGGACGCCACCGTCGACGCCTACGCCGTCGAGATCGCCGCCAACGCGCCGTTGTCGGTGAAGGCCGCGAAACTGACCGTCCACGAGGCGGTCAAGGCCGCCGCCGAGCAGGACCGCGAGCTCTGCCAGCGGCTCGTCGCCGCCTGCGACGAGAGCGAGGATTACATCGAGGGCCAGAAGGCCTTCGCCGAGAAACGCCCGCCCAACTTCAAGGGATGCTGAACAACCCATGACCGACGACGCCATCGACCTCACCGACCGTGCCAACTTCGCCTTCTTCACCGACGTCACAGTCCGCTATTCCGACCAGGACGAGCTCGGTCACATCAACAACTGCAGCTACGTCGCCTACGTGGAAGCCGGCCGGGTCCGGTTCCTCGGCGGTTTCCTGGACCCGGAGAAATACCCGGGCATCGACTTCATCCTGGCGCGGGTCGCCGTCAACTACCTGAAGGAAGCGCACTACCCCGGCGTCATGGAGATCGGCACGCGGATCCTGAAACTCGGCCGCAAGTCGATGACCACCGGCTACGGGCTGTTCAAGGACGGGGAGTGCGTGGCCACGGCGGAAAGCGTCAACGTGTTCTTCCATACGGGCACCCGCGAGACCATCGAGGTCCCGCCCGACGTCCGTGCCTCGCTGGAATCGGATCCCCTGCAGAAGTCCCGCGCCGGCTAGCCCTCGGCCCGCGGCCGCCGTTCGCGGAAGCCGATGTAGACCCCGCTGGCCGAGATCACCGCAACGCCGGCCCAGGTCAGGGCGTCGGGGAAATCGCCGAAGATGAAGAAACCGAGCGCCGTCGCCGAAATGATCTCGACGTAGCCGAAGGGCGCCAGCACCGGCGCCGGGGCGTTGTCGTAGGCGCGGATCAAGAGATAGTGGCCCGCCGTCGCGGTCAGGCCCATGCCGCAAAACAACGCCAATCCCAGGAGGTCCGGCGTCTGCCAGGCGATGGGCAGCGTCAGGGTCGTTATCGCGGTGCCGACGGCGGCCTGGAAAACCAGGGTCTGCCACGGGTCGGCGCGGCCGGCGATACGCCGGGTCAGCAAGTTGTAGCCGGCGAACGCGGCGGCGGCGCCGAGCACGTAGAGTGTGCCCGGCGGCACCGTGCCGAAGCCCGGCCGGATGATCAGCACGGACCCGGTGAAGCCGACGCAGATGGCGGCCCAGCGCCTGAGCCCCGGCATCTCGCCCAGGACCAGCGGCGACAGGGCGGTGACCAGGAACGGATAGACCAGGTAAATCGCCAGCGCGTCGGCGAGCGGCAGGGTCCGGAGCCCCATGTAGAAACCGAACGTGGCGGCGACCAGGAAGAGCCCGCGCAGGAATTGGGTCATCGGCTCGCGCGGCCAGCTAAAGGCGCGGCGGTGGCGGCGCGTCGCCAGCAGCGGCAGCAGCAGCAGCACGCTGAAGGCGAACCGGCCCCAGACCGTCATCAACACCGGATAGCCCATGTCACCGAGGAGCTTGGCGCAGGCATCCATGCCCGGGACGATGGCCCAGGCGGCGACGAAGAAGGCGATCCCCTTCCCCAGATTCTGAGGCGGCTGGGCGGACACCTAGGCCGGCACCCCGCCGAGGAACGCCTGCAACCGTTCGACCACCTGCTCGGGCGCCTCCTCGGGCAGGAAATGGCCGCAATCGAGCGCGCCCCCCTCGACGTCGTCGGCCCAGGCGCGCCACACCCCGAGCGGGTCGGCGCCGCCTTGCGGTCCGCCGAAGCCGCGCACGCCGCCCCACAGGAACAGCACCGGGCAGCCGATGCGCCGGCCGGCGGCCCGGTCCTCGGCGTCGTGCTCAGCGTCGACAGTGGCGCCGGCCCGGTAGTCCTCGCAGGTGGCGCGGATCATGTCGGGGTTCCGGAACGCCGCGTGATAGGCTTCCGTGGCGGCGGCGTCGAAGCGGAAGCCGGGTGCCGCCCAGTTGGCCATCAGGGTATCCTGGAATAGCTCCGGCGCATGGCCGATGAGGATCTCGGGGAACGGCGCCGCCTGGGCCAGGAAGGCCCAATGAAAACCGCCGATGGCGCGCGCCTTGTCGATGCTCTCCCACATGTCGAGGGTCGGCACCACGTCGAGGCTGGCCAAGCGCTCGACACGCTCTGCGTGGTCGAGGGTCATGCGGTAGGCGACCCGCGCGCCCCGGTCGTGACCGACGACGGCGAAACGCGCGTGGCCGAGCGCCGCCATGGCCTCGACCAGGTCGTTCGCCATGGTCCGTTTCGAATAGGCCTCGTGGCCGGGATCGCTGGCCGGCGCCGCGCTGTCGCCGTAGCCGCGGAGATCCGGCGCGACGACGCGGAACCGCTCGGCCAACCGGGTCGCCACGGCGTGCCAGCAGACGTGGGTTTGCGGGTAGCCGTGGATCAACAGCACCGGCGGCCCGTCACCGCCGGCACGGAGGTGAATCTCCGTTTCCGACGTGGTGACGCGGTGGGTTTCGAAACCCTCGAACATGGTGATGCTCCCGGCTGAAATGGACCGACGGCGCCACCCTTAGCAGCATTCGCCGGCGCGGGGAAATTCGAAATCGTGATGTCTCGGATCGCGGCGGCTGATCGCCGGCGCCGGCCGGGCCTAATCGTCGCTGAGCGACCTGGCCGCGTCGACGTAGCTGTGGGCCACGTCCGAGGTCACCTGGCGGTCCTCGAGGCCGCGCGACAGCTTGATCCGCATGAAGCCGCTGGTGGTGTAGCGAGAGACCTTGAAGTAGTAGGACTCCTCGACGTGGCGGACGAGGTCGAGATAGGCGTCGGCGATGTCGGGGTTAACCCAGAAGGAATCGTAATTGACGATCGCGTTGACGCGCTTGCCGATCGGCTCCAGGACCGCCTCGACGGCGTCCTTGATGCGGACCAGGTCATCGGCGGTCTGGACCCGCATGCCGGCGAAATCCAGGAAAAGCGTGTTGGTCTGCGGCGTGTAATCGATGCGGTCCTCGATGCCAATGTCCGACATCCGCTCGCGCAGCCCCATGACGGCGGGTTGGAACAGCGCCGCCGCCATCGGCTTCGGATCGAAGACGATCGGCTTGAACGGCAGCAGATCAAGGATCTGGGTCCGCAGGTCGACGCCGGGCGCGACCTCGGTGAGTTCGAGCCCGTCCTCGCGGAGTTGGAACACGCAGCGCTCGGTGACGTAGAGAACCGTCCGCCTCTCGCGCCCCGCGCAGGCGCCGGCGAAAGTGACCTGACCGACGGCGTCGACGAACTTCCGGTACTTGCCCTCGGTCTCGATGCGGAGCTCGCCGTCCTCGATGCGCGCCGCCAGGCCGCCCGAGGTGAAGGTGCCGACGAACACCACCTTCTTCGAGTTCTGGGAGATGTTGATGAAGCCGCCGCACCCCGAGACCCTGGACGCGAACCGGCTGGCGTTGACGTTGCCGGCGCCGTCGCACTCGGCGAAGCCCAGGCACGCGATGTCGAGGCCGCCGCCGTCGATGAAATCGAACTGCGAGGCGTGATCAATGGAAGCGGTGAAGTTGAGTGACGCGCCGAAACCGTAGCCGTCCAGCGGCACCCCGCCGTAGACGCCTGGATCGACGGTCAGCATGATCCGATCGGAGATCTTCTCCTCGGCGGCGATGTTGCCGACGCTGGACGCCAGGCCGACACCGAGATTGACGATGGCGCGCGGCGTCAGCTCCATGGCGGCGCGCCGGACCACGACCTTCTTCTCGTCGAGATCCATGGGCGGCAGGCTTTCCAGGGGCACCCGGATCTCACCGGAGAGCGCGGGGTTGTAATGCTCGGCGTAGTTCTGCATGTGAAACTCCGGCTCGGCGAGAACCACGCAATCGACCATGAAACCGGGGATGCGGACGTGGCGCGGGTCGATGGAGTTGAGTTGCGCGATCCGTTCGACCTGGCAGATGACGATGCCGCCGGAATTGTGCGCCGCCATGGCCAGGGCCAGGTTCTCCAAACTCAGAGCCTCGCGCTCCAGGGAAATGTTGCCATCCGGACCGGCGGTGGTGCCGCGGATGAAGGCGATGTTGATGGGATCGGCGCGGAAGTAGAGAACGTCGCCGCCGTTCAACTGCAGCAGCTCGACCAGGTCTTCCTCCGCGGCGGCGTTGACCTTGCCGCCTTCCAGCCGCGGGTCGACGAAGGTCTCGAGGCCAACGTGCGACAGCACGCCGCTCTTACCCGCCGCGATGTTGCGGTAGAGGTTGGTGATCACGCCTTCGGGGAAATTGTAGGCCTCGATGCGGTTATCGACGGCCAGTTTCTCGATCTTCGGGATCAGCCCGTAATGCCCGCCGATGACCCGCTTCAACAGGCCCTCATGGCCGAGCCGGTTGAGGCCGCGCTCCTTGCCGTCGCCGATGCCGCCGGCGAACATGAGCGTCAGGTCGCCCGGCGCCCCGGTCTCCGTGAACCGTTCCTCCAACCCGGCCAGCAGTTTCTCGGGCACGCCGTTGGTGCCGTACCCCGAGATCGCGATGACGTCGCCGTCCTGGATCAGCTCGACGGCGTCGGCGGCCGAAATTACCTTGCTCATCATTCCCCCCGAACAGAAGCCGCCCGATTCTACCCGTTTCGCGCCGCTGACACGAGCGCCCGAGGCCGTCGCTCACCGGCATTTGACTTCCGGACAAGGAAAAACCCCGCCTCGGAAGGCGGGGTTCATCCACTTGATATCGGGGCCCCGGTCTATTTGATCCCGGCGGCCTTGACGAAGCGGCCCGTGAAGTTGCGGGACGCCAGCGCCCGCTTGCCCTTGGCCAGGCGGCACGACTTCGCGATGTCCTTGGCGTTGGCGAACTTCGGATCGATCCGGAGCAGCTTGGTCACCTCGGTCAATTTGCCGACGCAGCTCTTGGCGACGGCGGCGGGCGCCGGCTTCGGCTTGTCCGGCGTGATCTTGAAGGTCGCGACGAAGCGGTTCAGGACGTTCGACGTGGCCAGGGCCGGGCGGCCCTTGGCGCGCTGGCAGGCGGTGCCGATGTCCTTCTTGTTGGCGAACTTCGGAGATAGCGCCAACGTCTTCGACACGTTGGTCAGGACCACCGGACAGGCCGGCGGCTTCGCGGGCGCGGCCGGCTTGCGCACGCTCGGCGCGATCTTCGCGGCGACGACGAAGCGGTCGAGGTAGTTCCGCATGGTCAGCACCGGGCGTCCCTTGCCGAGCTTGCATGCCGTCGCGATGTCCTTGGCGTTGGCGAATTTCGGATTGAGCTTCAAGGCCTTGGAGATGGCGGTGACGCGGCCCGTGCAGATCTTCGCCAGATCGGCCGGTGCCGCCGGCGCCGCTTCAAGCTTGTTGGTGACGACGAAGCGGTGCGAGAAGTTGCGCGACGCCAGCGCCGGGCGATCCTTGGCGCGCTGGCACGCCGTCGCGATATCCTTGAGGTTGGCGTAGGCTGCGGGCAGGCCGGCCGTGGCCGAGGTGTAGAGCAGCGCGTCGACGCAATCGCCGATGGCCAGCGGGCCCGGCTGGATCTTCATCTTGCCGATGAAGCCGCCGAGCAGGTTGCGGCTCGCCAACGCCGGTTTGCCGCCGGTGCGGATGCAGGCGAGCCGGATGTCGCGCGGCAAAACCGCCTTCGGCGAAATCCGCAACGTCTTCATGACCGTGGCGACCGCCGCCGGGCAGTTCTGCGCCTGCGCGTGCGCCGGCGTCGCGTCGATGGCCGCCCCCACGGCGATCGCTCCGGCAAGCGTCAGCCCGCCAATCCCTAGATGACCCAATTTCATGATGTTTCCCTATGTTGAAAGTTGTTGGTGTATGAACCTGGGTAACATTGTGGCGTAAAAAGTTGTGTGACAATCCGCACAGCTGTGGAAAAAATCAGCGCCGGCTCGCCACGGCAACCCCGGCGAGGATCAGGGCGAGGGCGAACAGCGCCTGCAGGCCGATGACCTCGGCCAGCAGCAACGCCCCCCAGAGGACGCCGAACACCGGGTTCAGGTAATTGACGAAGGAGAAGAACGAGGCACCCCGGGCCTCGATCAGGTAGAAGTAGATGAGGGTCGCCAGGCCGGTCGGCAGGACGCCGAGATAGAGCGCCGCCAGCCACGCGTCGGCGCTGACGGCCACCAGCGCGCCGGGCCCGTCGACGGCGAGCGCCAACGGCACCGAAATCACGGCGCCGCAGCTCATCACCATGACGGCGCGGCCGATCATCGGCGTGCCCGGCGGGCCGTGCGGCAGGTTGCGGGTCAAGGTCGCGTTGACGGCGTAACAGCACGCGCCGCCGGCGACCGCCAGCTGGTGCAGCAGTTCGCCGCCCAGCCCCTTCAGCGCCTCCGGGCCGATCAGGATGACGACGCCCACGAACCCGATGCCGACGCCGGCCAGCTTGGCGCCGTTCAGCGGGTCGCCCTCGTTGAAGAAATGCGCCAGAACCATGGTGGTCAGCGGCATCACCGCCATCAGGATCGCGGCGAGGCCGCTCGACACCCGTTCCTCGCCCCACCCGATCAGGAAGAACGGCAGCGCCAGTCCGAACACGCCGAGCACGAAGCCCATGGCCCAACTCCGCCGGTCGCGGGGCAGCCGCGCGCCCTGCCAGGCCATGATCGCACCGAGGATGGCGACGGCGATGACGACGCGGACCGCGACCATGGTCATCGGCGGCATGGTGGCGACGGCGACCTTGATGGCGGCGAAGGAAGACCCCCAGATCAGTGCCAGGGTGATCAGCCAAAACACGTCGCGGGCCGGGGCCGGGCCCACGCTCACGCTCCGTAGTAGTCGCGGTACCAGTTCACCAGGCGCGGCAATCCGACGTCGATGGGCGTCGACGGCTCGAAACCGAAGTCGCGCCGCGTCGCCTCGATATCGGCGTAGGTGGCCCGCACGTCTCCCGGCTGCATCGGCAGGAAATCGTACTCGGCCTTGCGTCCCAGCGCGTCCTCGAGGATCTCGATGAACCGCATCAACGGCTCCGAGTTGTTGTTGCCGATGTTGTAGAGGCGGTGCGGCGGTTCCGAATTGGACGGTTCGGGCGGCCTGTCCAGGCAGGCGACGACACCGGCGACGATGTCGTCGATGTAGGTGAAGTCGCGCATCATGTCGCCGTTGTTGAAGACCGGAATGGGCTCGCCGGCGAGGATCTTGCGGATGAAGATGAAAGCCGCCATGTCAGGCCGGCCCCAGGGCCCGTAGACGGTGAAGAAGCGCAAGCCCGTCAGCGGCAGGTTCCACATGCGGGCGTAGCTGTCGCTCATCACCTCCATGGTCTTCTTGGTGGCGCCGTAGAGCGACACCGGATTGTCGGTGCGGTCGGTGACGGCGAACGGAAGCTTGGTGTTGGCGCCATAGACCGACGACGACGACGCATAGACGAAGTGCTTGAGATCCGGCAGGCGCCGCGCCGCCTCCAGCAGGACCAGGTGTCCTTCGACGTTGGCGTTGGTGTAGGCGTAGGGATTGACCAGCGAGTACCGGACCCCGGCCTGCGAGGCCAAGTGGACGACGCCGGTGATGTCCCGGTATTCGGCGGCCAGCATCTCGACGGCGACGCGCTCGGCGATGTCGATCTTGTGGAAACGGAAATTGGCGTCGGCCGTAAGCCGCTCCAGCCGCGCCTGTTTGAGCGCCGGGTCGTAGTAGTCGTTCAGGTTGTCGACGCCGATCACCTGGCGGCCCTGGCCCAGCAGGACCTCGGCGAGGTGGAAGCCGATGAACCCGGCGACGCCGGTGATGAGGATGGGCATGGATGGGTCCCCGAGCGCGTGAGCGCGGCTATTTCCTGTGCGTGACCGCCGCGCCCAGACCGCGACGGCCGCTTCCGTATACCCCCTTCCGGCGGAAAAAGCACCCCGTCACGTCGCCCGGCGACCGGTAATTTTATGGTTCGCCGGCGGCGCCGCCGCGCAACCATCGACGCCCGCCCGGGCGCCCGACCGCACGATCCTTGCGAATTCTTCACAGCCGCGTGGCCGCGGATTGTCCGCCATGCGGACCCGTATTACAGTCGAATGCATGGATGGCGCGCGATCCCCGCTGCTCGACGTCTCGTTGGATGACAAGTTCACCCTCGACGAGGGCCGAATCTACCTGAACGGCACCCAGGCGCTGGTCCGCCTGACCCTGATGCAGCGCCGCCGCGACCTGGCGGCCGGCCTCAGCACGGCGGGCTACGTCACCGGCTACCGGGGCTCGCCCTTGGGCGGCATGGACCGCGAGTTCGGCGCCGCCGCCCGCCACCTGGCCGAACACCACGTGAAGTTCCACCCCGCCGTCAACGAGGACCTCGCCGCGACCGCCATCTGGGGCACCCAGCAGGCCAACCTCGACGCCGCCGCCAAGTACGACGGCGTCTTCGGCATGTGGTACGGCAAGGGTCCCGGCGTCGACCGCTCCGGCGACGTCTTCCGCCACGCCAACCTGGCCGGGACAGCCCCCAACGGCGGCGTCCTGGCGCTCGCCGGCGACGACCCAGCCTGCAAGTCCTCGACGGTGCCGAGCCAGTCCGAACACGCGATCATAGACGCCCAGATCCCGCTCCTGCATCCGGCCGACACCCAGGAGGTCCTGGACTACGGCATCCTGGGCTGGGCCATGTCGCGCTATTCGGGCTGCTGGGTCGGCATGAAGTGCATCACCGACAACATCGACAGCTCCGCCTCGGTCTCCGTCGATCCGGCGCGCGTCCAGATCGTCACGCCGACGGATTTCGAGATGCCGGAAGGCGGCCTCCACATCCGCTGGCCGGACCCGCCCATGGACGCCGAGATGCGGCTCCACAGGCACAAGGTCTATGCGGCGCTGGCCTTCGCCCGGGCCAACGGCCTGAACCGGGTGACCATGGATTCGAAGAACCCGCGCATCGGCATCATCTCGACGGGCAAGTCCTACCTCGACACCCTGCAGGCCCTCGACGATCTCGGCATCGACGCCGCCGAGGCCGAGCGCCTCGGCTTCCGGCTCTTGAAGATCGGCATGCCCTGGCCGCTGGAGAAGGAGGTCGTCCGGCACTTCTGCGAGGGTCTCGACGAGGTCCTGGTGATCGAGGAGAAGCGCGCCGTCATCGAGAACCAGGTCAAGGAGCAGCTCTACAACTGGCGCGCCGACGTGCGGCCCAGGGTGATCGGCAAGTTCGACGAGGCGAACGAGTGGATCCTGCCGAGCGCCGGCGAGCTTACCCCGGCCCGGATCGCGCGGGTCATCGCCAAACGCCTCAAGGCCTACGGCGAGACGCCGTCCATCGACGCGCGCCTCAAGTTCCTCGACGCCAAGGAGGCCGACCTCGCCAAGCTCGACACTGACATCACCCGCATCCCCTATTTCTGCTCGGGTTGTCCACACAACACGTCCACCAAGGTCCCGGAAGGCTCGAAGGCGGCGGCCGGCATCGGCTGCCATTACATGGTCATCTGGATGGACCGCGACACCGAGACCTTCACCCACATGGGCGCCGAGGGCGCCAACTGGATCGGCCAGGCCCCGTTCACCGAGCGCGAGCACATCTTCGTCAACATCGGCGACGGCACCTACTTCCACTCCGGCATCCTGGCGATCCGCGCCGCCATCGCGTCGGGCGTCAACATCACCTACAAGATCCTCTACAACGACGCCGTCGCCATGACCGGCGGCCAGCCCATGGACGGGCCGCTCGACCCGGCGATGATCACCCGCCAGATGGCGGCCGAGGGCGTCAAGCACATCGCGCTGGTTTCCGACGAGCCCGACAAGTACCCCATGGGCACCCAGTGGGCGCCCGGCGTCACCCGTCACCACCGCAAGGACCTGGACGCCGTGCAGCGCGATTTCCGCGAGCGGCCCGGCGTCTCGGTGATCGTCTACGACCAGACCTGCGCCGCCGAGAAGCGCCGGCGCCGCAAGCGCGGCACCTTCCCGAACCCGCCCCGGCGCGCCTTCATCAATGAGCTGGTGTGCGAGGGCTGCGGCGATTGCGGCACCGCCAGCAATTGCGTCTCGATCACGCCGAAGGAGACCGGCTTCGGCCGCAAGCGGGCCATCGACCAGTCCTCGTGCAACAAGGACTACACCTGCATCGACGGTTTCTGCCCGAGCTTCGTCACCGTGCACGGCGCCGAGCCCCGCAAACCGAAGACCGTGGCCCCGGGCGCGACGGAAGTCCCCTTCCCGGCGCTGCCCGACCCGGTCCCGGCGGACGCCGCCGATCCCTACGGCATCGTCATCGCCGGCGTCGGCGGCACCGGCGTGGTCACCGTGTCCGCGCTCCTGGCCATGGCCGCGCACATGGAGAAGAAGGGCGTCACCGTGCTCGACGTCGCCGGGCTGGCGCAGAAGAACGGCGCCGTCTATTCGCACGTGCGGATCTGCGACGACCCGGACAAGCTGCACGCCGTCCGCCTCGCCGCCGGCGGCGCCGACGTCATGCTCGGCTGCGACATGGTCGTCTCGGGGAGCTACGAGACGCTGTCGAAGCTGCAGGCGGGACGGACCAAGGCGGTGGTCAACGGCCAGCAGACCATGACCGCCGACTTCACCCGCGACCCGGACCTGAACTTCCCCGAGCGCCGCCTCGCCAAGGCGATCCGCACCGCCGTGGTCGGCGCGGCGGACGCGGCCGCCGAGGGCGGCGGCGCACTGGACTTCGTCGAGGCCACGGAACTGGCGAAGGCCCTGATGGGCGACACCATCGGGGCGAACCTCTTCATCGTCGGCTACGCCTACCAGAAGGGCTGGCTGCCGGTGTCGGAGGCGGCGCTGCACGCCGCCATCGAGCTCAACGGCGTGGCCCCCGACTTCAACAAACGCGCCCTTCTCTGGGGCCGCCGCGCGGCCCACGACATGGCCGCCGTGGAGGCCGTCCTCGTCCGCGAATCCGCGGGCGCCGCCGCGCCGGCCGGCGGCGGCGGCCAGGACCTCGACGCCCTGGTCGAGCATCGGGCCGCCGACCTGACGGCCTACCAGAACGCCGCCTATGCGGCCCGCTACCGCGACGCCGTCGGGCGCGTCGCAGCCGCCGAGCAGGCGAAGGCGCCGGGCGAGACGGGGCTCGCCGAGGCCGCCGCTCGGGCGCTCCACAAATTGATGGCCTACAAGGACGAGTACGAGGTCGCCCGGCTCTACACCGACGGCCGTTTCGCGCGCGCGCTCCGCGAACAGTTCGAGGACGGGGCCAAGCTCTCCTTCCACCTGGCGCCGCCACTGTTCGCCGAGACCGACCCGGGCACCGGCCGGTTGCGGAAGAAGGAATACGGCGCCTGGGTGCTGCCGGCGCTGCGCGCCCTCGCCGCCCTCAAAGGGCTCCGCAGCACCGCCTTCGATCCCTTCGGCTACCTCGCCGAACGCAAGGCCGAACGGCGGGAGATTGCCGACTACGCCGACACACTCGAGACGCTTGCCGCCGGCCTCACTGCCGCCAACCACGAGACCGCCGTTGAGATCGCCGAACTTCCCTTGGCCGTTCGCGGCTTCGGGCACGTGAAAGAAGCGAACCGCGTGCGGGCGGCGGAGCGCGGTGAAAGCCTGATGGCGGCATTCCGCGACGGCGGCGCGCGCGAAGCGGCGGAGTAGTCGACGGGGCGCCCGTATGCCGAGCTTTCCAAAGCATGGTACGGCGAAGCGATCCGTCCGAGCCATGTTACCGAGGCGTCACGGCGCCGGCCTCGGAAAATCTTTGTCTTGCGCGGCCGCGGCATTGATTTGAAAATACACGCCAAAGGCGCCCGCCCGTTCGGGCGCCGGGTCATGTTTGGGGATGAATTGGGGAGTACACAAAATTCGTTTTCCGCGTCGTTTTTTCGTGCCTGGGTTGTCCATGTCCGTGGCCGGCCTCGCCGGCCTCTTGTTCGCGTTGACCCTTTCCGCCGGCCCGGCGGCGGCGGCGACGCCGAATTGCGGCGGCAAGGGCCAGAAGATCTGCACCACGGAGAAGGCCACGTTCGTCAAGAACGCCTGTCCCAAGGGCAGTTTCTTCGATCCCCGCAAGGGCGGCGAATGCTGGTAATGCCCGTCGGGCACGCACCGCACGATCTTCCCCGTCAACGAGAAGAAGGCCTGCGAGCGCCGGGCCTCGAGTAAGTTCTCGAAGGCCAAGTATCTCGGCAAGACCAAGAACCCGAAGCCCAGCCGCGCCTTCCACGACCCGCGCAAGGGCGGCGAATGGTGGCGTTGCCCGAAGAACCGGCCCAGGCGCACCGCCTACGCGGTCACCGACAAGCGCGCCTGCGCGACCAAGAACATCATCGGCGAGAAGCTTTCCAAGGCCGAGTACCTGGGCAAGGTCGACGCGCCGAAACCGAAGGGCGCCTTCGTCGACCCGCGCAAGGGCGGTGAGTACTGGACCTGTTCGGGGGCCAAGCGGACGGTATTCTCCGTGACCTCGTCCAAGGCCTGCGAGGAGGTCACCAAGGCGGCCCTGATGAAGGCCGAATACAAGGGCAAGTTCGGCTGCAAGAAGGGCAGCTTCTTCGATCCCCGCAAGGGCGGCGAATGCTGGTCGTGCCCGTCCGACTACTTCCGCAACGCCAACCCGGTCACCCACAAGGCGGCCTGCACCATCAACGTCGGCAAGGCCTGCGATTCGGGCAACGTCGACGTGCGCGGCAAATGCTACAAGAAGAACGAGTGCGGCAAGAAGAACCAGCGGCCCTGCCTGATCGTCGAACGGGTGCCGTCGTTCAACAAGGGCCTCGCCGAGGACTTCATCGCCAACAAGTGCATCCCCACCAACACGGCGATCTGCCTGACCGCCGTGCGGGTGCTGAAGGCCGGCAAGAAAGTCGGCGAGATCGCCAAGCAGGTGAAGAAGGTGGTGCCCAACTTCGACGGGCTCGGCAAACTGGCCGGAGAGGCGGCGAAGAAGGCGGGCAAGGCCTTCAACTCCAAGAAGGCCAAGAACGACTTCATCAATCTGGTGAGCAAGCAGATCGGTCCCTACGGCGACACCCTGAAGGAGGTCGAGGCGATCGGCCGGCAGTCGGCCAAGAATGTGAAGACGTTCATCAACATCTTCTCCAACGAGAAGTTCTGCACCATGACCCCGGCGCAGCGCAAAAGCCAGCTGGCCAAGCTCAAGCTGAAGCCCGAGAAGACCTTCAAGAAGGCGGGCATCCTGGAGAACCTGTTCATCAAGTCCGCCAATGCCGCCGACGGGCACTTCTACATGACCTACGGGATCACCGCGTCGGCCGGCGCCGTGATCGGCGGCTCATTCACCTTCACGGTCGCCACCGACTACCGCGACAACATCGGCGCCTTCATCGGCATCGGCCCCGGCATCATCACCAACGTCGCCGGCGGCGCCAGCTTCGACATCGGCTTCTATCCGAAGGCGTCCCTGGATGATTTCGCCGGATGGGGCCACAGCTTCGCGCTGGCCGGCGGGCCGTTCAAGATCGTCTCGGGCGGCATCGGCATCGCCATCGACGAGGAGTTCAAGGACGTCCAGGGCTTCGGCGTCAGCGTCGGCGCGGGCGCGGGCATCCTCCCCGCCGATTTCTCCTACGGCGCGGCGCATGATTGGAAGCTCTAATTAAATCCCTCAAGCGCGTCGCGCTTGAGGGTCCGTTCAAATACCGATTCCCTTTAAATCGCTCCGCGATTTAAAGGGAATTGTGAGTCCCGTCACAAAACGGCGGTGTCTTGGTTTTCTTGCAGCCGCAGAAGTAGACGGTGCCAGTCTTCTCGGCGTTGTAGACCATCGGCAGGAATGAGGTCGCGCGGTGCGTGCCGTTGCAGAACGGCTGCGTCTGCGAATGCCCGCAGGTACACCAAAAATACGGCCGCCCCTCGATCACCTCTTCTTCGTAAGGGCCCTTCTGGGCGCAATTCGGTTCGGACTGGTTCAGATCATCGGACATGGGCGGGCTCCTCAGGCTCGGGTCTGCAACTGAGACCTAGCTTACGGGGAACCGGGCGCGGCGTGAAGGGGCTGTAGAGGATGGGGGTATGTGGGGTAGAATTGGCGGCTCGTGTCGATTTGATCAATTTCGATAGAGGTGTTGCACATGGACGAAGCCGAATTCAGGCAGCAAGTGCAGGCCGAGGGCTACGCAGAGCCCGAGCGGCGAGTGTATCCGTCCAACCATCCGGGCAAGGACTTGCACACTCACGATATTTCGGTGTTCGCCTTCGTCGTCGATGGTGCCTTCACCGTCGTCACCGAGGCCGGCGCCGAAACCCACCGGGCGGGCGAGACCCGCAAGGTGCCGGCGGGCACACTGCACACCGAACGGACCGGCGCCGAGGGCGCCACGGTGTTGCTGGCGCGGAAGTAGCGATGGGAAAGGGCGCAACGGGTTATCATGTTCGCAGTATCCGTCGCCCGCCGACGCCCGTGCCTTGCCGGCCATCCCACGGGCGCTTGAGTTAGGTTGCACCATGGTCACCTTCCGCCCCTGGGAAACGGAATTCTCCGTCGAAAAAATCGACATCCTCATGCAGGGCGCCGATCTGCGCGTGTTGGAGGTCGTCCTGGCGCCCGGCGAGTGCGTGCCGTGGCACATGCATCCGGAGACGGACGATCTGTTCATCGGGGTGACGGGTGTTGTCGACGTGCATGTAAAGATGCCGCTCGAGGTGACGCGGTTGATGCCGGCGGAGCGCGTGCTGGTGCCGGCGCGGAAGGCGCACCTGGCGCACAACCCGACGGACGCGACGATCCGGTTCCTGAATGTGCAAGGCGTCGGCGCCTACGACTACGTGCCCATCGGCGATCAGGAGACGCCCGAGTTCACGCCGCGGCCGCTCTAGCGCGCAAGCCCCCTCCGTCGCCCCTCCTCTTTCGTCATGCCCGGGCTTGACCCGGGCATCCACGACTTTCCCCACCTCGGCTCGTCGAGCGAAGTCGTGGATCACCGGGTCAAGCCCGGTGATGACGGTTGGGGCAGTGGTGACGGTCAGGGACCGGTGATGACGGTGAGAGAAAATGCGTGGTGACTGCGGCGGGGTCCGAAATCCGCCACCCGCCTCAGGTCTTCACCAGCGTCTGCGCCGCGTCCGGGTCGGCCTTGCCGGGGCGGTGCATGGCGAAGACCTCGTTGACGACGGTGTAGTCGAAGTAGCCGAGGCGCGCGATCGGCCTCAAGGCCGCCATGTCGATGAGGCCGTCCTTGATCACGGCGTCCGAGATATGCACGCCGACGACCTCGCCGATGACCATGTTGTTGGTGCCCTCAGCCTTGGTCGAGGGCAGCGTGATGGTCTGGAAGTGCCGGCACTCAAGGTGCGCCGGGCTCGCCTTGACGCGGGGCACGGCGACCAGTTCCGCGGGCTCGGTCTCGAGGCCGGCCAGTTCGAACTCGTCGACGCCGCGCGCCGTCGAGCTCGACGTCACGTTCATCTCGTCGCGGAGCGCCCAGTTGGACAGGTTGCAGACGAACTCGCCGGTGGCGTGGATGTTGGCCAGCGTGTCCTTGGCGCCGCCCTCGACGTGGGTGCCATTAGGGCAGAACATGACCATCGGCGGGCTGTCGGAAACGCCGTTGAAGAACGAATAGGGCGCCAGGTTCGCGGCCCCATCGGCGGATTCGGTGGAGATACAGCCGATCGGGCGCGGCGCCACCAGCGCCTTGAACGGGTTGAACCTGAGGCCGTGGTCGTCGGTGGTGCGGTAGAACATGATGCCTCCTGGCGGGGATTTGGCCGGCCGGCGGGCCGGGAAAACGGCGGTTCAGACGAAGCCCAAGAGCGTCCGCACCTCGATGGAGGCGCGGGGCGGCGTGCCGGGTTGGGCGTTGGGGTTCTCGAAGGCGCCATGCGCGGTGTAGCGCGCGCGGCCGTCGGTGGCGCTGTCGAAGCACTTCAGGAGCACCGCCTCGTGGGGTTCGAGCCCCTGGAAATAGGACCAGCGTTGGCCGGCGCTGTGCGCGATCTGGTAGATCTCGCCGGTGCGGTCCTCGTAGACCAGGTCGGTGGCGACGAAATCGTCCATGCGCATGGTCCGCGCGTCGGCGATGGCCAAGGGCAGCCGCTCGGCGCTCTCGCCGATGGAGCGCCAGACGTTGACCAGGGCGAAGCGCCCGGCCAGAAACTTCGCCGCCAGGTCCGGTTCGAGCAGGTCGCGGACCCGCCTCGGCCCGGAGGTCTCGGTGTAGTCGTTGTGCACGGTCAGGACCGGGCCCCGGGTGTCGTTCGCCTCACGGACCGCGTCGTCCTGGACGCGCAGCGTGTGATCGAAGATGTGGACGTGGCCGGCGCCCGTGTGCGCCTTCAGGAAGGCCTCGATCTCCGGGTAATGGCGGGCCTCGACCTCGGCCGCGTCGTAGAAGTCGGCGCAATCGCTCGCGAAGTCGACCAGTTCGAAGCCCTCGCGCTCGAGCCTCGGCGGCGGCTGGGCGCGGCGCGCGTCGTGGATGGTCACGGGTTCGTCGCGGAAGGTGCCGCTGCGCCGGTTCTCGCCGGTGTAGGCGGCGGACATCAGCACCCTGGGCCTCGCGCCGTCGGGCACGAAGAAGCTCAGTTCCGTGGCGACGTCGGTCGGCGGGCGCGTCTCGGATGTCTCGGCCATGGCAACAGCCTAGGCGAAGGCGGGTGTCCGCAACAAGCCGGCGGGCCGGATCAAATGCTGTGAGCGGCGCTCAAAAGTCGCGGGCCGGGCTCAGGCGATCTCCGAGCGGACGTAATCGGCGAGCTCCGCCAGCACCTTGTCGAGGGTCTCGCGGAGCGCCTGGAAGCCGGGCTTCCGGGTCATCTTCCACTCGTCCATGTAGAGGCCGCGGTCGATCTCGATCTGCACGCTGTGACAGCCGTTCGCCGGGTCGCCGTAGCGGCGGACCAGCTCGACGCCCTTGAACTGGTCGTTGATGGCGACGGACAGCCCCTGGCGCTTCAGCGCGTCTGAGAAGGCGTTGGTGAAGTCGGGCCCCGAGGTGGTGCCGTCGCGGTCGCCGAGGATGATGTCGGTCGAGGGCGCGTAGGGGTTGTTGAGCTGCTTGGCGTAGGCCGGCGAGTACATGGAATGGCAGTTGATGTGCCAGCGCCGGCCCCAGCGCGTCTGGATGGCGTCAGCCATGTGATCCATCTGCTCCTGGTAGGGCCGCCAATACTCATCGATGCGGCGGCGCACCTCGCCGGGGCCGAGCAACCGGTCGTAGAATTCGTGGGTGTCGTCGGCGCGCTTCCAGATCAGGCCGATCCCGCGCGCCGTCTTCTCGGTGACCTCCACCGGGTCGGGCCAGCCGCCCTCGATCATGCCGGCGTCGAGATCGACGAGCGCCCGGTTCGGGTCGATGTAGGTGCGCGGGAACCGGCAGGCCAGGAACCACGCGCCGTGGCCGGGCGCGTGGGCGAACAGCTCGTCGACGAAGGCGTCCTCGCCCCACAGGATGGCGCTCCGCGGGCAGGCGTGGCCGAAGTCGTCGGGGTAGACGTTGCCGCTGTGCGGCGAATCGAGCATCAGCGGCAGCGCCTCGCCGGCGGGATCATATCGGGCGAGCACGCCGGGCACGTCGACGGCGGGCAGGAAGTCGGATCGGGTCTCGGACATCTCGGTTTCTCGGGTTTCCGGGGCGCCGAAACTCTATCGCGCGCGGCGCGGCTTGGAAACCACGGAAACATTCCGTAAATTGCATGCGTCCAACGCCGATCCAACGACACCACCGACGGGAGCCCAAACGATGTTCGACGCCGACAGATTGATCGAGGAATGCCAGGCCGCCGTGGCCGAGAATGACAGCCACATGGCGGTGAAGCAGATCGTCGAGCGCGCGGTCAGCGATCCGGCGGCGGTGCTCAAGGGCCTCGGCGAGCCGACCCGGGCCGGCGTCAACCGGCTGTTCGTCTCCGACAAGTTGACGGTCCTCAACCTGGTCTGGGGGCCGATGATGACCCTGAAGCCCCACGATCATAAGATGTGGGCGGTGATCGGCATCTACACGGGCCGCGAGGACAACATCTTCTGGCGCAAGCTGAAGGACGAGCCGAACCGCATCGAGGCGGCCGGCGCCGAGGCGCTCGGCACCGGCGACTGCGCGCCCCTGGGGCGCGACGTGGTCCATTCGGTGACCAATCCCCTGCCCCGCCTCACCGGCGCGCTGCATGTCTACGGCGGCGACTTCTTCGGCGACGGGCGCTCAGAGTGGGACCCGGAAACCCTGACCGAGCAGCCCTACGACATCGAGGGCAACCTGCAACTGTTCGAGGATTCGAACGCCCGCCTGGACGCCGCCTGAGCCGGCCAACCGGGTCCGGGCCGTGAGCGAGCTGTTCGCCTTCACGCCGCTGTTCTACGCCGTCGCCATCCCGGCGGTGATCCTGACCGGCATCTCGAAGAGCGGGCTCGGCGGCGGCATGGGCCAGCTCTCGGTGCCGGCCATGGCGATCTTCATCTCGCCCTTGGCCGCCGCCGCCATCATGCTGCCGATCCTCTGCCTGATCGACCTGTTCAACATCTGGGCCTACCGCAAGGACTGGCACCGCGGCAACGTCGCGGTGATGGTTCCTGGCGCCGTCGTCGGCATCGCCGTCGGCGCCGCCACCTACCGCTACGTCGACGAGCACACGGTGCGGCTTCTGCTCGGCGTCATCATCCTGATCTTCGCCATGAGCTACTTCGTGCAGCGCGCACCCATGGCCACGGGCTCGGCCCGCTCGAAGGCGCTCGGCGGCTTCTGCGGGGCGCTGTCGGGCTTCACCAGCTTCGTCGCCCACGCCGGCGGCGGGCCGATGAAGTTCTACCTGCTGCCGCAACGCCTCGACAAGCGGGTGTTCGTCGGCACCCACGTGGTGTTCTTCTTCCTGATCAACCAGATCAAGATCTGGCCGTATCTGTGGCTCGGCCAGTTCTCGGCGGAGAACTTGACGACCTCGCTGGTGCTGGCACCGCTGGTGCCGCTGGGCGTGTGGCTCGGCTGGCGCCTCAACCAGGTGCTGTCGCAGGCGCTGTTCTACCGGTTGATCTATGTTTTGCTGTTCGTTTCCGGCGGCAAGCTGGTCTGGGACGGCATGGCCGGATTGGGCTGGATCGGCTAGCTGCGCACCAGGCCGAGCTTGCGGGCCAGCGGCCAGCCCCACGGCCGGGGCAGGCTGCGGGCGTCGCAGATGCGCGTGTTCAGCGCGCTCTTCAGGTCGGCCTCGCTGAAGCTCAGGCCGTGATCGCGGGCCGCCGCGGCGACCACGTCGGCCGGGTCCGGGTCGTCGAAGCCGGCGGCATCGAGATGCGCCGGATCCTCGAGAAGCGTGATGTAGCGTTCGACTTGGTCCTTGCTCATGACCGGGATCATACCCGAGCCCGGCGCCAGGGCAAGCCGCCGTCGCCGCCGTGCATCGGCCCATGCGCGCCGGTTCCCCTTGACCCCGACCGCGATCGGCGGATCATGAACGGCGGTGGAACGGGAGGATGGGGACATGGAACTGATCGAACGGAGCGCCGTCGAACTGGGCCGGATGATGCGCGCCAAGGAGGTCTCCCCCCGCGAGGTGCTGGACGCCTACATCCGGAGGATCGAGGCCGCCGACCCGGCGATCAACGCCTTCACCGCGACCTGTTTCGACGAAGCCAGAACCCGCGCCGGCGAGATCGAGGCCGGGCTGATGGCCGGCGACGACATGGGCCTGCTCGCCGGACTGCCGCTGGCGATCAAGGACATGAGCCTGACCAGGGGGCTCCGCACCACCTTCGGCTCGCCCATCTACGCCGATTTCGTTCCCGACCAAGACGACCTTGTGGTCCGGTTCGTGCGTGACGCGGGCGCCGTGATCTGCGGCAAGACCAACACCACCGAGTTCGGCGCCGGCAACAACACCACCAACGCCGTGTTCGGCCCAACGGTCAATCCCTTCGACCACGCGCGGACCAGCGGCGGCTCGTCCGGCGGGTCGGCGGCGGCGCTGGCCTGCGACATGGTGCCGATCGCGACGGGCTCGGACACCGGCGGCAGCCTACGCGTGCCGGCGACCTTTTGCGGCGTCGCCAGCCTGAAGCCGACGCCCGGCCTGATCCCCTTCGAGCGCCGCACCTATCCCTACTGGCCGTTCCAGCTCCAGGGCCCCATGGGGCGCGGCGTCGACGACGTCGGCCTGCTCGCGGCCGCCATGGCCCGCGACCACTCCATCGACCCGATGAGCTATCCGCGCGACCCGCGCGCCTTCCTCGGGATCACGCCCGCCGACCTCGGCGGCCTCCGCGTCGCCTTCTCGCCGGACCTCGGCTTCGCGCCGACCAGCCGGGCGATCCGCCGGGTCTTCGACGACCGCGTCGGCCGCATGGCCGGCCTGTTCGCCGAGGCCGAGGTCGCGCACCCGGACCTGGGCACCGCCGCCCGCGTCAACTGGGTGATCCGGGGACTCCAGTACCTCGGCAGCCAGAAGCGGCACTACGCCGAGCACCGAGACAAGCTCGGCCCGAACGTGCGCCTCAACTACGAGCAGGCCCTGGAACTGGAGGTCGACGACGTCGTCTGGGCGTTCGCCGAGCACGGCGACCTGCACCGCGAGATGGACCGCTTCTTCGGCGCCTACGACGTCCTCATCTGCCCGGGCGCCACGGTGTCGCCGTTTCCCAAGGAGGATCTCTACGTCGCCGCCGTCGACGGCGTCGAACAGCCGACCTACGTCGCCTGGGCGGGGCTCACCAACGCCCTCTCGACGACCGGCAACCCGGTCGTCTGCCTGCCCTGCGGGGTCGACGAGGAAGGCATGCCCTTCGGCTTCCAGATCGTCGGGCCGAGGCGCGGCGACGCCAAGGTGCTCAGGGCCGCCAAGGCCCTGGAGGCGGTGTTCGCGGATATTCCGGAGATGGCCCGGCCGGTCCCGGCGCTCTAGGCGCCGCCGCCACGCCGCGTCTGGGCGATGTCCTCGACCTTCCCGGCGAAGGTTTCAAGCTCGAAGGGCTTGCCGATGAAATCGTCGGCGCCGGCGGCCTTCGCCTCGCGGCGCCAGCGCGCGTCGTCGCTGCTGTCGACGGACATCAGAATGATCGTCAGGCCGGTCAGCTCCTTGCGCCGGCGCAGCCGCCGGACCACGTCGAGCCCATCACGTCCCGGCATCATCCGGTCGGTGATGACGACGTCGGGAAGCTGGGTGACGACGATCCCGGTCGCCTGGTCGGCGGCGGAACTGGCGACGACCTCGTGACCGGCCTGCTCGAGCAGCAGGGTGACCAGCTTCAGGATCTGGGGGTCGTCGTCGAAAACGCAGCCCTTCGCCAGCGCGATGATCTCCTCGCATTCGCCGCCCGAATCGCCGGAATAGCACATGGAGCCGCCGGGCCCGTCGAGGCGGAAGGCGAGGCAGGCGAGGTAGGGCTGCACGTGCGAGGCGTAGCCGACGGTGACGCGCCAGTCGCCGCCCTCGACGACGTCGCCGACCCGGACCTCGGTCACCGCGGGCGCCGGGCGGGCGCGGGGCAGGACGCCGCCCCGGAGCTTGTAGATGTCGAGGCTCAGCTCGTGCTCCGTGCGGGCCGTGACGTCGGGTCCGAAGACGCCGTCCTCGCGGAACAGGAGGTCGTTCATGCGCGCGATCGGCGCCGGCCCGTAGACCTTGAGGTCGGGGATCTTGCCGGCACCGACGTCCCAGCGCTGCAGCACCAGGCGCGCGTAGTCGAGGCAGTGGTCGTAGTGCAGGTGGCTGATGAAGACGTGGGTGACCTCGGTCGGCGCGCGCGGGCTCTCCAAGAGACGGCAGTGCGCGTCGGGCCCGTGATCCATGACGATCAGGTCGTCGCCGACCTCGATCATGTAGCCCGAGCACGCGCGCTTCAGCGACGGATGCGGGGTGCCGGTCCCCAACAAGGTGATCTTCATCGCCGCACTCCCGCCTTCATCCTCCCATCACGTACCAAAGTAACAAAGGCAGCGTCGCGAAGGAAAGGACCGTCGAGACGACGATGGTGCCGGCGACCTCGTCGGGGCGGTTGTCGTACATCTGCGCGTACAGGAAGTTGAAGACCGCCACCGGCATGGCGCACTCGATGATCACGACGCCGCGCGCCGCGCCCTCGAAGCCAAGCATCTCGGCGGCCAGCCAGCCCACCCCGAACCCCATGACCAGGCGCAACAGCGCGAGGCCGGTGCTGCGCCCGAGGTGCGCGACCCTGAGCCCGGCCAGCGACACGCCCAAGGTGATCAGCATCAGCGGGATCGGGAACCCGCCGATCAGCAACAGCGTCTTCATCGCCCATTCGGGAACCGGCACCGCGGCCAGCTTCACCGCCAGCCCCGCCAGGGTCGCCCAGACCATGGGGATCTTCAGCACTTCGCGGGGATCGGCGTTTCCCGACGCGATGGCCGGGCCGACGATGAAGGTGAGTGTGCCGTTAACGGTGAAGTACGCGATCGCGAGCGCCAGGCCCTCCTCGCCGAAGGCCAGCAGGCAGAGCGGCAGGCCCATGTTGCCGGTGTTGGCGAAGATCATGGAATTCAGGAAGGCGCGGAGCTCGATCCGGCAGAGCGACAGCACGAGGGCGCCGATGGCGGCGAAGGCCGCCGTCGTGGCCAGCGCCGCGAACCCCATGATGCCGAGCGTTTCCGGGGTGATCTCGGCGCGCAGCAGGGACGAGAAGATCAGGCACGGGAACCCGACGTTGGTGACCAGCCGGGTGACGAAGGCGGTCTCGTAGGGAACCCGCATTCGCGCCCAGGCGAAGCCGACGGCGGCGCAGGCGAAGACCGGAGCGATGACGGCGAAGATCTGAACGAGCACGCGGGCGTCCCCCGAGGCGGCGAATGCGATGATCCGGCGATGTTTCGGTATAGAGGCCCGGCGCCAGGCCGGCAATGCCCCCTACTCGATCCAGGCGATGCGCAGGATGTTGGTGGCGCCGGGCGTGCCGAAGGGCACGCCGGCGGTGATCGCCATGGCTTCGCCGATTTCCGCCATTTCCTCTCGCTTGGCGACCGCGATGGCGCGGACGACCATGTCGCGGAAGGTGTGCAGGTCCTCGGTCTCGACGGAATGCACGCCCCAGGCGAGCGCCAGGCGGCGGGCCGTGTCCTTCCGCGGCGTCAGGCCGAGGATCGGCACGGTCGGGCGTTCGCGGGCCGCCCTGAGGGTCGTCGATCCGGTCGAGGTGAAGGTGACGATGGCCGCCGCTGAGATCGTTTGCGCGACCTGCCGCGCCGCCGTGGTGATCGCGTCGGCGGCGGTCGCCTCCGGCGGCAGGCGCGAGGCCTCGAGCTGCTTGGCGTAATGGTCGTCCTTCTCGACCCGGGCGATGATCCGCTCCATCATGGTCACGGCTTCCGGGGCGAAATCGCCAACCGCCGTCTCCGCCGACAGCATCACCGCGTCGGCACCGTCGTAGACGGCGGTGGCGACGTCGGAGGCCTCGGCCCGGGTCGGGCTCGGCGCGTGGACCATGGAATCGAGCATCTGCGTGGCGACGATGACCGGCTTGCCGGCGGCCCGGCACGCGGCGACGATCCGCTTTTGCTGGATCGGCACCTCCTCGGGCGGCATCTCGACGCCGAGGTCGCCGCGCGCCACCATGATCGCGTCGCACAGGCTGACGATCTCCTCGAGGCTGTTCAGCGCCATCGGCTTCTCGAGCTTCGCCATCACCGCGGCGCGGCCGGCGATCAGCTTGCGGGCCTCGGCGATATCCTCGGGCCGCTGCACGAAGGAAAGCGCGATCCAGTCGACGCCGACCTGCAGGGCGAAGCGCAGGTCCGTCCGGTCCTTCTCGGTCAGCGGCGACAGGTCGAGGACCGCGTCGGGCACGTTGACGCCCTTGTGGTTGGAGAGATCGCCACCGGTGACGATCCGGGTGTCGGCGAAGTCGGCGCCGGCCTCGGTGACCTCGAGGCGGATCCGCCCATCGTCCATCAACAACCCCATGCCCGGCTCGAGGGCGGCGAAAATCTCGGGATGCGGCAGCGGCGCCCGGCCGGCGTCGCCGAGCGCCGCGTCGAGATCGAGCCGGAAGGCACCGCCAGTCTTCAACCGGACGCTGCCCTCGGCGAATTCGCCGACCCTGAGTTTCGGGCCCTGCAGGTCGGCGACGATCCCGATGGGGCGGCGGAAGGTCTCCTCGAGGCGGCGGATGGTCGTCACCCGTTCGGCGTGGTCCTCGTGGGCGCCATGGCTGAAGTTCAGCCGAAACACGTCGGCGCCGGCCTCGAACAGGCGCGCGATGGCGGCCTCGTCCGAGGTCGCCGGGCCCAAAGTGGCGACGATCTTGGCCTTTCTGAAACGTCTCATAGCCTGGACATTAAGGGTAAGTTCTTGATTTGGCCAACAAATTTCGATGCACCCGGAAATCCGACAAAATTCGGCTAACCCTGTTGCACCGGCACAGGCTGTTGTATCTTAAGTTCGTTGCAACCTTGTTAACGCGCCAACGGTCGATCCGGCGAACGGCGCCAATGCGGAACCGCGCTCCATGATCAAGAAGTTCGTCTCCAATGCCCTGCTGTCGGTGGTCATGGACAAGAAAGCGCGGGCGAAGTTTAACTCGGTGCGCGAGTCGAAGCAGCCGAAGGCCGCCGACGAGCCGTCGACGGACGAGCCGGGCTCCGATTTGGACATCCCGCGGATGATCCCCGAACCCGGCGCCAAGCCGCCGACCGCGCCGAAACCGCCGGCCGCCCAGCCGCCGGCCGGCGACGACGACCCGGAACTGCTGATCCGCCAGGCCTTGGACAGCGCCGAGGCGGAGCTCGGCCGCCGCAAGAGCCGGCCGCCGGCGAGCCCGGAGCGCCAGGCGTTGATCGACCAGGCGATGGCCATCCACAGCGCCAAGAAACACGTCCTCGACGACCTCGACGAGGATTCCCGCGAGAAGCTCTACGTCATGGCCATGGAAGCCTTGAAGACCAAGACCGGAGACTAGGGGCGTGGAAGGCGGATCCGCGATCAAGGACGGCGACACCCGCCGCCTCGCCGACGGCGTCCGCGCCGGCGAACGGCGGGCCCTGGCGCGGGCCATCACGCTGATCGAATCGAGCCGCGCCGACCACCGGGCCGCGGCCGAGGCGCTGCTGGCGGAACTGTTGGCGGATACGGCAAAATCGTTCCGGCTCGGCATTTCCGGCGTTCCCGGGGTCGGCAAGTCGACCTTCATCGAGGCCGCCGGCCTGCACGCCGTCGGGCTCGGCCACCGGGTGGCGGTACTCGCCGTCGACCCGTCGAGCCCCAGGACCGGCGGCTCCATCCTCGGCGACAAGACGCGCATGGAAGAGCTTTCCCGGCACCCGGACGCCTTCATCCGCCCCTCGCCGTCGGGCGGCACGCTGGGCGGCGTGGCCAGGCGGACCCGCGAGGCGATGCTGATCGCCGAGGCCGCCGGCTTCGACATGATCATCGTCGAGACGGTCGGGGTCGGCCAGTCGGAGACCGCCGTCGCCGAGCTCACCGACATGTTCCTGCTGCTTTTGGCGCCGGGCGCCGGCGACGACTTGCAGGGCATCAAGAAGGGCATCGTCGAGCTCGCCGACCTGATCGTCGTCAACAAGGCCGACGGCGACCTGTTGCCGGCGGCGGAGCGCGCGCGCCGCGACTACGCCGCCGCCCTGCACCTGTTGCGCCCGCCGCCCGGTGACTGGCAGCCGAAGGTGATGACCTGCTCGTCGCTGGCCGGCGAGGGCATCGCCGAGGTCTGGGCGGCGACCGGCGAGTTCCGCGCCACCGGCGAGGCCTCGGGCCGGCTCGCCCGGCGCCGGGCCGACCAGGCGGCGCGCTGTATGTGGGACGAGGTCACCGACTCGCTGCTCGCCGAGGTCCGGGGCAACGCCGCGGCACGCGCCGCCATCGGCGCGCTGGAGGACGCGGTGCGCCTGGGCGAGCTGTCCCCCGCCGCCGCGGCCCGGTCCATCCTGGAAAAGCTCGGAATCACCTGATCATCGCGCCCGGGCGGCGGTCCGGCCATTGTCTGGGCTCCGCCCGGCATGCTATGAGACCCCTCCGATCCGCCCGTTGACTGTTACCGGAGACCACTCCATGCGCCCGTTCGCCGCCCGCCTTCGCCTCATCGCCCTTGCCATTGGAATAATCCTCATGACCGCACCCGCCGCCGACGCCGGAGACCCGGAAAACACCCTTTTCCTCGACCTCGAATACGGCCGCGTGGTCATCGAGATGCGGCCCGACCTGGCGCCCAAGCACGTCGCCCGGATCAAGGAACTGGTGCGCCAGAAGTTCTACGACGGCCTCACCTTCCACCGCGTCATCGGCGGCTTCATGGCCCAGGGCGGCGACCCCAAGGGAAACGGCACCGGCGGCTCCGGGACCAACCTGCCGGCCGAGTTCTCGGACGAGCCGCACGAGCGCGGCACCGTCTCCATGGCCCGCGCCTTCCATCCCGACAGCGCCGATTCGCAGTTCTTCATCGTCTACGCGCGGGCCCGCCACCTGGACGGCCAGTACACGGTCTGGGGACGCGTCACCGAGGGCATGCAGTTCGTCGGCAAGCTGAAGCGCGGCTCCGGCCCGAGCGGCGCCGTCGACGATCCCGACAAGATCATCCGCATGCAGGTCGCCGCGGACGTCAAGAACTAGGCCCGCTCAGCCGCCCTCGGGCGTCAGCACGACCCGGCCGACGATCTTCCCCGCCGCCAGGTCGGCCAGGGTCTGGCCGGCCTCGGCCAGCGGCCGGGTGGCGATGGGCAGCGGCGCGACCTTGCCGGTGGCGACCAGGTCCATGAGTTCGCCCATCTCCTTGGGCGTGCCGACGTAGGAACCCATGACGGTGAGGCTCTTCAGCGGGAACAGGGGCACCGAGAGCTCGACGGCGCCGCCGAACAAGCCGACCACCACCAATTGACCGGCCGTCGCCAGGGCGCCGAAACCGAAGGCCACG
This sequence comes from Magnetovibrio sp., assembly GCA_028817665.1. Lineage (GTDB taxonomy): Bacteria > Pseudomonadota > Alphaproteobacteria > Rhodospirillales > Casp-alpha2 > UBA3470. The sequence goes on along the minus strand of JAPPPF010000047.1, from coordinate 8,006 downwards.
GTCTTGTCGGCGCCGACGAAGTCGACCGCCGCCGGGGCGCCGCCGCCGGTCAGCTTGACGATCTGCTTGCGCGCCTCCTTGTCGGCCGGGTCGACGGCGTGGGCGGCGCCGGCGGCCAGCGCCGCCTCTCGCTTCGCCGGGTCGATGTCGGCGACGATGATCTCGGTCTCCATCATCGCGCTCGCGATCATCAGGCCGGCCAGCCCGACGCCGCCGGCGCCGATGATCAGGAGCTGCCGGCCCTCGGCCTTGGCTCGCACCTTCTTCAAGGCGCCGAAGGCGGTGATCCCGGAACACGCGTAGGTCGCCGCCAGTTCCAGGGGCGCGTCGCCGACCGGGAACAGGTACCTGGCGTCGGGGACGACGACGTGGGTCGCGTAACCGCCGTTCAGGTGCACGCCGAGGTTTCGGGGCTGGGCGCAGAGGTTCTCGTCGCCGGCCCGGCAGACGTCGCAGGCGCCGCAGCCGATCCACGGATAGACGACGACCTGCTCGCCGAGCGTCGCGGTCGCGCCGTGCCCCACCGCGGCGACGGTGCCGGCGATCTCGTGGCCCAAGGTGAACGGCAGCTGGTGGGCCCGGGAGAGGTCCGCCTTCCTGCCGCCGCCCATGTCGAAGTAGCCCTCCCAGATATGCACGTCGGAATGACAAACGCCGCAGCCGGCGACCTCGATCAGGACCTCGCCGCCTTCGGGCACCGGGGTCGCGTCGTCCTGGCCGGCGAGAGGCGCGCCATACTCGGTGATCCGATAGCTCTTCACGCCGCCCGTCCTACCGGCTCAGTTCGCGCATCGCCCGGTCGAGGCCGTCGATGGTCAGCGGGTACATGCGGTCGCCCATCAGCTGCTTCATCATGCCGACGCTCTGGGTGTTGTCCCACCAGGCCTCCTTGATCGGATTGATCCAGACGGCGTGCTCGTAGATCCGGGTCAGGCGTTCGATCCAGACGGCGCCCGCCTCCTCGTTCCAATGCTCGACGCTGCCGCCCGGATAGACGATCTCGTAGGGGCTCATGGAGGCGTCGCCGACGAAGATCACCTTGTAGTCGTGCGGGTAGGTGTGCAGCACCTCCCAGGTCGGCGTGGTGTCCGTGTGGCGGCGCCGGTTGTCCTTCCAGACCCGCTCGTAGAGGCAGTTGTGGAAGTAGAAGTACTCCAGGTGCTTGAACTCGGCGCGGGCCGCCGAGAACAGCTCCTCCAGGGTCTTCACGTGCGGGTTCATGGACCCGCCGACGTCGAGGAACAGTAGCACTTTCACCGCGTTGTGGCGTTCCGGCACCATCTTGATGTCGAGCCAGCCCTTCTTCGCCGTGGCCCGGATGGTGTCGGCGAGGTCGAGCTCCTCGGGCGCGCCCTCGCGGGCGAACTTGCGGAGCCGGCGCAGGGCGACCTTGATGTTGCGGGTGCCGAGGACGACGTCGCCGTCCAGGTTCTTGTACTCGCGCTTGTCCCAGACCTTGACGGCGGAGAAGTTGCGGTTGTCGTCCTGGCCGATGCGCACGCCCTCGGGATTGTAGCCGTAGGCGCCGAACGGCGACGTGCCGGCCGTGCCGATCCACTTGGAACCGCCCTGGTGGCGCTTCTTCTGCTCCTCGAGGCGCTGCTTCAGGGTCTCCATCAGCTTCTCCCAGCCGCCCAGCGCCTCGATCTCGGCCTTCTCCTCCTCGGTCAGGACCTTCTCGGCGAGCTTCCTGAGCCATTCCTCGGGGATCTCGTGGGCCTCGCCGGGCTCGGGCTCGATCCCCTTGAAGACCTCGCCGAAGACGCGGTCGAACTTGTCCAGGTTGCGCTCGTCCTTGACCAGGGTCGAGCGCGACAAATAGTAGAAATCGAGCACGTCGTAATTGGCCAGCCCGGCGTCGACCGCCTCGACCAGGGTCAGGTACTCGCGCAGCGAGACCGGGACCTTGGCGTCCCGGAGCTTGAGGAAGAAATCGATGAACATGGGCCCAGCATACAACGCTCGCGCGTCCTGTCAGCCTCGAACTATGCTTTCAAGTCCCGCCCAAAGGAACTATGACAGGGGCGCCGCCACGATGACCGTCAGGGGACCGACGCCATGACCACGGCAAAACGCGAAATCCGCAAACTTCTCGTCGCCAACCGGGGCGAGATCGCCATCCGCGTCTCGCGCGCGGCGAACGAGCTCGGCATCCGCACCGTCGCCGTCTATTCGCAGGAGGACCGCTTCGCCCTGCACCGCTTCAAGACCGACGAGAGCTACCTGGTCGGCGAGGGCAAGGGGCCGATCGAGGCCTATCTCGACATCGACGACATCCTCCGCATCGCCCACGACGCCGGCGTCGACGCCATTCATCCGGGCTACGGGTTCCTCTCGGAGAACCCCGATTTCGCGGAAGCCTGCGTCACCATGGGGATCATCTTCATCGGCCCGCCGCCCGATGTCATGCGCGAGCTCGGCAACAAGGTCTCGGCGCGCGAGCTGGCGGTCCGCGCCGGCGCGCCGACGATGCCGGCGACGGGCCCGCTGCCCGACGACAACGCCGAGATCCTGCGCCTCGCCGACGAGGTCGGCCTGCCGGTCATGCTGAAGGCGAGCTGGGGCGGCGGCGGCCGCGGCATGCGGGTCATCGAGGACAAGGACCAGGTCCTCGAGCAGGTCGCCGCGGCCCGGCGCGAGGCCGGCGCCGCCTTCGGCAACGACGAGGTCTATTTCGAGAAGCTGGTGCGCCAGGCACGCCACGTCGAGGTCCAGATCGTCGGCGACGCGCACGGCAACCTGGTGCATCTGTTCGAGCGCGACTGCTCGATCCAGCGCCGCAACCAGAAGGTCATCGAACGCGCGCCGGCCCCCTATCTCGACGAGGACGCACGGCGCCGGCTCAGCGAAGCCGGGATGGCCATCGGCCGGGCGGCGGGCTACGTCAACGCCGGCACCGTCGAGTTCCTGATGGACATGGCGAGCGGCGATTTCTACTTCATCGAGGTCAACCCGCGCATCCAGGTCGAGCACACGGTCACCGAGGCGGTCACCGGCATCGACCTGGTCAAGGCGCAGATCCGGATCGCCGAGGGCGCCGCCATCGGCGGGCCCGAGAGCGGCATGCCGGCGCAGGCCGACATCCGCCTCAACGGCCACGCCGTGCAGTGCCGGCTGACCACCGAGGACCCCGAGAACAACTTCATCCCCGACTACGGCCGGATCACCGTCTACCGGGGCGCCACCGGCTTCGGCATCCGCCTCGACGGCGGCACCGCCTTTTCCGGCGCCCTGATCACCCGGCATTTCGACTCGCTCCTGGAGAAGGTCACCGCCTGGGGGGTGACGCCCGACGAGGCGCTGGACCGCATGGACCGGGCGCTCCGCGAGTTCCGCATCCGCGGCGTCGCCACCAACCTGAACTTCCTGGAAGCCGTGATCGGCCATCCGAGGTTCCGGGCCGGCGACTATTCGACCCGCTTCATCGACGAGACGCCGGAACTGTTCAAGTTCCCGAAGCGCCGCGACCGGGCGACCCGGCTGCTCACCTTCATCGGCGAGACCATCGTCAACGGCAACGCCGAGGTCGCCGGCCGCGACCGCCCGAAACGGTTCACCGAGCCGCGTCCGCCGAGACCGCCCATCGGCGACGCGCCCGCCGGCAACGCCGAGCGCCTGGCCGAGCTCGGCCCCAAGGGTTTCGCCGACTGGATGCTGGCCGAGAAGCGGCTTCTGGTCACCGACACCACCTTCCGCGACGCCCACCAGTCGCTGTTGGCGACGCGCTTCCGCTCCCATGACCTGTTGGCGCCGGCGCCGGCCTACGCCCACGGCATGGCGGAGCTGTTGAGCGTCGAGACCTGGGGCGGCGCGACCTTCGACGTGGCCATGCGGTTCCTCAGCGAATGCCCCTGGGACCGGCTCCGGGACTTCAAGGCGGCGATGCCCAACATGCTCCAGCAGATGCTGCTCCGGGCGTCGAACGGCGTCGGCTACCAGAACTACCCGGACAACGTGGTCCGCTACTTCGTCGATCAGGCGGCAGCCGAGGGGATCGACGTGTTCCGCGTCTTCGACGCGCTCAACTGGGTCGACAACATGCGCGTCGCCATCGACGCGGTGCTGGCGACGGGCAAGCTCTGCGAGGCCGCGGTCTGCTACACCGGCGACATCCTCGACCCGGCCCGGCCGAAGTACGACCTCGAGTACTACGTCGGCCTGGCCAAGGAACTGGAGGCCGCCGGCGCCCACATCCTCGGCATCAAGGACATGGCCGGGGTGCTGAAGCCGGAAGCGGCGCGGATCCTGGTGACGGTGCTGAAACGCGAGGTCTCGATCCCCATCCACTTCCACACCCACGACACCAGCGGCACCTCGGGAGCCAGCGTGCTGGCCGCGGCGGAAGCCGGGGTCGACGCCGTCGACGCGGCCATGGATTCCATGAGCGGCCTGACCTCGCAGCCGAGCCTCGGTTCCATCGTGGCGGCGCTCCGCCACACGGACCGCGACACCGGCCTCGACGCCGACGCCATCCGCTCGCTGTCGAACTATTGGGAGGAAGTCCGCGCCAACTACCTCGGCTTCGAGAGCGACATCCGGTCCGGCACCTCGCAGGTCTACGAACACGAGATGCCGGGCGGCCAGTACACCAACCTGCGCCAGCAGGCGCGCTCGCTCGGCATCGAGGACCGCTGGCCCGAGGTCGCGCGGATCTACGGCGAGGTCAACCGGATGTTCGGCGACATCGTCAAGGTGACGCCGACGTCGAAGGTGGTCGGCGACATGGCCCTGATGATGGTGACCAGCGGGCTGACTTGCGCCGACGTGCTCGACCCGGACAAGGAGATCGCCTTCCCCGAATCCGTGGTCTCTTTGTTCGCCGGCGAGCTCGGCCAGCCGGTCGGAGGCTTCCCCGAGGTGCTTCAGGCCAAGGTCCTGAAGGGCCGCGAGCCGATCACCGTGCGCCCCGGCTCGGTGCTGGCGCCGGCCGATCTCGACGCCGAACGGGCCGAGGCCGAACAGCGTGTCGGGCGCCAGGTCACCGACGCCGAGCTGGCGTCCTACCTGATGTACCCCGACGTCTTCGTCGAATACGCGAAGATCCGCCGCCAGTACGGGTTCCTGAGCGTGCTGCCGACGCCGGCCTTCTTCTACGGCCTCGAGCCGGGCCAGGAGATCGCCATCCACATCGAGAAGGGGAAGACCCTGATCGTGCGCTTCCTGGCGGTCGGCGAGGCCGACGACGAGGGCCGCCGCAACGTCTTCTTCGAACTGAACGGCCAGCCGCGCACCGTCAAGGTCATCGACAAGAAACTGGCGCCGACGGGGATCAAGCACCGCAAGGCCGACGACAACAACCCCGATCAACTGGGAGCGCCCATGCCGGGCCTAATCTGCCAGGTCGCGGTGGCCGCCGGCGACAGCGTCAAGCGGGGCGACGTGCTGGTCTCCGTCGAGGCCATGAAGATGGAAACGGCGGTGTTCGCCGAGCGCGACGCGACCGTCGCCGAGGTGGCGGTGTCGGTGGGCTCACAGGTCGACGCCAAGGACCTGCTGGTCGCCCTGGAGCCGGCCGACGACTAATCCGGCGCGCCGGGGTCGGCGCCCTTCTCCACGGTGAAGCCGTCGGCGATCCGCACGGGCACCGGCACGGCGCTCTTGATGTGCAGGTCGCGCTGGGCGAAGGGGAAATCGATGCCGTTTTCCCGGTAGAGATCCCAAATCAGCAGCAGGACCTCGCTGGTCACGTTGACGACGCCGCCCCGGGGGTCGCGGATCCAGACGCGGAGCTGCAGGTTGACGGAATCGGCGCCGAACTCCATCAGCCGGCACACGGGCTTCGGGTTCTCCAGGACGCGCGCCACCTCGCCGGCCGCCTCGACGGCCAGGTCCATGGCCTTGCGCACGTCGGCCTCGTAGGCGATGCCGATGTCGAGCTTGAGGCGCACCAGTTCGTTGGAGTGCGACCAGTTCTCGACCCGCTGCGAGATCAGTTCCTCGTTCGGGATCAGATGCTCGGTGCCGTCGCGAGTGATCACCGAGACGTAGCGCGCGCCGAGCGAGTTGATCCAGCCGAAGGTCTCGCCAATGGCGATCACATCGCCCGGCTTGACGGAGCGGTCCATCAGCAGGATCAACCCGCTGATCAGGTTCGAGAACACCTTCTGCAGGCCGAAGCCGATGCCGAGGCCGATCGCCCCGGAGAACACCGCGAGGGTCGTGAGATCGATGCCGACGCTCTGCAGGCCGACGATGACGGCAACGGTGTAGACGGCGATCCGGAACAGCTTGCCGAACAGGGCGCCGGCCGCCGGCGTGACGCTGGCAATGGCCTGCATGCGGCGCTCGAACTGGCTCGAGGCGAAGCCGGCGAGCCACAGCAGCACGCCGAGCGCGATCAACGCCTTGATCACCCCGAGCAGCGAGATCCGGACCTGCCCCAGCTGCAGGGCCATGCTGTCGAGCACGGCCATGGTCGGATCGAGCAGGCCCAGGATGTTGAGCGCCGCGATGGTCCAGGCGATCACCGTGATCGCCGCCGACCAGGTCTTGTCGCGGATCAGGGTCGCGGCGAGGCGGATCACCACCCAGGCGGTGAGCAGGCTGACGACGATCTCGATCAGGTGGTGCGGCCAACCGGCGTTCTGCGCGGCGATCACCGAGAACCACTGGCCGGCCAGCCAGATCACCGGCAGGGTCAGCGGCACCAGGGCCGAGACCACCGGCCGGACGAAGCGCTGGAACCAGGCCCTGTCGATCGGCTTTTCCAACAGCGCCTTCGCCTTCGGCGCGGATAGCCAGGCGGCGACGAAGACGGCGAGGACGACGACCGCCTGAAGCGCCGTGCTCGGCACCAGCACTTCGTTTTGAATCCAGCTCAGATATTGCTCGAGCCGCGCCCGCCAGGCCTCCATGTCGAGAAGTTGATCCACGTGTCCCCCGATGGCGATTGCCTCTTGGCGCCCAGGATACGCCAGCCGCCGTCCGCGCGCCACCGCAGGAACGCGGCGGAACCGCCGGCCCCGGCCTCGCCGGCGAAGATCAACGCGTTGAGCGCAAACCGCCCGGCCGACGACGCCGCTTGGCCAAAGGCCGGAAATCTGCGTAAAGTGAAGGCCTTACAGGGCCATGGGGACGCCGTCATGTTTCTTCACCACCTGGACGAAACCCAGAAACGCGGGTTGTTCGCCCTCGCCGCCCGGATGATCGCCGCCGACAAGGTGATCTCCGAGTCCGAGGTCGACTACCTGAACGCGTTGATCGGCGAATCGGGCCTGGCCGGCGACAACCCGCTCCGCGGCAAGGGCAAGCCGGTGGATTTCTCCATCTTCGACAGCCGCAAAGCGCAGCTCGCCGTCGCCATGGAACTGCTGATCCTGGCCAACACGGACCGCCACTACGACGTCAACGAACTGATCCTCTGGGACGACATCCTGGCCAAGTTCGACTTCACCCGGGTCGAGCAGGAGCACCTGCGCGCCAACGCGGAGATCGCGGCGCTCCTGATCAAGAACGTCGATGACCTGATCGCCAGCGAGGCCGACGCGGACGGCCCCAGCGACGAGGACCGCCGCGCCGCCGACCGCCGCCGCCTCGACCGCCGCCGCATGAGCCGGCGCGACACCGGCTAGCCCGTTTTCTCAATATCTTCGAAATTGATTGGCGAACGCCCTTCGCCGACCCGACCGCGTCGACAATATTTGTCATGCCCGGGCTTGACCCGGGCATCCACGACTTCAAGGACGGCACCGGGCAAAGTCGTGGATTGCCGGGTCAAGCCCGGCAATGACGAGTGGAGTATCCGCTATCAGTCAGCAGTCCGGTAGGGGCGCGCATCCGGATGGTGCGGCGGCTATGGCCGCTCAGGGCTCGCCGCCCTAGCGCCCCTCGCGGCGGTTCAGGAAGGCGAGGCGTTCCAAGAGGTGGACGTCCTGCTCGTTCTTGAGGAGCGCGCCGTACAAGGGCGGGATCAGGTCCTTGGTGTCGTTGGAGCGCAGCGCCTCCGCGGGGATGTCCTCGACCATCAGAAGCTTGATCCAGTCGAGGAGTTCCCGACTGGATCAAGC
>JAPPPF010000014.1 GCA_028817665.1 Magnetovibrio sp. | reverse complement strand
CGGTAGGATTGGCCGAGGAAGAATTTCGTCGATCCGCCTTCTTTGCCGAAAACGCCCCAGTTGATTCCGTAGTTGATCCGCGGTCCGCCTTCGACGCGGTCGATGCCGGTGAACCGGTTGACGTCGAACAGGTTCGTTTCGTCGAACTCGAGGTCGGTGCTGTCCTCGTTCGGAATATCGTCCGGATTGCCGCCGTAGGGCCGCCAGACCACCGAGGCGACGGGCTCGATAGTCTGAGAGATCTTGTTGTCGAGCTTGATGAACGGCATGCGCCAGTCGAGGGCGGCGTAGGGAACGGCGCGCTGGCTGAGGCCGGTAAACCTGCCGTCGATACCGCTGCGCTCGAGGTTGCTGACGTGATAGAGGTCGGCGTTGAGCCCGACGGTCAGGCGGTACTGGTCACCCAGACCGGTGCTGAACGGGCGCTCCCAACTGGGATGAACGGACAGCCGCCGGACGTCGGTTCCCTCGCTCCGGGTCAACGCCAACAGGTTCAGGTCGAGGTTGGTGCGCCCACCGAGGCGGTCCCGGCGTCCGAAATGATTGAAATCGATAAGCGGCAGCGCGATCGGGATCTCGTCCTGATCGTCGTTGGCGGCGAGGCCTTGAAAGGCGAGCGCCTTGACGCTGAAGTAGTTTTGCCTGCGGAACCCTTCGGCGAACAACTGGCTGTTCAGGGACGCGGGCGAGGAGAAACCGTACCGCCGCATGTAGGTGTCGTCGGTCGCCCGCTCCAGATCGAAGCCCCAGCGCCAGGTCTGGTCGACGTCGAAGCGGCCCTTGCCGAGGATGTGCCCGCGGACGCCAAGTTCGCCTTTCTCCGTGTCGAACTCGTCATCCGCCGTGTTGTCGGTAACGGAGCCGTCGAAATCCAAGGCGCCCTTCAGCATGCGCTTGCGGTACTCGGCCCGCAGCACCGGGAATTCCTTGGTCATCCAGATCGGTGTGATGGTCGCGTCCTCGTGCGGCGAGATGTTCCAGAAGTACGGGGTCTCAATGACAGCGCCGAAATCGGAGGAGTTGCCGAATTTCGGAAACAGGAAGCCGCTCTTGCCCTTGACCGTCGGATCGGGGTGGCGGAAATACGGCGTATAGGCGACCGGGACCCCGAAGACCTCGAGCCAGGCGTCCCGGTACTCGACGACCTTGGCGTCCTTGTCGTGAATGACCTTGACCGCCTTGATCCGCCACATGGGCGGCCCCGTCGGGTCGTCTGCGCAGAGGTTGCATGGGGAATAGACCGCCTTGCGCAGGTTGGTGATCCGGCCGGCGGTATGCTCGGCGTTGACGCCGGCGATCCGCGAACGGTCCTGGAGGATGATCCCGATGTTGTGGATCAGCGCGTCCTTGAGGTCGCCCGATACATCCATCGTATCGCCAAAGATCTTCTCGCCGCTGGGTTCGATCAAGGTCACGTTGCCCTTCGCCGTGACCACATTGTTGTTTTGATTGTAGGTGATGTGATCGGCGGAGAGTTGGCGCGCGCCGTAACGAACCTCGACGTTTCCATCGGCGGTGATGATCTTCCGCTCGCGGTCGAATTGCAGTTGGTCGGCGACGAGATGGACGGGTTGGTCGGCAGGCGCGCCCGCGCTCGGCGCCGTGGTTGGGCCGGGGGCCGGTGCCGTGGCGGGGTCGGCCGGGCTCGCGGCCGGCGCCAGGCCGGAGGGGTGCGCCGGCGCCGCGAAGATCGGCTTGATCAGGCTGCCGAGCGGGCGCTCCGAACGGGCGCCGGCGGTCGGTGTCGGTGGTGGTGCCGTCGGGACGCCCATGGCGGGAGAGGCGATGGGCCGTGGCGCGCGCGGCGCCGGCGCCGGGTCCGGCTTGGTGTCGATCAGCACGCCGAGCGGTCGGTCGCCCGATCCCGCCGCCGCCGGTGCGTTCGGCCGCGGCGCGGACGGCGGCACGAAGCCGCTGCCGGGGCGAAGCGATTCATCGGGAACCGCGGTGGGACTCGCAGTGCCGGCCTTTTCCTTGTCGATGAGCACGCCGAGGGGACGCGTGACGGAACCGGAAGCGGGCGGCGGTGCGCTCGGCGCGGGGGCGCTGGGGGCGCCGAAACCGGCGCCGATCCCAATGGCGGAGTCGGGCAGCGGCGCCGTCGCGGAGCCGGGTTACGCCGCCTTGTCCTTGTCGATG